>JACMPW010000014.1 GCA_014377305.1 Candidatus Altimarinota bacterium | reverse complement strand
GGCAATAGATGGGGAGGGGCTAATAGCACTATTTACTCGAGTACAACTCCAGCTAGCCAGGTTCTCATGCGGTGACCGTGTATGAGTGGATATCATGTTCCAACAATCAAAGAATGGTGTGATGCTATTGATAGTATCAATGGTACGACAGGATGCTCGTCTACTGCTACAACCACTGTCGTCACCACCCTCCAGATTCCTCTCTCTGGGACCCGTGACTTCTCTACGAGCACTCTGTACAATCAGGGCTCCTTCGGTTACTACTGGTCGAGTACGCCGTACTCGACGTATGCTCGCAATGTGAGCTTCAACACTTCGCAGGTCAATCCGAGTAACTTCAGCTATCGGACCATCGGCTTCTCGCTCCGGTGTCAGAAGAATTAGGAGTGTATTTATTGGTCTCCTTCTGAGCCTTCTGACTCTTTGGTTTCTATTTTGTACCTATTTTGTTTTAGATGGGTATTTAGACCCATTTGGTTATCGTAGATACCTATAAAAAAATACAAGAGAAACGCACGATACGTGCGACAATTTTAGTTTGCAAAAGTCCCCCATTTTCATATACTGGATGGGACTTTTTAATATAAATCTCCTATGTCAGATACTCCAGAAACAGACGACGAAATCAAACCAGAAATGCCTGAAAATAATATAGACTCAGATGCTGAGTTCCTCGATCTCCCTACTGCAGATGCTCAAGTAGCGTCAGGGCCTATAGCTATGATCGGGATGAACTATGACGGAGATAGTGATCGCTCACTCGTGAATGAGATGGAGACCTGTTATCTTGACTATGCGATGTCAGTCATCGTCTCTCGTGCTCTCCCTGATGTCCGTGATGGATTGAAGCCTGTACATAGGCGTGTGCTCTATGCGATGTATGAGGGTGGAGTGAGGGCAACTGGCAAGTATCGCAAGTCAGCTCGTGTTGTCGGAGATGTTCTCGGTAAGTATCATCCACATGGAGATACCTCCGTGTATGATGCGATGGTGCGTATGGCTCAGGATTTCTCACTCCGATATCCGCTCGTGGACGGTCAAGGAAACTTCGGTTCTATGGATGGTGACAACGCTGCAGCGATGCGATACACCGAGGTCAAGATGGACAAGCTCGGTGAGCTCATGCTCTCGGATATCGACAAGGATACGGTCGACTGGAGAGACAACTATGATGCATCGACACAGGAGCCAACAGTCCTCCCGACTCGTATTCCCAATCTGTTGATGAACGGTGCGATGGGTATCGCCGTCGGTATGGCGACCAATATTCCTCCACACAATCTTTGAGAGCTCATCGATGCCCTGATTTTTCTCTTGAATCACGCAGCACCAGAGACGGTCGCGATCGAGGAACTGATGGAATTTATCCAGGGGCCAGATTTCCCAACGGGAGGGATTATCTACAATAAAAAAGATCTCCTCGATGCCTATACTCGAGGTCGTGGATCTGTCGTGATGCGAGGTCGTGTCGGGATCGAAGAGGGCAAGTGAGGTCGTGATATGATCGTGATCAGTGAGGTACCATACCAGCTGAACAAAAAAGACTTCGTCGAGAAAATCGCAGGACTCATCGTCGAGAAGATCATCATCGGAGTATCAGATATCCGAGATGAGTCGAGTAGCGAGGGGGTACGAGTCGTGCTTGATCTCAAGCGTGATGCCTTCCCGAAGAAGATCATTAATCAGCTCTACAAGTTGACTCCACTACAGACGAGCTTCTCATATAATATGATCGCACTCACGGATCGTGGGATGCAGCCAAGACTCTTCAATCTCAGGGAGATGCTCATCGCGTTCATCGAACATCGTCGTGAGGTCATCACTCGCCGTACTGCGTATGAACTCGCTCAGGCAGAGGCGAGGGCTCATATCCTCGAGGGACTCAAGATCGCACTCGACAATATCGACGCAGTGATCAGGACTATCAAAGAATCAAAAACCCGTGAGGACGCTCATATGGCTCTCATGGTCGGATTCTCACTCTCCGAGCGTCAGGCAACTGCGATCCTCGAGATGCAACTCCAGCGACTTGCTGGTCTCGAACGCAAGAAGATAGAAGATGAACTCATAGAGAAACTTGCCCTAATTGCAGATCTCCGCAATATACTCGAAACCCCATCTCGAGTATCGACGATCATCGGTGATGAGCTCACAGAGACGCGAGACAAGTACAACAATCCTCGTCGTACCGAGGTACATACCGGTGCTATCGGAGAATTCAATCCGACGGATACTATCCCAAATGAGGATGTCGTCGTGACCATGTCGAAGAATGGATATATCAAACGGGTGAAGGCATCAGCGTTCCGTACTCAGCGTCGAGGTGGTAAATGAATCGCGATGTCAGTCAAGGACGAAGATGAGATCGAGACGATCCTCTCTACCAAGAACCACAATACCCTCATGTTCTTCACGAATACTGGTCGAGTATTCCGTCTCCCTACTTATGAGATCCCAGAGATGCAGCGAACGGCGAAGGGGCAACCTGTCGTCCAGTTCCTGTCTCTCGCGAAGGATGAGTCGATTGCATCAGTGCTCGATCTGACCAATATACCAGGTAAGCATCTTTTTCTCATATCGAAGGCTGCAGTAGTGAAGCGTATCGATATTGCTGATATTGCGAATATCCGTGCTAGCGGACTCATAGTCATGAAGCCACATGATGGTGATGCTCTCGGATGGGTACGGGTGACTGATGGAACAGATAATATACTCCTCGTTTCCCGTGGAGGTAAGGCGATACAATTCGATGAGAATGATGTCCGTGTGATGGGACGAGCTGCGGCTTGAGTCCGTGGGATGAAGGTCGCATCGACAGATGCACTCATTGTCGGATGTGTCGCAGGCAAGGAGGCCAAGTATATCCTCACGGTATCTGAAAATGGTATGGGAAAGATCTCGTCTCTCGAGGACTATCGTGAACAGGGAAGAGGTGGATCAGGAATAAAGGTCGGAGCAACAACAGAGAAGACGGGTGGTATTATCGGAGCATTCACTCTCACAGTCGAAGAGAAAGAATCCAATAGTGTCATCCTCATCTCCAAATCTGGACAGACCATCCGTGTGCCTCTTGCTGAGGTACGAGTCACTGGTCGTACGACTCAGGGAGTCATATTCGGCAAGCTCAAGGATAAAAGTGATGCATTTACATCGGCAGCTATATCACTAGGCGGATGAGAAGAGGATGCTGAGATAGCCTCAGACGATATAGTAAATGAGTAGTTGTATATATTTCAGGATTAGTTTATTTTCTCTATGTCAATCTCATATTCCATTATTATTCCTTTGATTGTCGTTTCATTTTTTTCGATAACTTCTCCAGTATCATGATCTGAGTCGAGTATCATAAGAAATATAGTCAAGATCAAAAGCTACATCTCATACCCTGATGGGTCATATGTTCTCAGTAGCTATGGGAGTGCTATTGCAATTGGTCCATCGCAGATTCTCACAAATGCTCATGTCATACTCGGAAAGGATGATCTTCCGACTCTTAACTATGAGATATGTTTTTCGGCTGATTATACGATGGTACCTATATGTCGTGATACTGCTCGACTCATCGCCTATGATAGTGTTGCTGATCTTGCTATTTTAGAGCTCGGACATACCAATTCGCTTTCTCCATTTGTTCTATCTTCTACGAAGATCCCTATTGGATCATATGTTTCCATGTACGGATATCCTGCTATCGGTTGAGATACGATCACTCGTACCGAAGGGAAGATTGCATGATATGAACAGATGATGTATAAGATAGATGGTACCATCGATCATGGTAATTCTGGAGGATGAGCATTTAATAGTTCTGGTGAACTCATTGGTATGCCAACAGCTGTAGTGTCAGATAATGCATCACTCTGATATATGATTCCAATTACTCGTATTGCGAATTTTCTTCATAAGAAAACGAATAATTATGAAGTTCCACCACAGAAAACTGATCGAGCATTTATACAGTTTATATCTCGTTTGCAATCATATCCGCCTAATAAGGGTATATATAGATGGAATAATATAATGATCCGCAATCCACAGAGATATGGGTTCACCCTGAAATCAACTATGATAAGTTCTGATAACCGTATGGCAATATGGACTCTGGGTGATACCTATGATCGTGTATCTATAACACTCTCATGCAGTGACGATGCCGGTCAACTCACAGGATGGGAAGTCCGCAGAGATGGACTCAAAAAAGAAAAAGAAATCTATCCAGGATGGAACATTCTCTCTAGAGAAGATTCAGACTATCTGTCTATAACGTCATCACATAGGGACTACTCACCAAATACAGTACTCTATTATAAGTGATATGATGCCTGTTTTGCCGAGATCACTTCTGTAGATACCAAAAAAGATGCTAAATCTATCGAAAATGCTCTAGCGTTTCTCAAACAACGTGTATCATTTCGTAATTCATATACGCCTGCATCAGGACAATCAAATCCATATTTTTCTCTATCCGATATATCCAGAGATACCCGTGTTATAAGATCTATTGATAAAAATTGACTCATATCAGTACTTATCTGATTCGAAATTGCCCCAGGTGATTGGTTCAATGCGACAATCGAAAAACGGGAATATAGTACGATAGAGGAGCTATGAGCTATTCTCGATATGGATCTCAACGTTATTACCACATGGGATCAATATCTGGATACTATTGCAAACTTTGGCATCAATAAATCAGAGATATCTACACTCACACTCAATGATGCTAATAAGTGAGTTCTCGTATCTCACTACGATAGTGAGAAGAAATCTACCACTTTCACATTCCAGTATTTGTATAAAACGCAAATGGAAAAATACGCATATTGGTCATGGTCAGTAAGTAGGGATTGAGATCTCAGTTCTCATACTAATCGCCTTAGGCAATTATTCACTTTGCTGAAATATCCAGGAACCGGGTTCATCAAATAAAATCATAATCATGACACAGTATCTCCGGCTCGAAGAAATCAAACTCGCACTCGCAGATGATGAATCTCTCCTCGAGATCAAGATCGTCAAAATCCTCGGGTGTAAAAAAGAAGATATCATCTCGTATAGTATCGTCAAAAAATCTATCGACTCACGAGAGAAACATAATATCCTCTTCATCTATAGTGTTGATGTCGACCTTAAACAAAAAAATATTAATATTGCTAAGCCCAATCTGATCAAACATAAGGCAAAATATATCGAGCAATTCGTCTATGAAATCCCAGTGGTCCCTCCGAACCCGTCGAGAAAACGTCCGGTCATCGTTGGTACTGGTCCGGCTGGACTTTTTGCATGACTCGTACTGGCTCGAGCCGGACTCAATCCGATCATCATCGAGCGAGGTAAGGCGGTCGAGTGACGACTTATCGATGTGGGGATGTTTATGAAATGAAATCCTCTCGATACAGAATCAAATATCCAATTCGGAGAGGGGGGTGCAGGAACATTCTCTGATGGCAAACTCTATACGATGATCAACGATCCTCGTAGTAAATATGTGTTCGAAGAGATGGTTGCAGCTGGAGCTCCAGAAGAGATCATGTACAAGGCGAAAGCACATGTGGGAACTGACAAGCTCAGAATCCTCGTGAGAGAATTACGAAAAAAAATTATTTCACTTGGTGCGGATATTCGCTTTAGTACTTGTATGACTGATATAGAGATAGTTGATGGACGAATGCAGGCAATTATCGTGAACTGAGATGAACGCATCGAGTGTGATACGCTCATCCTCGCGATCGGGCACTCGGCTCGAGATACCTATGAGATGATCCTTTCGAAGTGACTCGATATCGTCCAGAAGCCCTTTAGTATGTGAGTACGTATCGAGCATGATGCTAACATGATCAATCGGTCTCAGTTCGGTGATGCATGTGTAAGTCCCAAACTGGGAACCGCGAGCTACAAGCTCGTCACTCATGGAACTGATACACGTACGGTGTATTCGTTCTGTATGTGTCCCGGTGGTCATGTGGTCGCTGCCTCGTCGGAAGATGGAAGACTCTGTATCAATGGTATGAGCGAGTATCGCCAGAATAGTGGGATATCGAACTCAGCACTCATGATCCCCGTCACGCCTGAGGACTTTGGCTCTGATCATCCACTCGCAGGTATCGAGTTCCAGCGCAAGTGGGAGGAGCGAGCATTCGTCCTTGGAGGATCTGATTATCATGCTCCTGCTCAGCTGGTTGGAGACTTTCTCGCGGATCGTCCATCAGTGCAGAGTGATGTAGTAGCGACTACCTATCTCCCAGGGGTCAAGATGACCTCTATCAAGGAGTGTCTTCCAGATTTTATCACGGCAGCACTGAAAAAATGACTCATCGATCTCGATCGAAAAATTCATGGTTTCGCTGACCCAAAAGCACTCCTCATCGCCATCGAGGCCCGGAGCTCTGCAGTTATCCGCATCAGTCGAGACAAGGAGACACTCGAGTCCAATATAGCAGGGATTTATCCGAGTGGGGAAGGTGCTGGATATGCTGGAGGGATCACCTCTTCGGCGATCGATGGACTCATCGTGACTGAACGAATCATACAGAACTATCTGAATCAATCATAATAACAAAACTCCCGTTGGGGAGTTTTTTATTCGCTGATTCTTCACAGGCTCATGATTGACTTTATACTGAGTTCTCATACCATTGTACTATCTTAATTTTTTCATATGTCATATAGTAGATATTTGCTTGTCTGATTCCTCAGTATATCTGTTATCAGTACGAGTTTCGCAGCTACCACGCCAGAACCCCAGTTCTCCTATCATGCTTTTGCGAGTTGTAGTGAACTCGAGTCGACGATGCGAGATATCCTCCCGACGACATATTCGGATGGTCGTATGTACAAGTGAGGTGGTATCATGATGATGGCCGAAGATGCGAGATCTCCAGCACCGACAGTATCAGTATCAAAATCTCTCGATACAACACCAAAATCAGATACTAATATCCAAGTAAAATGAATCGATGAGGCAGATACCGTCAAGACAGATGGAAAATATGTATACAGCTATCAGGAAGGGGAACACGCGATCATCATCCTCGATGCGAAGACGCTCGCCAAGATCAAAACAATCCGAGTGCCGACGAACTACTCGAATCCACTTTTTTATATAACCAAAAATAAACTTATCCTCACGGCAACCAAGTATAGTCAGACTAATATTTACTGGAAGGGATGGTACAACAATAGTCAGAAGTCGATCATCGCTCTCTATGATATCTCGAACCCTGCTCGTGCCTCACTCGTACGGAGTATCGAGGTCGATGGATCACTCTCAGACACACGACTCGGTGATACTGGTATCATGACAGCGGTAGTCGCGACATCGTACTGGATGCCACAGATCTACCGTCCATATTTTCTGGATACGACAGGCAAGATGGCTCGACCTACTTTTGACTATAGTTCCACGAACCTGATTCCGCGTATATCAGATATGAGCTATAGTACAGGGAAGCAGACGATCTCGACTCGTGGAGTGGCTGACTGTAGTGGGATGCGATCAATCCTCCCAGATCCTTGGACTCTGAAGAACTATAATCTCAATCCAACTCTCACTCAGATTCTCAGATTCGATACAACTATTCCAGCGAGCCTGATCACCTCTGAGATCGTCCTCTCAGATGCCTGACAGATCCATGTGACTCGTGACTCAGTATATCTCACGAGCAGTATGTGGTCACCGAGATGAACATCGACCTGTCCACCCAACGCGAAGTGTGCCGCCTCGCTTGTATACAATCCTGGGACGAGTAATACACTCGTACATAGATTCGTAGTAACTAATGCAACTATTCGCTATAGCTACTCCAAGCTCGTATCTGGCTCTTCACTCAACCAATACTCTATGGATGAGAATGCTGCCGGTGACTTCCGTATCGTGACGACGAACTCCAGTTGGTCTGGTGGAGTCAATACCTCATCAACATCACTCTCAGTACTCTCATCAACTGGACGAGTTATCGGTAAGCTCTCGGATATAGCACCAGGGGAGAATTTCCAATCTAGCAGGTTCATCGGAGATCGTCTCTACCTCGTCACATTCCAACAGATCGATCCACTCTTCGTCATATCACTCACTGACTCTCGAAAACCAACTATCCTCTGAGAACTCAAGATGCCAGGCTACTCGACCTATCTCCATCCGTATGATGCGAATCGTCTCATCGGTATCGGATATGATACTCAGGTAAACCAGTGGGGTAGTACACAGAACGGTGGAGTCAAGATCGACCTCTATGATGTCAGTGATATAGCACATCCGAAACAAGAACGGTCACTCGTCATCGGAGATATAGGATCATCATCATATGCACTCTGGAATCCAAAACAATTCGTCTGGTACCGAGAAAAAAATCTCCTTCTCCTACCTGTAACTCTCATGACATCAGCCAACGATAAAACGAATACCTATCTCTCGAAGGCAGCATTCCAATGACTTGTCTGAATTCAGATCACACCAGATCAGATTGCAGAAAAATTCCGCATCACACATATCAGCCCACCTGCGAATCTCGCGACCATATGGCAAAAAGAATGTGAACAGTACAAAATAAATAAAACAGGATATGAGCAGTATATCCCAGACTATTGCAAAATAGGGGCTACTCTCGATATGTACCTCGCGAATACTATCTGGAACTATTCATCTGACTTCATCTCTCGTGTCCTCTATGTTGGGGAGAGTCTCTATACGATAGGTACTTCTCGTATCCAGATGCAGTCTTTCGCGACACCGCATACACAAATAGCTACGCAAAAATTTAAAATACAGAGTTATAACTTTCCTATGCCTATTGATATCATGCCTATATCAACCATGGTACGATAATCAGATTGACTTCTTTGCTCATTTCTATACTATAGTTTCATGGAAAAAAAGCGATCGAGCGGCCAACACCCGCGATGCCAGGAGCAGAACAGCGAAAGCCTACTAGACCTCCTCGGGAACTCCCGTCATAGAGCATAATCAAGTACGAGCCTCGGTGGCACCTTTCGATACAATCGAACCGAAGCACATGAAATTTTATTTTGTGTGCTTTTTATTTTTAATCAATTCTTGATATGAATACTGAACATGGTCCACTTAAAATTATTCAAGCAATGAAAGTTAGCCTTGAGATACAAAAAGAAAAATCTATTGCACTGTTAATGAAACATAAATGAATTGATCGAGATCAAGCCTTGAAACTTATTGACGAATGAAAAGGTGATAACAATGATTTTTCTAATTGATGGAATGTTGGCTCATTGCATTGATACTTATGAGCATTAGATGATGTAATACAATCTATAAAATAAACCAACTTTTCTTTTACTTATCAATAACTTATAACTTTTCTTTTTATGCACCGAACACATACCGCTGGCGAACTCAATGCAACTCATATCGGACAGACTGTAACTCTCTCAGGATGGATAGCCAATCGTCGTGATCATGGAGGACTCATATTCATCGATCTTCGCGATCGCTATGGGATAACTCAGACCGTCTATGATCCTACTGAGAATGCCGATGCTCATGCTGTGGCTGATACATTCCGTAGTGAATATGTCGTGAAACTTACGGGTACTGTGCGAGCACGTCCAGACTGACAGAAAAATGATAAACTCTCGACAGGGGATATTGAAGTTATCATCACAAATGCTGAGGTGCTCTCAAAATCGGAAGTACCACCTTTTGAGATCAATGAACATACAGGAGCGAGCGAAGAGATCCGACTCAAGTATCGCTATCTCGATATGCGTCGCAAGAGTATATTCGACAAGATCGCGTTCCGAGCAGAGATGAATCAGTTCACCCGCAACTGGTTCACTGCAAGTGGATTCATGGAGGTACAGACTCCGATCTTCACCGTGTCATCTCCAGAGGGAGCTCGTGACTACCTCATCCCATCTCGTCTCCATCCAGGCAAGTTCTACGCACTGCCTCAGGCTCCACAGCAATACAAGCAACTCCTCATGGTCGGAGGAGTGGACAAGTACTTCCAGGTCGCCCCATGTTTCCGTGATGAGGATCCTCGTGCGGATCGTCACTCGTGTGAGTTCTACCAGATAGACTGTGAGATGAGCTTCGTCGATCAGGAAGATGTGTTCGCGGTCGCTGAGTCTTTTGCGAAAGATCTCATCAACACCATCACACCGAAGAAACTCGTGAAAATGGGGGCAGGGGAGACATTCCAACGGTTCACCCACAAGGAAGCCGTAGATCTCTATGGTTCAGACAAGCCAGATATCAGATTCGATATGCACTTTGAGGATTTTACTTCTGAGTTCGTGGATTCAGGTTTTTCACTCTTTGCTCGGACGGTTGCTGAGGGCGGGATCGTGAAAGCGATGAAACTCGAAGGCAAAACACTATCGCGATCTGAGATCGACTCACTCACAGAAGTGGCGAAATCTCTCGGAGCAGGTGGACTCGCGTATATCATCTATGAGGCGGACGGTCCGAAGTCTCCAATCCTGAAGTTCTTCACTGGGAATGAGCTCGAGGCGCTATCGCAAAAACTCGCTCCAAAGGTGGGAGATATGATATTCTTCGGTGCGGGTGAGTACAAGACGACTTGCAAGGTGCTCGGAGGAGTCCGACTCGCGTGTCGAGATAGATTCGCACTCGTGAACAAGGATGAGATCGCATTCGCCTGGGTGACAGACTTTCCGATGTATGAGCTCAAGGATGATGGCAAGTACGACTTCGAACACAATCCGTTCTCGATGCCTCATGGTGGACTCTCTGCCTTCGAGGGCAATCCTGATCCACTCTCGATCTACGGATGTCAGTACGATCTCGCGTGCAACGGGTACGAGGTGCTCTCAGGCTCTATCCGCAATCACAATATCGAGTCTCTCGTGAAGGCGTTCAACATCGTGGGCAAGGGAGAACAAGAGGTAAAGGACAAGTTCGGAGCAATGTACACAGCGTTCCAGTATGGTGTACCTCCACATGGTGGATTCGCATTTGGATTCGACCGACTGCTCATGATCATCCGCGATGAGAACAATATCCGTGAGATCTATGCCTTCCCGAAGTCAGGCAAGGCTGAAGATGCGATGATGAACGCTCCAGCAGAGGTGGATGAGATCCAACTCCGAGAGTTGCATATCAAGGTAAGGGAGAGTGGGAAGTAGTTTTACTATTTAAATATATATTTTTATGTCAGAAATTTATTGGTCATGAGTAGTCGTTGCTTTTGGATTCACTATTATAGCGAGTATTATTTCAGTTACTCAAATTTTATCTATTCGTGCAAAAAACTTAAAAAAAGTAGAACTATACTATAGTACTATAAGTTGAACATTTACTTCATCAGAGCCCTCATCATATTGGTGATATTTGTCTGCGATCATTTTCGGATGACTATTCAGTATATTTCTAAGTTGGATCTGAGTCGTGTCTTATATTACTACTTATTTGAAGTATTTTTCACAAAAATCCTCTACACCAGAAAAACTAAAAGAACTCCAATTTAAAATCGCACACGCTCACCTTACCAAAAAACAAGTGCAAGATGCATTGAAAGAAATATGAGCTATTATGTGACAGGATATCTCTTTTCCTGTAGATGGAAGTATGGATTATACAGATGAGCTTTCAATGGTGCTTGAAGATTCACCAGAAGGATATTTTTCAGAAATAACACTAGATATTTCAAATAAGAAATACTATCTCTACAGTCATAGTCCTGATTATCAGGGTGTATATAATAGTGTATATGAATATAAAATTGAAGATAATATAATTTACCAGCGTTTATTGGAGTCAAAAATAGAACATCCGTGAGAAGAATATTATGAAGTAAGGGATAATGTGGTTATGGAAAATGATCTGCATGAAAGATCAAGAAGTAATGAGTGACCTTTGCAAGAATTTCTTATTAGTAATAATATTGAAATAATTTTGAATTTAAAGAAACGGATACAGTGGCATGAGCTAAATAGGATTAGAGCTTACGAGACAGTTTATTTTATAATGAGTAATCATCCAGAAATTTTTCCAAAAGATGAACTTAAGAGAATTATAAGAACAGATATAGAAAATGTAAAGAGTGGATTCTTGAAATTATCTGAAATTTTATGAGAATATAATGCTGAATTTCAGATGAATCCTAAGTACTGATCTTATGAAATTGTATATCTTAAAGAGGCATCTAATGGAGAAGATACCGAATTAGCTAATAAAATAAAATATTTTTGCTGATCCACAGATGGATTTTGATCTGTATATGAAGGAATAGTTCGAAAAGATGAACTTATTAAGGTTGCAAGCAAGTATCTTTAATCTTTCATATCAACTTTCTATATCCTCCTGGATAGATAGTGAATTGATGTTCTGTATTCTATTTTTCTTTGCTATTCTTCCGTATAAGTATACGATGATAGTATGAATACACTCCTCATCATCGCAGCCGTCGCACTCGTCATCTGGATCACTGGTACTCTCCTTGCCATACGGGGAATAGAGGAGCCAGCATATACCCTAGTAGAGCAGCGAGATGGATATGAGATACGCGAGTATGCGAGCTATATCGTGGCTGAGGTCGAGGTGGATGGGGATATGCGGACAGCACTGAGCGCAGGATTCCGTCAATTGGCTGGATATATATTCGGAGGCAATACATCGAAGACATCTATCTCCATGACCGCACCAGTGATGGACACGATGAGAGCCTCCGAGAATATCGCGATGACGGCGCCCGTCATGGATAGGGTGTCGAATAGTGGGAAACATATCGTAGCATTCACCATGCCGAGTCAGTATACCCTCGCGACACTCCCAAAACCCGATAATGCCAATATCCGATTCAGAACAGTAGACAAGTCTAGGAGAGCCGTACTCCGCTATAGTTGGTATGCGACTGAGTCGAGAGTATCCGCCATGCAAGAACTCCTCAGAGGATATCTCATCCGTGATGGATACAAGACTCTATGAGATATGGTATCTGCTCAATACAATCCACCACTGAGTTTCCCTCCACTTCGCAGGAACGAGGTGATGGTAGATATAGAATAGTGCAGAGAGGATTCTGGATTTTATATCAACTTCTCTATATCTCCCTGGATAGAGAGGGGACTGACGGTCGGAGCATATCGCCGTATCACATTTCATTCACGATCGATGAGGAACTTGGTGAAGTTCCACTTGATACTTCGACTCCAGAACCAGCCTTGTTGCGACTTGAGGTATCGGTAGAGTGGATGGGTGTTCTCACCGTTGACATCTAGCTTCGCAAAAAGCGGGAAAGTCACTCAGAAGTTGATCTGACAGACACTCGCCATCGTCTCGTTGGTCTCTGGTTCTTGGCTCAGGAACTGGTTGCAGGGGAAGCCGAGTACCATGAAGTCGTCATGAGAGTAGGCATTCCAGAGAGTTTCGAGTTCCTCGAACTGTGGAGCGAGTCCACACTTGGTAGCAGTATTGACGATGAGGAGTACTTTTCATCGGTACTCTGAGAGTGATATCTCTTCGCCGTTCGTTTTCTTGACTGAGATGTTGTAGATGGATGTGTTCATAGGAGTAGATTATATGTATTTTTGAGAATTTAGATAGTTATATATTATACTGTATATTTCATATTTGTATTATTATTTTTGCTCTCGTGAATTGTAATATATGTTTTTATGTGCTATCGTATTACGCACTATCATTCATATATATACGTATGTTCCATCGCCATCCACTTAGTTTAGTTTTGTTATCGATACTCGTTGTTTGACAGTCTGGTCTTTGCTCAGCATTTGCAGCAACACTCCCTGTTGCTATTGTGAGCAAACAAAACTATGTCTATATCCAGAGTAGTCCGACTACAGATGATGCCTGGATCGGTACTCAAGTGTCACCATCTCTCCCAACTCCAAATACCTCATTATCAGTTCCTACATGAGTATCTCAGAGTATAGATGCTTCATGGATTGGTAATGGTATCAAGAAAAAAAATATAACATCTGGTAAGCCAAATCTCAGTGCTGTACCGAGTATACCTATCCCGAGTCCAGCTACCTACTCATCTTTCGCTATTCAATATACAACACCTAATGGTACTCTACTTAACAATATATCCAGTCCCAATAGTGTTATTTCATATGTTCCTCCGGTACTTTCTGTATTTGGTCGAAATGGTACTATTCTCGGGCAATCAGGGGACTATGTAACTACCCTAGTGACAGAGTGAACGAATCTCTACTATACTCAAGCTCGTTTCGATGCTGCATTTGGACTCAAGACAACCACCAATCTCACAGAATGAGCTAATCTCTATTTCACAAATCTCCGTGCACAGAATGCTCTCTCAGGAACGCTCGCTATAATCAGTACTGATATTGCTAGTGCAACAGGGGATATTTCCACTCTCTCAGGGAATCTCAATACCCTCTCAGGAACTGTTGCTACCAAGATAACCCTCACATCTCTCTCTGCCCTCGGCCCACTCACATATAACAACTCAACTGGAGTATTTGGAGTAAATATTGCCAACTCAACCACT
>JACMPW010000013.1 GCA_014377305.1 Candidatus Altimarinota bacterium | reverse complement strand
TACATTATGTGAAGTAATTTGTTTATAGATACATAGAGATAAAAAAGCTATATACTCTTCTATCTCTGCCTATACATATGTCACTGTACTCTCTCTTCCCATACTTTTCTATCATGCTTAGGGACGTTTAGTACATCTAACAATGTTCCTAATCCTATGCTGTCTCCTTCAGCACCAAGGAGTTTAGCTACTTTTTTTAGATATTTTCTGCATTGATCTGGTGAAACAAACTGGCTTTTTCCATCGAGTACAAGTTTTTGGACTTTAGTGTCAGATGACAATATTCTGAGTACGGCTCATGAGACCCCTCAGTTACCTGGTACAACTTCATTCAATATATTTTTCTTTCATTCAGCCCAAGTATCCCTAATACCTTGAACAAGATTATATGGCATATCTTCTGTTGGGAGAGAATCAATATCTCATGCGTCAAATATTTCTTTGCTTCCCATAGTTATTTTTATTAATTGTCTGCTTTGTATTCCGAAATTATTTTTTGTCAATTTTATTTTCATAATTCTAATATTGGCATGAATACCATCATAGCATTCGACAACTTCCTCATCTATCTGCGTCTGCACAAGGGTCGATCGCCAAAAACTCTCGAGCAATATGCGTTCCATATATGGAGACTGATTCGCTGGCTGGAGCCACGCTGAACAAAGCGTTTACCAGAATGATTGAACCATTTTTTCTTTTTACCGAAAAAGTCTGAGCTCAGTATAGATAAGCGGTCGATCATACGAGATCTCATCTCCATCTTCCCTGCCGTCATCGAATCAGTGAAAAAAGAAGACATCGACGCATGGCGACTGGAACTCTCTGACTCAGGCCTGTCTGCGAAGACCGTAAATGCCCATATCATCACGATCAGGTCTTGGCTCAAATATCTGAAAAAAGAACAGATCGCCTGTCTCGATCCAACCACACTTGACCTCATGCGGGTACAGGACCGAGAGGTGACATTCCTCACTGGGGATGAGATCGAGAGATACTTCACGGTGATACCGAGAGAATCGATCCAATGAAAACGAGACTATGCGATATCGGAGTGCATATATTCGACAGGACTCCGTATCTCCGAGCTCACAGCACTGAATCGTCAGGATGTAAACTTCGATACACTCGAATTCGCAGTGAGAGGAAAGTGAGGAAAACTCCGTGTCGTCTACCTCACCGAACAAGCAAGTCTCGCGATACAGGCCTATCTGGAGGCTCGTAGCGACCACTTCGATCCCCTCTTCATCCGCCACAACTACAGTGAATCCGATATCAACTCCTCCCTACTCTCCGACGACTCTATCCGACTCTCCAGGTTCCATATCACCAACATGGTAAAGACGTACGGACTCCAGGCAAGTATACTCAAAAATATGCACGCCCACACACTCAGACATTCTTTTGCAACAACACTATTGACAAATTGAGCTGATATCCGTATAATACAAGAACTCCTCGGTCATGCATCAATCACCACAACACAAGTCTATACCCATGTGACCAATCCCAAGCTCAAGGAGGCTCACCAAAAATATCATAAGTAAAAATTATGTCACGTACATATTTAGCATCCTGATCAAGACATATTGTTTATAGAGAATGAGATTATGTAGTGAAGGTACCTCACTGAAACCTCAAAATATCCCTGACAAGAGCCCAATCATCTGTTGATTTTTTTAGGAAATACTTATCAGATTTTTCTGCTGGAACGGAATTGATACCATCTGGTAGAGATAGTTATACTATATATCAAGAATATATACCATGAACTCCTCTTGGAGAATATCTGACAGAAAATAATAATATATCTCCCCAAATTAGATCACTCATACAATCTTTTTCTTTGAGGGCATTACTCATTTATCGAGAATTAGGGATTACCTTTGATATCCTTGGTAAGCAATCCTGAATAAGTCACGAAATATGATGGAGAAATTGTACAAATATTGTAGTATGTCCTGATGAAAAAATAAAATTTGTAGATACTGTTGATTTCTCCAAATCTTTATTACAAAACAAGAGAACAAATAACTTACTGCAACTCCTGCTTCCCTGAAGGAAAAAGAGAGTAACATTGCTCATGAAACTCCATTCTAAATCTTGAAATATATAAAAATATGAATCGTGTTGCTTGTCCATGAAATCTGTGCAAATGTGGATTCTCTCAAGATTCGACACTTTTTCCTGCTCTCACAAACTCCAGAGTACAGACATCCCTTACTCATATAGACTCTACATCAGATTTTTATCGTTTCTTGCAAGTTGAGTGAGTTTCATTGTCAGATACAGATGGAAAATGGAATTTTCCATCATGAGTATGTATGAGAATCCGCGATAAACTGCTCACAAAAATGGGACAACTATGAATTGGGCTACCAAGAAATAATCTATTCAGCTCAAATCAACTCCTTCCTGCTACAGGACCCGATGATGAAAGAGAGCCATCAACTGGATCAGGAGGAATACCTCTAACATGGGAAAGTGAAACAGTTACAATAGAAACGGTGTCTAAACTATGGGGACCTGATCATCGACAACTGAGGTTCGATGAATAATTCCTATTTCTCATCTATCCCGATCCTCTCGAGTACTCACTCCTTCTCACTCGGTGTGAATCGTCTCCATTGCCCCTCTTCGAGATCCCCGAGCATGATATTCTCCACTCGGATTCGTTTCAGTTTTTTCACATCATACTCGACAGCGGCTACCATACGGCGAATCTGTCTATTTTTTCACTCCTTCAGGATGATCGAGAACTTCGATGAAGAGAGTCGTGTGATCTCACAGGGTCGAGTTGTATACTTGCGTGTGATGACAGTATCTTTGCCCTCGACACGACGGACGATGCGAGTGCGAGATCCGTTGTCCTTGAGCTCTATCCTCACTCATTTTCTCATACGATCCAGTGCCTCATCCTCGATCTTGCCATAGACCTCGACAACATACTCCTTCTCGTGCTCATAGCGAGGGTGCATCAGATAGTTCGAGAGGCGACCATCGTTGGTGAGGATGATGAGTCCTGTGGTCTCCTTGTCGAGTCGACCGATAGGAAACACTCGCTCTGAGATATTGACGATATCCATGATCCCCTGTTCATCATCCTTACCCGAGAGACAGGTCGTGACAACATCACGAGGCTTATTGAATACATAGTACACGAGATTCTCCTGATCTTTGATGACTTGATTCGAGAACTCGATCTTGTCAGTTTCTGGATCGACAACTTGACCGATATGAGCAACGATACTATTAACAGTGACGAGCCCAGCCTCGATATATTCCTCGGCCTTGCGGCGGGAGCAGACTCAGGCATGTGCGAGGTATTTTTGGAGCTTCATGGTTCGTATATATTAGGCTCGTATAATAGGTAAAAACGATAAAAAAGCAAAAAACTTTTGACAGATCGCGAAGTTTTTCTACACTCTATTTTTAGAGTCATTTTTTATTGCATTCGAAATGAATACACCAACTGAACCAGAATGATGGAACTGAGAAACAACTATAACCCTATTCAATAACGCCTGAAAACCTTGGCAAGGCTGATATATAGATCATAATTGGCAGAGGCACTATACTGACAAAAATGGACAAGTAAGACTCAAAATAAATGGATGAGTAGTATCAGTAAATGAACATCCCGTCACCAAATTGGTAAAAGGAAGAATAGAAATAACTCTCCAACACGATACATGGAAATGAGGAATATATGAGAAATCTACAAATTGAGATAACATCCACCTCCCTCATCCCGTATGATCTCGAGAGTCATAGCATAGAGGCTCATATATCCGAGATCGCGAGCGAGGACACGGAGCCGATTGAGTGGACGAATATAGCGGAGCCGAGTCAGGTTCCCGAGGATATCTCGATCGAGTAACGATGCAAAAGACCTGAGAAAACGGGCAATATTCGCCTCCTCGATGCCAGCATCATGTCGACGGAGTGAAAGGGCCTCGAGGAGGGCGAGCTCTCTCCCACATATCTGGATTTTTTCTGGTATTTCTACTGTGATAGCATTATCTACTAGAGTTCGCCAGAGATTTTTTTTGCCTGTTTTTGGACCTGATACGAGTGTACGCATATGTACTTCCCTGCCATCAATCAGCTTGATCCTCATGGCAGTATCACGGGTATAGATGATGAGGATATCAGGAAGAGAGTAGTTCGAGAGATGGAGTTCGAGTGCCTTTTCTCATCAGATGACTCCACCACTAGGGGCATGGAGACTGATGAGTTTTGAGATGATATGCCAATAGCATTCTCAGATTTCGATACTTTTTTTTTCATTTTGCACGAGATATATCCCAGAGCAGATCCGCTCTAACAATCCCCTACCAAGCAATATACTCATCGCATAGGCTACTCGAGAATTTGACCCACCAGAGCGGAGCCAGAGATCTATGATTTCTTTTTTAGTGAGGAGCTCGAGCATTTTTTCACATATCTTTTTCACGAAAATGTCAGAAATAGTATTATCATATTTGCTCATCAATACAGTATATTCGAGCTATACAATTTTGCAAGTTTTTACTATATATTTTTGATAAAAATAATTATTAATTGATATATAGTAAGAACAGCATATAATAAGAAAACAGATGTATTTAGTCGGCTCGACTATATTTAACTTACCATTATATACGATGACATCGAAAAAAACCTGGCACCAGGATCATGTCGATACTCTCGACTTCTGACAGAGACTCTCTGATGCAGTCGCTGATACTATGTGATCTTGGAATTTTATCATCATCCAGACCGTTATCGTAGTTCTCTGGATGATCTGCAATGTTGTAGGATGGATGTATCATTGGGATGTATATCCTTTTATCCTCCTCAATCTCCTCTTCTCTACACAGGCCGCCTATGCTGCTCCGATCATCATGATGGCTCAAAATAGGCAAAATGAACGAGATCGGGCCAATGCAGAAGCAGACTATAGGACGAATATTGAGGCAAAAAAAGAAATCGAGGCACTCCAGCAAAAACTCAACTCCATCGAGATAGATAAGCTCGATAAGATCATAGCATTTCTCGAGAAAAGATAAATATAATCCTCTTCCCATAGCCCCTTCTTCGGTTATGGGATTTTTTATGATCTCCTTTCAACTCGCCTTAAACACTCTCGGATATACTGTCTCTCGTACTCATCACGAGTGAATTGAATCGGTATATAAACCATATGGCTCAAAATAATAACAACGCCTATGTCTTCCATTCTAATCTACTCAGTTGAGATATACAGTATCTCTTCTATTCGACCTACTTTGGTTTTTGGACGCTACATCAATCTCTACAATTTAGATACAACGAACCTCCAAAAATACCACACAATAGACGATACTATAGATAGTGTTTCAGATTTTATTTTTATCTTTTTATTTTTACAATTATGACAAAACAACTCATCGCCGGTCTCGCAACTATCGTCGTCGCAGGATCAGCTCTCATCGGTACGAGTATCTATGCAGCTAGTACTACATCTACAGGAACTATATCATCTCGTACTCAGTGAGTACATATGGATCGTCAGACCCCAGAGCAGATGGTCGCATCACTCTCGGGCAAGATCTCTCCAGAGGCAATCACAGCGTTCACCACTCTCATGGCTCGACACAAGACGGAGATGGATGCTCTGCGAACGAATATAGGGACAACCGTAGACAAGGCTACTATGGAAGCCAATCGTACAGCATTCAGGACAGAGATGGACGCTCTCATGGCCAAATACCCTGATCTCAAGGCAGCACTCCCGACTCCTCCACAAGGTGGAAAACATAGAAACAATCCTATGGCGTCTCTCCTAGCAGGTGTATCTGCAGTAGATAAGGCTGCTATCGAGGCAATCCATACAGACTATGATGCCAGAGAAAAAATCCTCAAAACAGAAGAAAAGGCAAAGATAGATACTATCATCGCTAACTATCCTGAGATCAAGGCAAAACTCGATGCAATGAAAGCGGTTAAACAGATAGGTGATGGAGAAAAAGATGATGGCGATCACGATGGAGATAGAGGTGGCCACGGCGGACAACGAGGAAGATAGTCACTCAGTATGAACTCAAGGAAAGGAAAGGAAAGGAAAGGAAAGAAACCAAAGCAATCAAACTCCATTTCGAGCAATCGGAATGGAGTTTTTTCAAATAGATTTAAAGTATCAAAATATAATAGATTGCAATCAATTTTACTCTGAATATACTATTACCATAAGGCTTTGGCTCTTAATTCTACATTCCGCTCGAAAATTATAATTCCACTTCGTTTCATTCCATTTTCTCACTCCATTTGAATTATGAAACTCCTAATCATCGAAGATCATCCCAAAATCAGATCCAATATCATCGAATATTTCACTCTCAAATGATATACAATAGAGTGAGCAATACATGGTGGCGAGGCACTCGATATGCTCCATACTCATTATGATATCATCATACTGGATATGAACATGCCGATTATGGATGGTCGGACTTTTATCTGAAAACTCCGAAAAAGTGGACATGAGACGCCTGTCATCGTGCTCACCTCGAACTCTCTCGTAGAGGACAAGGTGACGATGTTTGATCTCGGTGCTGACGACTATGTAGTGAAACCATTCGAGATGAGAGAGCTGGAAGCTCGCATCATCGCTCTTGGACGCAGACGAACACAGTCTATCGAAGAGATCATAGAGTTCGGTGAATATCGTATCGATATCGGACGAAAAACTATAAAAAAATGAGACCAACAGGTAGAGCTCTCACACAAGGAATATGGTATCATAGAGTACCTCACTCGCAACAAGAGCTACCCAAAGAGTAAAATGGAGATACTCGAGGCAGTATGGGGAATGCGTGAGGCAGAACTCGCTATGAACTCAGTCACACTCGAGGCACACATATCTACCATCCGCAAAAAACTCGGCAAATCCATAATCACCACTCTCAAATGAACATGATACTACATCAACTAAAGAAACTCATGGGAAATGATGAAAAGAAACTCGCTCTCAAAATAGCAGTAGCATCTTTTATCATATTCATCACTATACTCACGCTCATCATCTCTGCGAGCTATATCTATCAGCGAAATGGTGAATATAGAGAGTTCCAGTCAGAGAATCAGATACTCGAGAATCGAGAATCAATCCCAGATATCACTCACCCGTTGCTACTCAATATGACTGGAGATCTATGAGGCAAAAAACACAGATGACCACGAGATATCATCATTTTTGATGATGATAAAAAATTAGTAAAAAATGATTTTATCGACCTCCGGGAAGAAGATATACTAGTCCTCTTCAGACTCGAGAATACCAAAAATATGGACATCGAGATCATGGGGCATACCTACCTCGTGGGGAGGTCTTATATGAAAAATTCTACAGTATTCATATTTCACGATCTCACTCCGCTTCGTGATTTTCATCTCACACTCATCGCGATTGCTCTCATAGGTTCCCTCCTCGCACTCATCATCATCTATCTCCTCGCTCGCTATCTGGCTCGCCTCACGATAGAGCCGATCCGTGAGCAGTCTCGTGAGCTCGAGGCATATTCACACAATGTAGCACACGAGCTCCGTACTCCACTCTCTGTCATGAGATCCAATCTAGAACTCCTGAAGATCAAACCCGAGTCAAGATTTATTGATTCGACGAATGAAGAAATCACGGGTATGGAACGCATCATCGATAGTCTCCTCTTCCTCGCGAAACCAGATCAAGGGATGACAAAAACAGATATCAATATCATCACAAAAACAGAGGAAATCATCTTAAAATATACCCCAGAAAATGCTATCAAGTACACGAGTGATAAAAAAGATATACACAAAAAAGGGAGCGAAGAACTCTATACTCGTATCCTCTGCAATCTCATCGAAAATGCTATCAAATACAAATCAGGATGAAATATCAGTATAGATCTGAGTAAATCTGGTATCAGGATATCGAATCAAATTGCTCATACTATGAGTGATGATGAACTCTCTCATCTGACAAAAGTATTCTATCAATGAGACTCGTCAAGAAACTCCACAGGGTATGGACTCGGTCTCGCACTCGTTGCCAAGATTGTGGAGATATCAGGATGGACGATGAGTATAGATGGGAGAAATCAGGAATTCATCGTGAACATATCGTTCTAGCAAATTCTTTTGCAAAATAATGACTCTTTGTATACAATAGAGTCATTATTTTTTCACTTATCCTCTATGGCTACCCAAACTCAGACTCAGGATCCTACTACAGATGATAAGAAGGCAGCCGTCATCATCGCAGATATCAAGGCAAAACCTCTCACCGCAAGCGAATCCGCTGAGGTAGAGCAGACCTTTGCTGAGGCAAAGGACTTCCGATCTCTCGGAGAAAAGATCACAGCCCCGATCGACTCTATCATATCCGAGACGGCGACGATCATCGACTCAGACCCGATCATGAAGGTATCTGATACCCTCACCGAAATGAATAATAATGTCCAGTCAGTGTATAAAGAGATCATCAACAATGATGGTACCGTGATGCGTCTCGCGAAGTCGATCCCGATCCTCGGTGGACTCATGAAGTCTCTCGATGCCAAGTGGGACGAAGCAGCGTTCGATGTGAAGTCACTAGAGTGAAAAATCCAGATGATATTCTCAGGATTTGATCAGGCACACACCTCACTCGATACGAGTGTCGACATGCAGAAAAAATTCCTCGATGGTATCGATGCCAATCTCGGAAAAGTCGTCGCATATAAGGAGTTCCTCGCGAAAAAGATCGAAGAGTTCAGACAAAAAGGGATCGAGAGCAAAGATGAAACTGAGAAGATGAAGTACGATATGTTCGTGCGTCATGTCGAGTATTTCCAGTCCAATCTGGTGGTCCTCATCGGCAATCTGGATATGGCTCGCAAGCGTCTCCTCATGCGTCTCGACTCAGCATCCAAACTGTCTCTCGCGATGAGCTCGTCTCGTCCGATATTCAAGACTCTGCTCTCTACCGCCCTCATCGAGACCAGTAGCCAGAAGGCGATCGACGCATCTATGGCAGCGATCACCGTGATGGGATCAACGATCGACAAGATGTCGTCAGAGCTCACAGACAAGGCGATCGAGTCATCTCGCAAGAGTGAGGAACTCGCATCCAAGCCTGCCCTCTCAGCATCAGTATTCGTAGAAAATGTAGCAAAACTCAAGAATCACTTCGACACGATCGAATCATACCGAGCTCAGATCAAGATCGAAGCTGATGCACAGAAGAAGTCATTCGATGATGCGAGTGCACAGCTGAAGGCGATCAAAGTCCTCGGTGCCAAGGATCAAGAACAGTTCGCAGAGGAGCTAAATAAGTAGTCTAAATACAATAAAAAAATCCCTCAAATTTGAGGGATTTTACAGGAATTAGGTACACTCGAGGGTTTATTTTTTGCTATCTTTGATCATGTTATACTGCAAGAGTGATTGTGTATAATCATCTGCAAACTGTATAGCATGCATATGATCGATATCAATACGGATATGTTTGTCCCACCGAGCATCTCGGTCGAGTTCATGGAGCACTATTGTCTTCTTTCCGATAGACACGCATCTTCCCATATAGAAGTCCCCAGCTTTATTATAAACAAGACTACATACGCAGAACTGCATCGTTATCTGAGTGAGGATTTCCTGTAAGGATGTTCATTTTTTAATAGGATCTTTTGATGGAAATATACCCTTGGAGTGTAAAACTTTTTCTATAAATTTCTCATCAGCATCTCTTTTATATTGAGAATGTTTACTATACGGAATAAGTATGTATCCGTCGAGTGTATATGTGTCATACTCATTGTACTGAAGAAGTATCCAGTGTTTACTATAAACGATAAGAAATCCTGAAAATATTTTACCATTAGGCTTTTCGCGAATAGATATGTATTTTCAGATATGTTTTTTCATATTTCTTAAGAAATTATGAAAATAATATACAGATTCTTATGTATTTGCAAGGAGAAACTCTCATAACAGAAATCAATCCATCAGAATTTGACAGAAAGTAGTAGTAGTAGTACAATCAGAGAGTTGCAGAATTGGTCTGTAGCATTTTTCCTCAACTCTAGGAGTATCTCATGCTAGTATGTACAATCAATTTTAGTCAGTTTGGTTTTGGTTCTGAGCATGAAAGAGTGCGAATTCCTCATGCTAAAGAATTGATCCCCTCGGCACTGTTTGTGAAAATGGAAGCCATCGGACTGGATACAATCCAGAAACCAGGTAACGGCGATATTGGAGTGATAGCATCTGCCTACATCAAATACCGCGATAATATCTCGGCGATGATGGCGCAAATGCATCAGTTAAAGGAAGTCGAACTTCCGAAATATGATCTCGATGACTCAACCCTTTGTTTTGTTCATCAGTGTATCGAACTCGAAAGAATGACTCTATTGCAAGCCCGTAGCATTGCCTGCAAATGGCTTGATGATATCCTTGCTGCGGAACTTGTGTGTCGCAAGATACTTGATACCGTAGGCAAAAATCATGAACTCTACAAGCAGTACTTGGATATCTCGCTCGAGTGGATCAAGGCAAATCCAACAGGCGATACTCCGAATCCAGCGAGTCAAATACTGGAACAAATCCATGCCAACCTGCAACACGCAACGAGACCATGACTTCATAAGTAGTATTTATACTCTCTTATTCTGCTGATCTGTTTGCATATCCTTGTCTGAAAAGACAGGGATTTTTTGTATTTTTCCTATTTTTCTCTATACTATCACTCAATTATCCTGAATATCACAGCATGCTCACTCGCACACTCCCCTCTCCTGAGGTAGAACCAACAGTCACAGAAAACACCGAATCTCCAGAATTCATCGAACAACAGGTCGATGAGCGAGGATTTTATCTCTATGAGTGGATCTCTCCTGACGAGCTCCGCATGAGTGTGCTCGCAGACTACCTTGCGATCATCAGGGCTGCCAGTACACCCCTTGCTGTCGTGACGCTGATTGCTGGATTCATCAGACTCTCTGCTGGTGTACCAGGTGTGATCCTCGCGGTCCTTGGAGTACTTGGGATATTTTATACTCTCGTGCTCGCGGTCCTCATCGCGAAGATGCTCCGCAAGTCATATCTATATACCCGTGGGGGTAATGTAGTCATCACCGATGGCCACTATATATCCGCTGGTACGGTCGTCGAGAGGTCGGACTTCGCAGGACAGAAGAAAGCGTTCGGAGGACTCGAGAAAACATTCCGTGAACCACTTCTCGAACCATCAGGACTCGCCGAACATATCGCTATGGAACGAGCAAGCCTTATAGAACAGATGAAGAGTATAGCGTCAGGATGAGGAAAACTCGTACAGAATCTCGGCAGGTCTAGAGATGCTGCAGGGATCGTGATGGTTCTCATGATCGCAGGCCTACTGTACGGTGGCATGATGGCACTTGTATATTTTCTTGGGGTATTTTTTGTCTCTGTTATGGCTCGCGTATTCTCATGGCTCGCACATCGGGCACTCCTCGCACTCAACAACACTGAACATGAGATCCAGACACTATTCCAGGGTATCACCAGAGCCTCTATCGCTCTGAAGAGTGGACAGAAGCAGTCAATCTCTCTCCTCACGGATGCTGGGCGTGGCGAGTGGACAGACAATCTCTCAGCTCGACTCAGAGACTCATTCGAGGTGATATCTGAGATGGCCGGCGAGGCAACCGATCAGACGGTAGAGCTCAGAGATATACTAGAGTCTTCTAGATACAAGGATATATTCAACTTCGTGAAGTATGGCAAGTGGATACAGGGACAAGTACTCTCCCCGATCGAGGAGATTCTTTTGCTTCTCACGAAGAATCGTGATACCATAACTCGTACGATAGCATCACTCGATACACAGATCATACTCATGACTGATCCATCACATCAGAAGCCACTAATCTTGCAGAAGGATCGATTCGAGATGCAGATAGAGAGCATCACACCGATGATCGAGATGCTGGAGGGGTACAAAGCGAAACTTAAAAATTAATTATTTTATCTATGTCTAATGAAAATTCTCATGATGAACCAAAATGGTATAAGATATTATCTGGTATCTATCTATTAGGTATGTTTTTATCGATGTTATTCTTATTATTCTTACTAATAAGTTGGGCTTTAGATAAAGAATTTCTTACTTGAATTTTATGTTTTATTAATTTTATGTTTATTTTTTCACTCATATCGGTTATATGAGATCCTTGAAATAAAACTTACACAATTATAAATTTTGCAATCTTCATGATATTCATATGAACCTGAATTTTTTATTCCTCAATACACTAGGCATATCATACTAAATCTACTACTATGACCACTCCAACTCCACCATCATCCCCTATCGGCTTCGATGCCTTCTTCTCAGAGATCACACAGTCTAAAGAATTCCAGGATCTCAAAAACTCTGGAAATGATATATCGAGCCTCTCCGACCTCGAGAAGTCACTCACAGATATGCAGTCTGGAGTTGAGAAAGCTGCAAACATGATGAAGGAATACGATACGAAATTCACCCCACTTCCCTCTTCATCGAGCAAGGATAGCGGTACAGTAGCACCAAAAACTGGTAACGCCAAGGATGAAGAAGTCAAATCTGCAATCGAGGTACAACACTTCACACGAGTGGAGTGAAAACCTTTTGGATTCGATGCGGTTGCTGGTATGGATCAACTCAAAGAAGAACTCAAAGATAGCTTCATCAAGCCACTCCGGTTCAAGTTCCTCGTCGAAAAACTCAAGAGAGAAGATGCAGAAAATCCAAAAACAGAAGAAGAAAAAAAGAAACACGAAATGACACTAAAGCTCTACACCGAATACGAGAAGTTCAAGATCTCGATCCCTACTGGTATGTTATTTTATGGTCCTCCAGGAACGGGTAAGACCTTCATCACCAAGAAGCTCGCCGAAGAGCTCGGATGTGGATTCATCTCGAAGAATATGGGAGAGTTCGGATCGTCATATCTCCATCAGACAACCAAGAATATAGCGGACTTTTTTGACTGAGCAAAAAAGGCTGCCGAGAGTGAACCGATCATACTATTTCTCGATGAGATCGACTCTCTTGTGTCTGCTCGTACGAACAATGTAGATGCGAATAAAGCCGAAGAAGTCTCCCAATTCCTCCAGGAGTTCAACGGACTCGAGTCAGCACCGAACCTCATCGTCATCGCGGCAACCAATCGTCCTGATCATCTCGACTCTGCGATCCTCCGCTCTGGTCGCCTCGACAAAAAAATCTATCTCGGACCTCCAGATGCAGTTGCTCGCAAGGCACTCTTCCAGATGTATATCGAGCGAGCTGGTCGCCCAAGTACAGGACTCGACTATAATGAACTCGCTCATCTCACAGATGGATATGTGTCAGCGGATATCGAGGCGATCTGTGACGAGGTGGCACGAGATGCGAGTCGTGATCTCCTGGAGCTCATCGACGAGGCAGAGGATGGTACACTCACAGACGCTGATCTCGCAGGATATACTATCACGATGAAATCTATAAAAGAAACTCTCGCTGAGACGCCATCGAGTCTACGGATGGTCGATATGAGTGTCTATACGAGTTGGCTGGAGAAAATGAAATAAAAATATACTGAAATCGAGGGAAATATCGCAAGAACTCCAAAGAGTACTCATAAGAGTGTAGTTCGAGATTTTACTTGACAATATATTATAATTGATATATTATACTGATATAATTTTTAATATTGCAATATATGTCATGAGGACACGATGCTCCTAGTCACGATGCTCATGGATGAGGTGGTGGTGGCAATGCCATGTGAGAATGTCTATTCGGATATTGTGAGCCAGTAGGATGAGCAGCTCATGGAATGACAGGTATGTTTAGTTTTATTATAAATGGACTCTTCTGATCTGGATGAGGTGGATGACACGATCATGGGCACCACTAGTCATAAAAAAATCCCTCTCAAATTTGAGAGGGATTTTTTTATGTCTTGATCCCATAAAACCTGAGTGAGTTCTCATACACTACTCGCTCGATCTCCTCGGCAGACTCAGTTCTGAGCTCGATGAGTTTTTCAAGTACATATCGAGTATTGGCAGGCTCGTTGACGGTACCACGGACGGATTGTGGTGAGAGGAACGGAGCATCTGTCTCGAGGAGTATGCGATCGAGTGGGAGCATCTGGGCTGTAGACTGTACACTCTCAGACTTCTTGTAGGTGAGTATCCCCCCGAATGCGAAGTATATCTCGTCTGAGAACTCCATGAGTCGCTGAGCGAATACAGGATCCTCAGAATAACAGTGTATCACAGCCCGATCGATACCATTCTCGATCATGAAATCCGCAGTTGCATCTCTCGCATCTCGCGTATGGACGACGAGTGGGAGATCATACCGCTTCGCGAGTTCCCATTGTGCGAGCCACCACCGTTTCTGATTCTCCAATTGCTCGATAGCCCGAGGAGAGAGCATATCTATATCGATAGCAGTATTGCCACCATCCGTCCCATCGAGATAGTGATGATCGAATCCAGTCTCCCCTATCGCCACTATATATTCTCTATACTCGATGATCCTCTTCTCGAACTCAGACATGATCCACGAGTGAGTAGAGTCATAGTCCTCATCTTGTGCCGTTTCTGGATGGAGTCACACCGTAGCATAAAATATCCCTGGAAACTGACGAGCCAATGAGATCGCCTGATCAGAAGTCTCGATATCGCAACCGATTTGGACTGCTTTCATGATTTCTTTTTGACTCATATTCACGACAATATCCTCGATCCGATCTCGCATCGTATCCCAATAGCAATGTGAGTGTGTGTCGAATATCATATTAGTATGTGATAGTATAGATCTGACCACTCGATTCGATATAGGCTGGTGTATTGCGATACAATACAAATGCTCATATCTCGAGTCCCTTACGAACAACTACACTCTCCCCTGTTGTCCGATCGAGACGGATGAGTACTGATTGTCCGAGGGGGAAATTCCCGATCGAGAGTTTCGTAGTATCTTTTTGATCGATATATCCGAGTCGGATATCTGGCGTGAGATCGATCGCATCGGTGAATCTGATATCCTCAATCTCTTTTTCGCCATCTCGTATATAGCTACCCGTCTGAGTCCGAGTATGCCAGGTCGATCCTGACGAGATATCAGCTATATCCGCGATATTATCCACTATGGTGAACATGACATCACGAGTAAACAAATATGAGCGAGTGATCTTATCAGCCGTATTGATAATCAGGGTATCTGATATATCTGTCTGCCCAGAACTCATCAGAGTGAGGGTATATCGAGCTGGTAGTATGGGTGAGATATGACACTGAGAGATACACGCTTGGCTATAGGAGAGTGCACGATCTGCTAGCGGGAGGCCATCGACACCAAACGATCCCGCGAGACGAGCTGTAAAAACGACACCCGAGCCAGAAGATATATTGAGACTCGCGATAGAGCGACTTGTGAAATAATAATACGCAAATGCCGGAACAGCTACGAGTAATATGAGGATGAGGAACGCGAGGAGTCGAGCACGCATAAATATAAAACTTGTGAAAAGTATAAAAATGATTATACAGAAAGTATATTTATTACAAGAGAATGCAAGTAAATCCGCTCAGCGCCTATATACAAACCGTGAGATCAGACCATCCATCGACACCAGCGATGATGGATGATATGAGTATATTTACCCTCCTCTCGAGTATCACTGGACAGCATATGATGTCATATGAGGATCTCACTGAGGCGAGTGTGACGAGTATATTTACCTATGATATCCCTGACGACAAGAAGGAATTCAACATAGAAACCGTCAGAAGATGTATCATAGATATCGACCTTATGCCATATGAGGGCAAACATATATATGTACTCAGACATTTCTCGACTGCAACACTCTGAGCACAGAATGCTCTCCTGAAAATACTCGAAGAGTGCCCATCATATGCTGTCATTATACTCGAGGTAGATAATCCGAATAGTATACTCGATACAATCAGATCACGAGTGATCGATCTCACGAATACGAGGATGTCTGTCATACTGAGTCAAGCATGACAGGATATCATCAGATATTATAGGGCAGATAAAAAAGTCGGACTCGCCGCTACCCTCTATGGTATACGACCTACAAGCGATGAGGCGATAGCCATACTGCAATGAGTGTATCCATACTTGGACCAAGCTGATACTATCAGATGCGATGAAGTAATCGAGGCACTCGCGGCAACTCATGAGAATCCTAGAACACTCTTAGATATATTTTTTCTATAAAAATACATATATATGTATACCTATAATTATAATATAGTATCAGAAAAATACAGTTTTATATGGAATATATTTCCATATTCAATCACTAGATGACATAAACAGCAAGTCAAAAGAAAGTAATTCTTTTGACTAGAATAAGTTTATAGAGTATATTGAATCATATTCTTATACACCCTATGCCTACTCTAGAAAAGCCAAAAACAAAAAATGACACTGATACATCGATGAAAAAAGATACCCTAAAGGGTACAAAAAATGATATATTCTTCTCAACAGAGGAGCGACCTGGAACTCTCATCATCGTAGAGGGTTCTGACGGATCAGGCAAATCTACACAACTCCTCATCGCCAAGAATCTATTGGAATCAAACGGATTCTTCTGTGTACATAGCATCTGGAACTCATCACTCAAGATGCACGAGATGCAAAAAAAATTCAAAAAATTCGATACAAATATGCCTGCTGCAGTATTCGATACGATCTATGCATCTGATTTTATAGAGAGATATCTCACTGAGATGCGATGAGCTCTCAAAGCTGGTATGGTAGTCCTCTGTGATCGCTATATGTATACCGCTCTCGCTCGTGGCTATGCTCGTGGTATCCGTATGGAACATTTGAAGCCATTTTATGACCTCTATTTCCCTGTTCCTGATCTCGCATTCTATTTTCGTATTGCAGTCGAGACTGCTGCTGAGCGGGCTATAGGACGCAATCCACTCAAGCATTATGAGGCAGGTATGGATGTACGCTACTCTGAGAATATTATAGAGAGTTTCAAAAGATTCCAAACCAAGGTGATAGAGGGATATGACATCCTTGCCGAGCAAAACGGTATGCATGTCATCGATGGTACTGCTCCAGTATACAAGACGACCCCTATATTCATTGCTGAGATCGCCGAATACTTCGAACGCAAGTATAATGTCCGTCTCATGGGAGTTCATCCAACCAAAGAATAGTCTCTATATACAGTTCTCCGATTTCTCAACTATACGTTATAAGCCCTTCTCAATATGCGTCCAAATATCAGTAACTGTCATGCTCTCCCTGGTACACTCCTCGTATTCGAAGGAGCAGATGGATCAGGCAAGACAACTCAAGTCAAGACTCTCAAAAAAATGCTCGAAAAAGCAGGACACGAAGTCACCGTGAGTTCTTGGAAAACAGCACCTATATTAGGTGATTTTCTCAAAACTAATGAGAGTCTCAAAAAATTCGATGAGAGAATATTGCCAGAAACAAGTCTCTTCATGCAATCTGCTGATCTCCTCTATAGGATCGAGCGAGAGGTCATCCCAGCAATGAAACGAGGACATATCGTCATCCTCGATCGTGGACTCCATACACTCATAGTACGATGACTCATGATCGGTATGACTGAGGATCAGCTCCGCAATGGTCTCCTCTGGTGGAGAAATAGTATCTATAAAGAGCTATTCGACAAGGCTCATACGATACATATCACAGTAGAATCTGAGACATCCCTCACTCGTCTGACGAAGAGAGCATACAAGGAACGACAAAAGCTCATGAAAAAGTGAGAAAAGAAAGATATGGATGGTACATTGCTCACCCTGCATTTCATCAATACTCTTGTATATGCTCCAGATGGGAAGAAGATGACTCGTCAAGATAAGAAAGCATTTATCAGAAAAACACAATCACAAATTATCGTTAGCTATACTGGAGTATTTCAGAATGAAAAACATAAAGCACTCGAGATGGATGGCAATCAAAAAACTAAAGATATTGCCCTCATTCTCAAAAATCAAGTACTCGAGATGATAATATAGTCATATTAGACTCGTCATCAGGAAAAATTTATAAAACCTGAATATAATACCTATATTCAGGTTTTATAAAAATATGAATATGTCAATAAAAATATAGCTGGAACTCGCACTATTATTTTGACTCTAGGAAAATAGCATGCTATTGTTGTGATACAATAAATTAATAATTTTTTCCATATACATACAAACAAATACAAATAAGCTCATATCATGAGCTCTCCTCGCGAGCGTATTGCTCGTTTCAGGTGTCAGTGCAGCGACCATTGGTACAGGATCAGTAGTAGGTAGTGGTGGGCTCACGAGTTCTGTAGTCTGGAATGATAC
>JACMPW010000001.1 GCA_014377305.1 Candidatus Altimarinota bacterium | reverse complement strand
TCCTGCTCCTGCTCCTGCTCCTGCTCCTGCTCCTGCTCCTGCTCCTGCTCCTGCTCCTGCTCCTGCTCCTGCTCCTCGTATAGAGTCTATAGATATATCGTTGAAAAATAAGATATATAGAGCATTAGATCAAAATCAATCTTATGAATTAAAAGAAGGAAAAATAGTTGCAAAAAATATACTTTGAAAAAATGAAGAGATTATTCTCACATGAAATCTCATAACTATAGGCACCAATATATATCATGAGGCTATTTCATCTGATAGACCAACATTAAAAGGTTATATTGACATCAGTAAATTTATAAAAACAAATAAAATACCCCTTTTACCACTTCAATAATCTATTATGAAATGATTGAGCTTCGGTACTATTGGCTCTTTATTGCTGGCTTCATATATTGGAGTATGACATACTCAAGAAATATCTACTGTAAGAGAGTTATCCCCTGAAGAAGCAAAATGAAGAGTGGCAATTGTTATCAAAATTGTAGGAGATAGAATAGAGTGAATATGCAACTATGGCAAGATGCTTCTGAAAGATAAACCAATGGCTGTTATAGCAAAGCATTGCGTATTAAACATAAATGAACATGATATTACCACCAAGACTCTTGATTATCTAGTGACTCCAAATATCACAAATTTATTTCAAAATCGGTGACTAGATGTCAAATTTATAGCACCCTATGCCCCTCCAATAAGGGAAAGATCAGATGAAGATGAAAAAACAATTATATGAAAACAAGTAACTATAAATTCTTGTATTCCATGATCAGGAAATTCTATGCAATGTTGGGAGATACAAGGTACTGCCCATGTTAGTCCAGCCGTATCATGACAAAATAGCCTAAAAATATCAAATGAGGACTATAAAAATATCCTTATTAGTTGAGATAGACGTGGATGAGCAGTGACATGAATGTCATGAAATATAATATTGGATTCTAGGGGTAGAGTGTTTGGAGTTTTAAGTATGGCGAGTGCATATAATCCACGTAATCCTTATCAAATTATATCTTTTGAAGCCCTAAGACAAACACGGTTGTGAGGAAAAACATCTTATATTCCAGAGTAGAAAAAATCCGACAAATTAGTCGGATTTTTTCATTGTTTTTTGCTCACTTTTTCATATAGTATTGGCACTTATTTTTTTGATCATACTATGTCGCTCTATACCAAATACAGGCCCCGAGACTGGGACTCTGTCATCGGACAGGATGCCATCTCGACAGTACTCCGTACCTCACTGGTCCAGGGTCGAGTTGGTCACGCATATATCCTGACGGGTTCTCGTGGAACGGGCAAGACGACGACGGCTCGCATACTCGCAAAGTGAGTCAATTGTCTCGACCTACAAAATGGGAATCCCTGTCATATCTGTGCCCATTGTGTCGCATTCGATGATGGCAATATGCTCGATTGTATCGAGATCGATGGAGCGTCGAACAACGGAGTCGAGAATGTCCGAGACCTGATAGAAAAAGCCCGATTCGAGCCCAATATCGGTGCATACAAGATCTACATTATCGATGAGGTACATATGCTTTCGACGGGAGCATTCAACGCTCTCCTCAAGACGCTCGAAGAGCCACCAAAACATGTGAAGTTCATCCTCGCAACGACAGAGATAGAGAAGGTTCCTGAGACGATCCGCTCTCGCTCGCTCAGATTTGACTTCAAAAAAATATCCGAAGCCGATATCGTGAAACGACTCGAATACGTGTGTGAACAAGAATGAATCAATGCTGAAAAAGAGGCACTACAAATCATCGCTCGAGCTGCTCGTGGAGCTCTGCGTGATGCTCTCACTCTGACTGAGCAGAATGCTGTCAATGGGGATATCTCGACTGAATATGTCAGATCTACACTATCGCTCATCGAGGACTCACTCATCGAGGAGATCATCTCTACGATCGTGCAAAATGACAAGGAAAAAATGATAGCCATACTCGATATACTTCGCTCGCGTCATGCGGAGGTCCGTGGACTCTTCGATCAGATACTCTATGGTCTCCGAGATGCTATGATGGCGAGTTTTCAGTGAAAAAATACTACGAGTTTCGTAGAGTATAGTGATATATTTGCTCTATTCGAGTCTGCATATGGACGAATCAAGTCTATTCCCGATGGTTGGCTCCTCATCGAGATCACTCTGTTGCGAGCAGTGGCAAGAGGAGAGAAAGCTGTTAATAATTCTATTTCTCTCTGATGAGTTGAATGAACTCAGCGGGGTTTGGGAGAAGGAACTGTTTGAGTCAGATGAAAAAAAGATACTAAAAATATACAAATCTCAGAAGGCAAAGAGATCCGAAGTACTCGGGATGACAAAACCACAGAAAAACAGAAAAGTACAGATACGAAAAAAATCGAAGATCCTGAAATAAATTCAGAATGACAGGCAAAAAAAGAAGAAAAAGCAGAAACTCCCAGTTCCACTTTTAACTATATTCGTCTCCTCGAAGCGATCAAGAATACAAAAGCGACGCTCGTCCTCGATCTCAAAACAGCCCGATTCGAGCAAAGTGATACGAATCTCACTCTCATATTCTCAAAATGATGGCATCATACCAGAGCCAATAATCCTGCTATGCGGACTCTCATATCGGAGACTCTTGAGACTCTCTATGGTGGTACGTGGAATATATTATGTAGACTGGAGTGAACACCTGGTGCCAATATAGCAGATGAGATATTTTAGTTATCCTTATGGTCTTGGACAAGAGATACTAGGTTGAGCCTTCATACAATTGGTATACATTTTTGGGAGTCGTTTCTCTACTTGCTCACTGGTAGATATGAGTCAGATATGTATATCGATGAGGTTAGACATGATTGCTGACTTGACATCGATGCTCGGAGTACGATAGGTCTCGAGCTTATTCGAGGTTGATACTATGGCAGATTTGAGTCTTTGTTCACGAGTGAGCGGTATGAGGTAGAGAGATCGATCAGTGGTAGTAGTTGCACTAGCAACTTTTTTTCGCCAAGGGAGGAGAATATTTTCGACACCGAGGATCGGATTCGCAAAACATCGAATCTCAGCAAGAGTTGCAGACTCGGCACTCAGATCTCACTGGGTCTTTGACTTGAAACAATCAAAATTGCTCAGCATCGTCTGAGCCATACGAGATGTATATCCTTGACGAGCGAGTTCTGCCTGGAGGAGTTGTCGCTGGGTTGCTGTATATTCCGCCGTACTTTTTGCACTTCCATTTCATCCCTGGAATAGGAGGATTGCTTTTTGCCAATCTGTCCAGACATTCTGGTTTTTACTCCCCAGATTTTCGAGTGATTTCATGATTTTTGCAATTGACTCCTCTATATTGTTGCTATCTTTACATCATGCAGTAGCAGTTGGCACATAACTCGTATTGATTGCTCCTGCGAGTGCAGTATTTGTAGGAGAGAGTCCCGTCGGGATCACTGGTACTCCGAGTACTGCCTGCTTGTAGATATTCTCGAGAGTCTGATTAGCCGAGAGGAGTGTAGAGAGTGACGATCTGATCGGGTCATCGAGTGTACATCTAAGCGATATATTCGATATAGTGTTCGATATACGATCACTCATCTGAGCGAAAATCTGTCCATCTCGCATGACTGGGGCCCTCGTCTCTCCATTGGCTGCTACCTCTATATTGTAGCGAAAATCAAGAAGCAAATTGGTCGAGAGTGGTACCTCAAGGAGGGCTCGATCGATCGTCTCGATAGTACTTTCTACACTCACAGAAGCTCAGGCACGAGTGATCCCGCAGCCTCCTGCTTTCTGAGATTCTCATACAAGGCGAGTGAGCTCAGTATCTAGAGTTCTCGTATAGGTAGCCAGGAGTGCAATAGGACCAGCCTCGATCTGGCAACTTCCTGCCGCAAAACCCTGAACTCATCCAAGAGTACATAGGAAAAAGAGAGATGTGAGAAGGATTTTATTATACATATATATCTTATTTGACAGGGAGAGTATCGAGTTTGCGATCAGTATCGAGAATCTGTAATATGATATTCATCATAGATTGAGTGAATGCCTGTATCTCATTGAGGTCAGTGGAGAGACTCTGATACGCCTCTTTTTGCCCGATTCCAAGTCGGATTTGATAACATCACTGGAGACTCTGTGTTTCGGTAGGTCCGAGAGAAATCGTCTTGTTAGCTACCGTGGTAGTATCTCTGGGGTCAGTATATCCTGCTCCGATCCATCCATTGGCGAGAATAGGATCTCCTGGGAGTCATGCCTCATTCATGGCACATCGGAATGCTCTATCAAATAGAGCATCCTTCGATGCTACGCTATCTTCAGTTTTGAATTTTTTGGTAATCTGAGGGGACTCTGAGATATAGACTCGAGCTCATGCAATCTTATCCTTGAACTTGATCTTGAGAAAAGGAAGCTGATATGAGTTATTTGTCATCTTCTGAGCAGACAGATCTGACCAAGATATTGGATCCATCATCTGGGTATGTTGTTCGAGGAGTGACTCGATCGATACACTCGAGAATCCACCGAGTCCAGACTGATTCCCGGCTATCATAGCTATAGTGATACAGAATATCCCAGTACAAGCCGGCTTGTTATAAAAATCTGATCACTGACTCAGTCAAAATGCCGTATCCGTTGTCTGATATCCACCACTCAGAGATGTATCAGATCCAGGTGGAGGTGTATATGCGAGACGCCCTATAGAGCTCGATCATCATGCGAGTGTAGAATTGATATCATCCAGAAATCCATCTCCAAAAAGTCCACCACTCGTAGAGGAGGTAGATCAAGTTGGAAAACATACAAGTGCCCATGGTAATATGCTTCCAGAGAGGGCAGTACTAGATCCAGAGAGAGTTGTGCCAGATGTAGCATAGGGACCAGTAGATCCAGAGAGAGTTGTGCCAGATGGCGTATTTGCACCACTCACAATCGGCCATAGTGGAGCTATAGGATCACCTCTCAAGAGACCCGCGATAGCTCTCGCACTCGCATTTTTTGTGCCAGTGTATGGATATTTTTCCTTAAAAATAATTGTGTTAATACGAGTGATATCAGCCAAAATATCATAATCAGAGTTCGCGGTATCTCCATCCAGATAGAGTCCAACATTACCTACCGTTTCGAGAGTATTTTGGTCCTCATGTGCTCTCATATTGAGCTCATTATACTTTTCTACGAGACACTGTGAGAGTTTCGAGAGCTGGTCTGTTGTCAGATTTACTTTTTTTTGGGCCATGACAATACCGAGTCGTCCATAGTTTCCTACTCGGAGCTCCTCGAGGGTGATCTGGTCGATAGGCTCAGTCGCGAGCCAGTTTGCCCCACAGCCCAGTGCTCAGTAGTTTCTTTTTTCTCCGAGACGCCTCTGCAATATACTCTGAGCAAGGGTATCTCAGGCATCATCGATACGAGAATAAAAATCAAGCCCCAAATTGGATCCGATCACTCCAATGTCCTCAGCAGCATTCGTCCAAATAGGCACCAATAGGAGCAAAATAAAAGCGAATATGTAACTCAATCTGAACATAGAGTTATTGTATCAAAAATGACGAACAAATGCAAAAAGAATTGCAAAATCGATGCAATTTTCTATACTATTCTCGTACGAAAAGTACTCTATAAAATAATCATAATCCATGAAATTCTCCATCCTCATCATCACATCACTCCTACTCCTCTCATCATGTACCACTGGATCTGGTGGATCGACATCATGATCTGGTAGTGTTGCAACATATACTCCGAGCAAGCCAACAGTATCACTCAAACAATCATCACCGACTACAGTGACCAACTGAAATGTTGCTACTCCGAAATATGGATCTGGTAAAATGCAAGTCGAGATATTTGCGGACTTCCAGTGTCCTGCATGTATTGCCTACAACGACTCTATCATGCCGATATTCGAGGAGTATGCAGCGAGTGGTAGACTCACGATCATCTATCGTCAGTTCCCACTCCAGATGCACAAAAATGCCAAATGAGATGCGATCGCAGCCCTCTGTAGTGCAGAACTCGGGGGATATATGGACTACAAAAAGTGACTCTACGCTATGGAAAAAGAAAAGGCAGGAAAAACAACCACCGATGCGGATCGTATCGCAATTGCAAAAGTAGTCGGTCTCGATGAGGCAAAATTCACAAGTTGTCTCACCAATAAGAACTACTCGAGTCAGGTAGAGTCAGATATCGCACTCGGTGACTCGAAGTGAGTATCAGGTACACCAACTACCTACCTTGATGGTATCAAGATCGATATGTCTCTCTTTCGAGACTTGGCAGGATTTAGATCATTTCTCGAAGGGCGTATGAGATAGTTCCAAATCTGATATAAAATAATTCCCCTGCACACAGCAGGGGAATTATTTATGATGGTAGTGTTGAGAGTTTTTCGATTTTTGCAAATCGCTCTTCAGATACTGATTTCAGTGTTTTTCTTCACTGCATATTGATAGAAAAAGAGTCAATGTATTTGAGTCGTCATTCTCGTGTAATAACAAGATTCTCATCACCCCAGAGATCCACATAAAATCATTCTCATCGTAGTTTTTTGTAGCCAAAAATAAACATATCTATATCATCTTGAAGAGATTTACTAGTATCTATCTCTTTTTTGAAAATATTCCAATTCTCATCTGAAGCAAATATATCATAGGCTATACTCACTGGAGAACAAAATGCCGTAACCATCCCTCTTCATAATTCATCATTTTCCAGAAAAAAGGCTCAAGAAGGAATAAGATCTCAAAGATGATGTTTTAATTGTTGATATTCTTGTTGTACAAGCGATAAATAATGAGCTGGAAGACGAGATTTTTTTGAGATGACTCGTATCACTCTATTATCCTCTACAAAACTCAGTAACTCAACAAGAGCACAATTAGTTCAGAGTAATTTTTCACTTCGATGAGCTTTCTCTGGTAAAATATGTCATTTCTGAAAGCCCTCAAGTGTATTAGGAGATACTGGCATATATATTTATTATAGTTAGTCTATCACTTTGAACAACTCATCCAGACTGGTCTTGCCTTGCATAGCCTTGAGTATACCATCTTCTCGCATGAGCATGAGATCTCACTTGCGAGCGGCAGCGATGATAGCACTCGGAGATGATCCGCCACGGATGAGTGATCTGACCTCTTCGGAGAAGTTCATCACTTCATAGATACCAATACGACCCTTGTAGCCAGTCATACCACACTCAGTACAACCTGCTGATTTGTAGAGTTTGAATCCGTCTTTTTTCTCTGCGAGTGCCTCGATACCGAGATCTTTGAGCATATATTTGATGATATCGATCTGACTCGCATCCGCCTCATATGAGGAGATACAGTGAGGACAGAGGCGACGCACGAGCCTCTGAGCGATGATGACATCGAGACCTGATGCGAGGATATAGTTCGGGACGCCCATATTCATGAGTCGCTCGATAGTTTCACCTGCACTCTTGGTATGGAGTGTCGAGAGGACGAGATGCCCTGTCATCGCTGCTTGCATGGAGATCGTCGCCGACTCGAGATCACGGATCTCACCGATCATGATGATATCTGGATCCTGACGCATGAGAGCCTTGAGTCCAGTCGAATACGAATAATTCTTTTTTTCATCAACCTCACTCTGGACGATCCCTGGGAGCTCATACTCTATCGGATCTTCGAGGGTGATGATCTTGCGTTCCTCAGTATTGAGAGAAGTGAGCATGGAGTAGAGTGTTGTTGTCTTCCCTGATCCAGTAGGTCCTGTGACGAGGATAGTTCCATTTTTCTTTTTGAGAGATCTATCGATCTGTCTCTTGGATGTCCACATAAATCCGAGGTCATCCACCGATGGGATCGCCCGAGTCGAGTCGAGTATACGACATACGACATTCTCACCATAGCGGACAGGGAGAGTAGAAACACGCACATCGATCCGCTCATCATCCGTCGTGATACGGTATTTGCCATCTTGTGGGATATCTGTGAGATTGAGCTTGAGATCAGACTTATATTTGAGTCGTTCGAGGAGGAGCTTGTACTCAGGTCTCGTGAGGGTCGCTACTCGAGTGAGTTCTCCATCGATACGCAGTCGGATATATATCTCTGACTCCAGGGTATCATAGTGGATATCTGACGAGCCAAATCTGAGAGCACTCTTGGTGATGAGCGTGAGAGTCGCATCACTGTCCTGTCTTGCGAGAGCAGTATGTATCTCCATCTCTAGAATAGTGAATCTCGCATGTCCATCAGTTTTATTTCACTTGCTCTTGGCTGCCATGATTGCATCTTGAAACTGGTCTTCATCCGCAATATTGGATATAGGCTCTGGAGCTACTGATATGATAGTTTCGTCATTCATAGACTGAGTATATCGCAAGTGGGGATTTTTTGCAAATCCGAGAAAAAAAAGAAACCCTTGAATGAATGGGATGAATAAAACGCAGATATATGCTATTATACTTATGATTTTCCTCAATTAGCAGTATTTAGTGACCTAGCATTTTAAGACGGTAATCAAAGAAATAGAAGAGTCGGAAGAGGCCAATGAATATGATCCTAATCATGCATACACCGAACTGAGAGACCGTAGCTCCGACTTCAGTCATAAATCGGATTGACATATGAAGTGCCAAAGAATACATAGCGAACGTTCGTCAAGTACGGTGTACTCGTCCAATAATATTCGTACATACCCTGAGTACTAATGGCAGTCGTAGAAGAGTCACGGTATCCAGAGAGGGGCATCTTGAGATTGTTCACTAATATGCTGGTGGTATTATTAACATTACAATTGCTAGTATTATTGATACTATCAATAGCATCACACCATTCTTTGATTGTTGGAACATGATATCCACTCATACACGGTCACCGCATGAGAACCTGGCTAGCTGGAGTTGTACTCGAGTAAATAGTGCTATTAGCCCCTCCCCATCTATTGCC
>JACMPW010000012.1 GCA_014377305.1 Candidatus Altimarinota bacterium | reverse complement strand
TTTTTATGAATTCTGAGCTTTTTCACTGATCATAAATCAGATTCAGGTACGAGAGTCCTGCTGGATAATTATGCTCTTCGGGAAGATCGAGCCAGAGTATTTTTGGTATTGTTTTCATAGGAAAAAGTTAGAGAGTTTTATCTATTTCAGTTTCATCTTCACCGACGAATCCATCATGTTGGAGGTCGACCATCTCTCGATATTCTCAGGATTTCTCATAGAGCTCCCTATGATTGCCTGAAGCGACGATACGACCCTTCTCAAGGAGGTAGATCGTATCTGCGCTCATGATCGTCGATAGTCGATGCGCGATGATGATAGAGGTACGTCCCAGCATAAGGTGATCGAATGCTTCTTGTACGAGCTTCTCTGTCTTGGTATCGAGCGCACTTGTCGCTTCATCAAGGATGAGGATCTCAGGGTTGGCGAGTATAGCTCGAGCAATCGCTATACGCTGCTTCTCTCCTCCAGAGAGTTTGAGTCCTCGTTCACCGACTTGCGTTTCCCATTTGTCGGGAAGTGACTCGATGAAGTCGAGAATGTTGGCTTCTCTACAAGCCTTGATGATATCTACTTGCGTAATATTGTCTCTAACATACTCAAGATTGTGCTGTATGGTCTCGTTGAATAATGTGGTATCTTGGAATACCGCTGCGAACTTCTGCCTATATGATTCCAGAGTGAACTCATAGATATCAACTCCATCGATGAGTATCCTTCATTGGCTCGACTCATAGAATCGCATGAGGAGTTGGATAATCGTTGATTTACCACTCCCAGTATGTCCGATGAGGGCGATGCGTTCTCATTTTGTTATAGTGAAGTCTATATCTGATAGTACTTCACGAGGACTCGATGGATATGCGAATGAGAGATTTTTGAAGGTGATAGATTTTTTGATCTTGGAGAGGATTTTGGTTCAGGAGTTTTTTTCGGGAGTCATATCAAAGAGCTTTTTCATCTTCTCATATCCAGTGATTTGGATGATCATATTCTGTAGATTTTCAAAGATCGAAAATATAGGGGTATAAATCCTATCTGTGAAAGCCAAAAAGAAAAATAATGTCCCGAGATTGATACTATGATATTGGTAGAGTATGACTCATCCCGAGAGCGTAACAGCTTGGGCTAGTGCCGTGACGATTCCACCGAATCAGTTAAAAATCACCCATAATTTTCTCACTTCGTGTTGAGCTCCAAGGGCAGGTGTAAATCTATCATTTAGTATATTCATTTCTTGATTTTCACGAGCAAATATACGGATGATCTTGAGATTTGAGAAAGCATCTGAAATTCTTCAGAAATATATATCCCAGAATTTGTTTGCTTTTTTCTGATTCTTGTTGGCAGAACGGCCGAGTTTCCATACTCCATATACTGCAATCGGTAAAAATATGAGAGATATACCAGTCATACGAGCATCTATATAAAATCCTCATACTATCAGTGATAGAGTAATGATGAGTTGAGGTATGATCCTCAGGATGAGTTTATCTCCCATATCCCAGACTGCCTCACTAGCCCTATCTATTATCTTATATTTTTCACCGTGTTCTATACTGATATGATAGTCTATCGGTAGTGCTAAAAGCATATTCATGGCCTTTCGTGTGAATCCATACCAATCTTTATTGGTTTCTGTCAGGAGTGTCATCGCAAATAAGTATCGAGTTCAGATCGTGAGTATGATAGTCAATATCCATATGCTAATGATGAAAAATAGCTTCCCAGTATTTGATTCTTCCCCGATCACATCAACGAGAATTTTATAAAAAAATGGACCACTGATCACGAGTACTGTATAGAGAATTCACCAAAAACTAATAGTGATGATGCGTGCACGGATAGAGTGAAGATTTCTGCAGATTTCTATTCCTGTTTTAATGAGTGATCATTTGATATTTTCTTCTTCAGAAAGAGAGCTATAGTTAGACATTGTATTGGATTGTTTCGGTTAATTGATGGAGATTTTTTTGTTCGAGTACTCTATGTCACATCTTTTCATATTCGAGAGCATTGTAGTACTGGTGATTGCCTGCAGAGTAGGGGAGGGGGATGATGACTAGTTTCACAGATTGAAAAGCAGTGAGCTCAGCCAGAGTCGTCGCACTCCCTCTTGTGATTGCGAGATCAGTATCCTGGATCAAGTGGGCAATATCTATCTGTGCTATCCACTCGAGAGCTTGGCAATCTGGGATTTTTTCAAAATTTTTTTTCATTCTAGTGTTGAGTTTTCCGAGAGAGATAATCCACTCGTATTCATCATTTCCTGCATAGTTCTTCACGATCTCCTCGAATATCGCCCGAGATCACTGACTCCCACAGATCACGAGTATGTGTTTTTTACTCGTTTTCCACTCTATTTTATGCTTTATACTCGATACTTGTCACTCAAACATTGGATCGAGTATCTGTCATACAATTTCGCATTTCTTTGTATCGAAATATTTGCCTGCACTTGCGAATCCGAGAAAAATAGTATTCGCAAATTTTGCGAGTATTTTGTTGGATCGTCCTGGAACAGTATCTGACTCATGGATATGGAGTGGGATATAGAGTGACCATGCGGCGAGACCGATCGCAACTGATCCAGGTCATCACTTCGAGAACACTGCTATATTTTCTTCTGTTTTTTCCTGTACTTGTAGTATTTGTCTTGCTCTCCAAAATCCAGCAATGGTATAAAAAGGATACAAGAGGGATCGCCATGATCTCGTTGTTTCGAGTTTGAGAGTGGGGATTGACTGGAATTCTATATCGTTTTCTTTTGCGGTTTTCTCCTCTGTAGAATCTGCTCATCCGATCCAGAGATAGTTATTGCTCTCAATATCGAGCGAGTGTACCAACGATACAATAGGCTGGATATGTCCACCCGTTCCTCATCCTACGAGGACTATCTTGTCATATTGTGAGAGTGTGGAGGTGAGTTTTTGGTGCATATATTTTTATTCTTCATCACCACTATCGATGATCCGCTCGAGCATCTCTATGACGAAGTCCCAAGTCTCGATATTGGGCTTCATCGTGATGATATCATCAGCATCGAACCACTGATACTCAGATATCTCCGATGCTTGTATTATGAGTGTCTGAGTGGTTGCTATATCTGTTTCCATGAGAAAAATTGACTCCGATCGAGACTTATCTTTTCATTCTTTATTAGTATAATTCAGCTCATATGTTGCTATCGGTAGAGGATAGTGGATGAGTTTCTTCCCTTTGTGTCTGAGGATCTCATCCCGATCGATCTCAAAAAATCGTGCCTCAAGACCAAACTCCTCAGTGAGTTCACGTTGCATCGCCTCATGGAGATTCTCCCCTAACTCTACATGTCCACCTGGGAGTACCCATGGAGCATCAGCAGTATGGCGAGCCATGAGGATCTGACCATCAGGATTGAATACGAATGCTCGGACAACAGAGGGGAGAGACATAATAATATATGGGTTTTTGGAAATAGGATAGCAGTATACTGAGAAGTTCTCAGAAATCAATCATCTAGAGTACCTCGTACTTACCACCTACACCGAGTCTGATATGTCCATCTATCTCGAGCATCGTCAGCGTCATCACGATTGTATCGATCGTATAGTCAGAGTTCTGTAATATACTATCAGGAGTATTGTATCCATCGAGGATGATATTGTATATTGTCTTCTGTTCATCATTGTCCCATACTTTCTCTCCAAACATAGAGATCGTACTACTCGTCACATTCGGGAAGTACTCCTCTAGGATATCTATAGCACTCGTGATACACTTGGCTTCGCCACGAGCGATGAGTCAATTGGTCCCCATACTCGTCTCGCGAAATATATCACCCGGAGCTGCGAACACATCTCTCCCATGATCGAGTGCGAGTTGGGCCGTGATAAGAGTACCACTTTTCATAGCTGCCTCTGGTATGATGATGCCGTCGGAGAGGGCTGCCACGATCTCATTGCGGATCGGGAAGTGATATGGCTCAGGCTCAGTACCGATAGGGAATATAGACACGAGAGCTCATCCAGATGCGATGATCGAGTCGAACAATCTCGTATTCTCGACAGGGTAGTATTGCTCTACACCACATCCGAATACTGAAATTGTATATCCATCAGATGCTATAGTGATCTCATGGGACAGTGCATCGATACCGTGAGCTCACCCACTTACTATCCCACAACCTGCTCTCACGAGATCCGGTATCATCGTATCGAGTATCTTCCGACCATAGCTCGTACTCCGACGAGATCCTACTACTCCGAGCATCTTGCGTTCTTCACGGAGGATCCCTCGGACGTATAGGATATAGGGAGCCTGTTTGATAGTACGGAGTTTTGCTGGATATTGTTCTGATCTGATAGTGATGATATCGATATTTTTGGATCCGAGGATCTGTTCCAGTTTTGGTATATCTATTGTTGCGAGTTTCTCGAGGATCTTGTTTCTACGTTCATCTGTCATCCAGAGTGTTGGAGTCTTTTTTATTCAGAGAAAATCAGTGAGAATATCTCAGTAGTTCTCATGGCTCTCGAAGAGGTTGTGGAGATCCCGATGGGTGAATCATCCTGAGTGTAGTATAGCGAGTGAGAGTGTATTATCGAGAGGAATTGACATGAGTATATCTATTTTTGAAGAATATATTGATAGTATCTATGATATTATCAGTTGTTGAGATTGATATATAGGATGCTCGTATTTTTTTGAGAATTTTTTTGAGAGAGATTTTATCGTTATTATACTCCTGTAGGTATTTTCGTGTATTGACTACTTGTCATGAGAAGAGTATATCTCATGTAGGATCTGACTCCCATGGATGAGTTATATCGAGATATATGAGGTCATTGTGATACGCAATCCGACTGATATCTTGGGTGATAGGAATACCTGAGATGAATATGAGAGCATTTTTTGGTTGTGACCTGATGAGTTGTTCGAGTCATAGGTACTCACTATATTGATATCCAGCAAATTTTGCACTCGTTTCTATAGATGCTCGTATTTTTCGTATGATAATCGATCGAGAATCTCTCACAGAGCCACTATAGAAATCATCATATATGGTAGATCCGATATACCATACTATATGGTAGTCACCCTGTGTTTCACGGACTCGTACAGAGAGTCAATCAGGTCTCATCTTGTTCCATACGATATCTCGGATATCGTCAGTATCTCAGTATCATCTGATATGTGACCAATCTGACCCACGCTGTAGGATCTGTGTTGTAGATCATCCAGACCTGATCCGACCTGATATATGAGATCGGAATAATATAGGTTGAGTCATAGGCTATGGTATGAGGTAGAATCCACCACGAGAATAGACAGTATCGAGTGTTGGTGAGAGTATCGTCGGGAATACGATATCACACGATCTTAGCGATGAGCTGATCGATATAGTATTGGCACATGGACACTGCGTACAATTCGGTGTACCAATGAGGAGTCATTGGGATTTTGACTTCTTATCAAGACAGATATTGCCTAGACTACGAGTTGCTCATACTATCGGACCAGTACCGATCACCACCACTACACTCGATCTCGCTACGTTCCCACTTGCATCTATGACCGTGAGAGTGACAGTATATGATCCATTGTCTCTATAGCTATGACTCGTAGTACCACTCGATGTACTCGTAGTCCCATCTCCATAGTCCCATCTGTAG
>JACMPW010000011.1 GCA_014377305.1 Candidatus Altimarinota bacterium | reverse complement strand
CATCTCTTTTGATCTGATAACCAGAGCATTTTTTACATCGTTTTCTATAACTTTTATTCATCTCTCTAAAAAATAAGGAGTATTTGGCTCTATTATGCCAAATACTCATTATTTTAGCCACACACTATTTTCTAATATGCCTAGAATTCCAGTCTCGAGAATCACCCCATATCACGATCTACTATCTCGATTCAATACTCACAGATAGTGAGAAAAAATATTGTCTCGAGCTATTGGATTCATGGACAACAGCAAAAAAAAGAAATATACATCTGAGATCTTGCAAATATTTTTATCGTGGTGGTCTTCCATATATTCTCTATATTGTACCTGACAATTTCACATACTTCGACCAAAAAAATAAGCAGGCAAGTGAGCAATTTCATAGTGAAAATATCATAGATAATCAGTTTCCATTCGTCCCACATATCACGATCATGCGGATTCTCGAGGCAGAAAAATTTGCTCCACACTCAGATACTATCGAGAATATGATACAATCGCATATTGAGTGAATATGGGATGATCCCGCTCAAGATGGATTCACTCTCTATAGTGTAGACTCTCGTATCCAACCAGAGTTACAAGAACGACTTGCTTTGAAATAGATATATCATATAGTGATATATCTCCTCACTTCCTCTCTATGCTCTGAGATTTCCACTACCACTCCACTGACTCTGATGGCAAGTATAGTAATCCTCAGATCATAGAACAGATCCAAGCTCTCATAGAGAAAAATGATCCAAAACATCAGAGTGTCTGGGCGATGACTAATCATGATTGCTACTCTCCTGGATTCGTCCTCCCAGCTCGAGATGCAGGAGTCAACGCTATCTGGGCAACGGAGATATCTGCTCATAGCAACGAGCTCGACTCATCTCTGCATATCACTTGCTATACGCCTACACTCTCGGCAAATATCAAGTATTGGATAGACCGTGTATTGGTAGGTAAAACAGAAAAAGTACGGCAACAAGTCATCCTCCTTGCTTCCTATGGATTTCCGATTGATGCTGATTCTTTTATGAGTTGGGCGATTGCGGCATGATATCGTCCGATCGTCCTCTCCAATGCTCATATTACTCAGTATCTCTTTGATAAAACTCGAAAAGATGAGACACTGAGAGTGCTCAAAACACATACACAATCATCTATTATAGATGGAATACATTTTCTCGATGAGTGTCTCAAAGAATCTGGCAAGTACAAACACCTTGGAGTAGTAGAGATCGAGCCATATGAACCGGAGCTCTCAGAGTTGATCCATATAGCAGAGAAAGAAGATATCATCCTCTCAGTAGCTCATTCGAATTTCTCGTTCCATCCCGTATACAAGATGGCAGGGGTCAATGTAGATGCGAATATGAGATGGGATTATTTTCACTCAGATATACTCCCAGTACTCGATGATATCGGGATACGCAACTACGAGATCAACGCGATGGCAACTCTAGAACAGGCTACTGCGATACACACTATAGTACAAAAAAGAAACGGACTCATCACCTATGGCAGCGATAATCATGGCAAATCAAAAACCGACGCAAAACATGGACTCCTCTGAGTACAAAATAACTACCTCACTCCAGAGATATGTCGTCCGATACGAGATAGATTGATGGGATTTATCGGATAGATAGATATCGTCAGGATCAAAATCATTTGCAATAATTGTGATTATCTATATAAGAGATATATGTTCAATACAATCATATCTGCATCTTGGTACCATACTATGGCCTCACGCTGTGGTATTGTTGTGTAGATAGTAAAAAAAATCTCCAACCAAATCCCCCGTGAGTATTACTACTTACGGGGGATTTTTTTAACTCAAAAAATACTATGAAACGATCACAACTCTGGATCAATATCTGGCATCACTATCTCGCACATTGGCGGTAGTATTTTTCTGTGATATTTTCACAAAATCAGCTCCATCCGCCACTATAGGCGGATTTTATTTTACTATATTTTTATACCTATGACAAATCGTATCATCCGTATCGATCGAGATATCGAACAAAAAATTCCAGCAATTCTACTCATCCGTACTGAGAAAACTCTGAGTACTATTATCGATAGCATCCGTATAGACTTCCAGTGAGTTATATGAAATAAGGCAAATCCAATCTCAAATATAGGAGTAGCTACCAATAAAAAATTCATCGATATCCTCAAGCTCGCAAGATCAACCAATGATCCTATATTAGTCAAAGCCTTTCTCTGTCCACTCTATGATGAGAAATGAGGGATTTCTGGTGATTTTGAGAGTTTCTCAGATATCCCGATGCGTGCACAGAAAAAATTTCAGAGTTATGCCATCATATTCTCTATTCTCAAAAAATATCCTCCACTCCGTCCTATATTTCTCCTCGCAGATCGGTGAGTATCTATCACAGATCCTGGATATGATATGACATGATTCGCTCGAGATATCGAGTCTATGCGACAGATATTTGCAAAGGCTATAGAGCGACAGATCGATCCAGAGTGAACTATTCAGACATTTACCGAGGTATGAGTCCCCATCACACAGATCTCGAGAGATGAGCCACCGACTCAGGATATGATAGATAGATTATTTCAGAGCTATGGGATCGACTTTGCTCAATTCCGCAATCAATATGCTATACTATCACAATCGTTCGGACCGGGATGAGCCTATGGGATATGTCGAGACTATCTCGCTGAGTCCGCCTATGTGGCTCGCACTGAGGAGAATAGTATCTATCTCAATGTCGAGGCATGCTCTCCGATGAATACTCTCTATCAAATCTGAGTACTCGGAAAGAGACTCGTAGATACCAATCTCTATATCGGAGCCTCATATAGACCATAGTTTTCTTGGAAAATTTCATTTTTCCCATATAATCCCCATAAACATACCTATGATCCTTTCGGTCTCTTAATTCTGCATTCCGTTCGTGAATCAAAACTCCACTTTGTTTTGTCTTATTCTCTCACTCCACTTGAATTATGAAAAAAATCATCACCGGTGTCAAATCCACCGGCTCATCTATGCATCTCGGCAACCTCATGGGTGCTGTTCTCCCTTTTGGGCGGACGGCGGTGGGCAACGATGCTGCTATATTCATCGCGGATCTCCACTCACTCACGAGCGTAAAGGACGGAAAAACTCTCAGAGAACAGACTCTGGAGGTCGCTATCGAGTACCTCGCGATCTATGGAGTCGATACTCCGATCACGATATTCCGTCAGTCGGATATCCGAGGGATCACCGAGCTCATGTGGATCCTCACGAATGTGACACCATACTCACTCATGAATAGAGCGCATTCATTTAAGGATTTTCAACAAAAACGAGAACAGGCTATTGCTGATTTGAATTACTTGAAATGAAAACATGACGCATTTTCAGAATCAAACTTTCTAACCAAGGAGGTACTTGAATCTATAGATAAGAGTATACATGAAAGAACTATCATTATACAAAAACTTGCGGAGGATTTTAGTGAGAATCTCAACATGTGAGTATTTAACTACCCGATACTCATGGCGGCAGATATCATCGGATATGACTGCGAGGCGGTACCAGTGGGCAAGGATCAGATCCAGCATCTGGAGATGACACGAGATATCGTGAGAGCATTCAACAAGACCTACGGACAAGAGGTCTTCCGCGAACCTGAGGCGATCATCGATGAGGCGGTTGCGGCCCTCCCTGGTATCGACGGTCGCAAGATGAGCAAGAGCTATGACAACTTCATCGGGATATTCGATGATGAAAAAATCCTGAAAAAGCGAGTCATGTCGATTGTCTCAGGTTCTGAGTGAGTCGATGAGAAGAAAAAAAATCCTGACGAATGTAACATATATAACCTCTATCGTGTATTCGCTACACCAGAACAGACTGTTGCACTCAGGGTCAAATATGAGTCAGAGAATATCGGATTCGGTTATGGTCATGCCAAAACTGAGCTTCTCTCAGTCCTCACTGAGTATCTCCGTCCATATCGTGAAGCGAGAGAAAAACTCCTACAAAACCCTGCATTCGTCGAGGCTAAGCTCGCAGAGTGAGCTCATATCATGAATGCGAGACTGGAGGAGAAGATGGGGGTAGTGAAGGAGGTGGTGGGAGTGAACTAAAGATGAGATTATATATTCTGATTTCAGAATTAATATTGTATATCACATACTATATTAATTCTGTAAATACAAAATATCATCCAGAGTACCGCCTTTCTCTTGCCTTTCTTATCCTTTTTGCTACACTGATTCTAGTTTTTATTTTCTATACTTTTGTATCTATGACACGATCTCCTCTCATCGCTCTCGTAGCAGTCTCTCTCGTATTTGTTTCGACAGTATCTGCAGCAACAACTGGCACGACTACAACCGGTACAACTACTACTGCTCCAGCAGTGACAACTCAGTCAGCTGAGATTCCACTCCTCCTCTCGACAGTATCAGTCACTGATGCTATGACAGTAGGTCTCGAGTTCAACCAGGCTATCCAGATCGACTCACTCCGAGTCCGTATCATCGATCAGGCAACCAACGAGAGTGTACGTATCGCATCTATCACAGGATCAACTACTCCTCGTCTTGCTATGATCAAGACATCTACGGCTCTCACGGCAGGTGCATCATATGTCCTCACGATCACATCAGCTCTCTCGACTACTGAGATGACGATCAAGGCTGGTATCGACTCTATCCGAGAATTCTCAGTTCCAGTCACTCTCAAGGGGGCATCACTCAATGCTCCGTCCAATCCAAACGCTGTGATCGCAGCATCTGGATCTATGACGAAACCTACTACAACACAATCAGGATCAGCATCTGGATCTATGACCAAACCATCTGATACAGAGGCACTCCCAGCAACAGGAACACCGACTACTCTCCTCATTATCCTTGCTGCCATATCAGCATTCGCACTCCTTTTCGTTCGCAAGAGAGCATAGCTCTCTTCACTTAACAACCGAGAATATTCTCGGTTTTTTTGACATTATTTTTACCTCAATGCAGAAAAAAAGTATCGATACCACTCTCGTTTTCCTCATACTTGCTCTCGTCATATTCGGGATGGTGATGATCAGCTCTGTGAGTGTATATTCATCGTTCAAGGTTACATCTCGTATGGTTACACTGGGGAATCTCGGCGAAACACAGAACTATTTCTACCTACTACGTACTATGTTCAACGTTGGTATGGGTATACTTATCATGGTTATCTGTTCCAAAATCCCCTATCACTTTTTCGAAAAATATGCTCGTCATATATTTATTCTGAGTCTCGTATTTCTTTCTATGGTATTCATCATCGGTACTGAGTATAATGGTGCCAAGTGATGGATCGATCTCCCATGACTCCCGTCGCTCCAACCAGTTGAGTTCATGAAGATAGGACTCCTCATCATGCTCGCATACTTCCTGAAAAAAAGGCGAGCCATGATCGCTGATACTTACATGGGATTTATTCCATACTTTGTATATGTTGGACTCGTTTTTATCCTCCTGATATTTCAGCCTGATTTTGGGTCTATACTGATCCTAGCACCTGTGACTATTGCTCTCTACTTTGTTGGATGAGGGAATCTGAGATACATCATAGCTGCTATAGTCATAGCGTTCATCGGGGCAACCGTGGTTTATGGTATTGGCAAGGTAGCACCGAGTACTGGAGTGGGATATATTTCGCAGCGTATTGATAACTTTTTCCGTAGTAGCCACTCGATAGTTGAGACAAATAATCGGGATGACAAGGATTATCAGATGAAACAAGGACTCATTGCGATTGGATCTGGTGGATTTTTCTGACTCGGTTTCGGTAAGTCTATCCAGAAGTTCGGATATCTCCCTGAAGTACAATGAGACTTTATTTTTTCAGTGATCGTTGAAGAGCTTGGATTTCTCGGTGCAATCATATTGATTGGGATGTATCTGATGATCACTCATCGCTGATTTCTCATTGCGAGATCAGTGAAGGATCCATTTGCTCGCTATCTCGCTCTTGGTATCACCATATGGATACTGGTTCAAGCGTCGATCAACATCTGAGTCAATCTCAATATTGTACCACTCACTGGTGTAACACTCCCATTCGTCAGCTATGGATGATCATCGCTATTTGCTCTCATGATCGGCGTATGAATACTCCTTTCTATATCTCGACATATGGAGTACAAGCCACAGAATCTATCCGAGATACTACAAGCTAAAAGAAGAGTCACGTATTAAAAAATTCCTCAAAAACTTCTAATTTTTTTGTTAGAATTATTTTTGGAGATTGGGAGATTTTTATACATCGATATGTTCAACTATGCCGTCTTTGTATGAGCCATCGCTATTGGTCTCTTGCCAGCTGATTGCGTTGACCGGACAAGCAGCGATAGAGTCATCGACATCACGGTTCTCATAGTTTGTCAGTGACTGGACGCAAGAGAGTCCGTCATCGTCGAATACAAATACATCTCCAGAGATTGCTGTACAAGCACTACATCCTATACAAGTGGAGTTAACATGGGGTTTTCGTAGAATTCATTTGAGACTGGAGACTTGATTATCCGATAGCATAGGAATATAATAGGTTATTGCTTGCATATTCTATATATATCATTATTATTCGCAAGACTTTTTTCCATTTTCTATGACTCTCATATCTCGTATCTCTCATTCTCTCTCTCGGATTTCTATTTTTGATCTCTCGATTCGATTTCTATTGGTATTCATCCCATTTTCTTCTTTTGTATCAGTATTTTTCACTTATCGTCTTGGCTTACCTGGAACTTCATTTATCAAGGAGATCATCCTTCTGATCGCAGGGCTTTCACTCATATATACGTATATTCGTAGTTATCTTACTGATAAAAAATATACTATTATACTGACTCGTCTTGATTATCTAATATTCGTATATATAGTCGTTCTATCTATTGTGACACTCTCTACAACTGGTATCCGTGGACTTATATTTGGTGGACGATATGATTTTGCATTCCTCCTGACATATCTCATAGCATACCACTGATATAGGTTGCTTGCACAGCCACTTTCATACTATCTGCGTATTTTTCTCTTCTCATCTGGATCTATGCTCTTTATCAGTGGGCTCCTCAAGTGGCCACTTCATGAAGATCTCCTTCTCTATTTTGGTTATTCTGGTAATCCATCAGCTTGGGACTTTGGTGGAGCACCACCTATATTTCATGGGATAGATGGAGCCAATGTCCGGAGATTCCAATGACTCCTCGATTGACCCAATACAATGTGAGCATTTCTGATTATATTTAGTGGTATATTCGCATACTTTTTTAGGTTTCGTCCGAAGTGGTATTTTGCTATTGGTATAGTACTTATGGGATTATTTGGTATGGTATTCTATACTTATTCTCGTAGTGCAATCATAGGACTCATATTTGCCTATACAGTCGTACTAGTTCTCAGTCTCTGATCTCTTTGGCGACTATATCGAATGCAACTCATATCTGTATTTATCATGCTGACTCTGATTCTCGGCTCTATAGCAGTACTCTACTCTGGGAGAGCTATGGCTATCGTAGGAAGAGCCTGATCGACAGCCTGACACTCAGAGCGTATGCTGAATGGCATACATCGTACCATAGAGCATCCACTTGGTCAGTGACTCGGGAGTGCAGGACCAGCATATCGATATGTCAATCGTCTCTCCGGTACAGATAGTACTAAGACAGCAGAACTCGATAGATATTATATCCCAGAGAGTTGGTATATTCAGCAGTTTATAGAGTGAGGATATATATGAGGGATACTTTTCCTCCTTATTATGCTCTCTCTCTTTATATCACTGATACGTATTCATCCTATTCTTGGTGGACTCTTTGCTGGAGTTGGAATTATGAATTTGTTTCTCCATACATTTGAGTCGAGTGTTATATCACTTTCACTATTTCTTCTCGTAGGACTCATCGTCGCTCATTCCAATTATAATGTCAAAAAATAATGCTATCCACATCACCTATATTGGACGACTCGTTCCAGAGAAGGGAATTTGTCTGGTTATAGATTGTATCAAAAAAGGACGAGAAAGAGGATATAATATCGTATGGCATATCTGTGGAGATGGCATATATATGGAACAATTCAGAGAGTTAGAAAAGTATGAAAAGTCAGATATAAATATATATGGTCATGTCGATCGGCAGAAAATCGATGTAGTACTCGATATGACAGATCTTGTGCTCATGCCGTCGTTATTTCTCGAAACATTCGGGCTTGTAGCACTCGATACTCTCGAGAGATGAGTACCAGTATGTTGATTTGCTCGTGGTGGACTCAGCAGGTTTATTCACCCATCGCTGATACTCGATCGTGAAAATCCTGTAGATTCATTTTTTCATATCCTCGATACTTGAGTATTCCCACTTCAGGATGTATCATCGTTGAGTTATGATATATGGATAGAGCAGCTCTCGGTGCTCACAGATGGTATCGATCGTATACTCTTGATATCTGATTATACGAGTATTGTCGGTTGAGCAGAGCAATATCTATCGGATATCACTCTTGCATTGAGAAGTATAGGCAAAGAGGTAGATATATATGGATATGCATGACATGCGACCCGGATGATGCGTATATGGCTTATGTGCCTGAGTCCATTTGCATTCTGGAGAGGAATTTTGCTAGATAAAAAAATAAAACAGTATAAACCAGATCTCATCTGGATGCAAGGAGTACTGAGATATATATGACCATATGGAGTGAGAGCCATATCTCATTACCATTGACGCAAATACATAACTCATCACGATCTCGGACTGATAACACCATACCCATCTCGGATCTATAGTGAGTGAGATATTCCTCTCACTCCATCAATTGGAGATTGGATATCTCATGGCTCTATACATATTTTTACAGTTCTTGCACTGATATCTAAATGGTTTTCTATTTCTTCTATTTGGTATTGTCTCAATTCGGATAAGATAACACATATTATCCCTTCTGTTTGGATGGAGTCATACTTCAGATGTTATACTACTCAAACAATTATAGTATTTCCTCATACAAGCCAAAACTCCAAGCCTGTCAAGTAATAACGATTGACTCTTGTTCGCAAAATCGTATCATTTTTCCATGATTTATACTAAAAAAGGGTTCACATTATTCGAAATAATAATTGTACTTGTACTGATTGGATTATTTTTTGTGATGACGAGCTATATGACACGAGATCCTCGTATCAATCAAACTCGTACAGAGCGACTCGTCAATACGGTATATGACCAGATACGTACAGCACGCAATAATATGATCATTGGACGATGAGTAGCATCGGGGGCAATACTCGTTGTTACTACTCAGAGGAGTATTGATATCACCTCTACGGGAGTTGTTACGAATTATATCTATAATACTACGAGTACTGGTACTGAGACTCGACTCGTGACCCCATTTTTTGATAGAGACCCCCTCTATAAGATTACCAATATAGCAGCATCATCTGGCGTGATGGTCCCTGGGGCACTCAACTGGGATATCAGTGGCGCTACGAATGCATCCATCACTATCAGTTCGAACTCAGATGTCTCCCTCTCCTCTATCCCAGCATCACCATATCCTATTCGTCTGTTGAAAGTCACTCTTGGGTATGGTGATTTTGAACAATCAGTGATCATAGATCGTGTTTCGGGTATTGTAGAAATACGCAAGGCTATCGAGGATTAGTCAACAGTACAATCCCATACTGCGAGAAGGCTCTCAGGACTATTTCCAGAGATTTTTTCTTCTAAGAGAGATGCATGGTCTCTTCGAATGTCATCGATAACAGTATATATATCATCTGCTGATTCGACATGTACGAGTGATGTACGGTATTGTTTGACTCCTGGGAATCCATGGAGGTATTGTACGAGATGCTTGCGAGCTTCCATCATACCATGGCGTCATTTTACTTTCCAGAGTAACTCTCCATGGCCTCTCATTGTCACGAGTATCTCATCGAGAGTGGGCTCGTAGTTGCCAGGAAGAAAACACCAAGGATTACCGAAACTTGATCTTCCTATCATAAATCCATCCAAATTTTTGAGTCCAGTAGGATGTATCATCTTCATTACGCCATCTTCATAACTTGTGATATCACCGTTGCATATCACTGGTATGTTGATGTGCTGTTTGAGCTCGTATATGCCTGCAAAATCAGCTCGACCTGTGAATGCTTGCTTATAGGTACGACCATGTACAGATATGAGGCTCGCTCCCGCATTTTCTAGTCATTTCACGAAGTCAACTAAGAGATCTGGATTTTCCCAGCCGAGTCGCGTTTTCACGGATATTGGTATCTTTACTGCTTTGCTCATCTGCTCAACGATCTGGAATGCAGTATCACGATTGATCATTAGAGATGATCCATGTCCACTTTTGACAACTTTTTTTGCAGGACATCACATATTGATATCTATCCCTGTGATGCCATATCATTCTATGATTTTCGCAGCTTCGGCGAACATAGCAGGATCCTTGCCGAATATCTGGATGATAAGTGGATATTCGCTCGTATCATGTGTGAGGGCTCGTCTCTGGAGCTCCTTTGAGTGTACAAGCCCATCGGCCGAATAAAATTCTGAAAATACTACTGTGTTTGGGGCAATTTTTTTTACGATCTGGCGATACGGACTATCACAGTAGCCATCCATAGGAGCGAGAGCAGCAATAGGTCCATGAGAAGCGAGATCTGACCAAAAAGTATTCATGCACCCAGTTATATCCAAAAAATCCAAAAAATCCAATCTATTTTTATATTAAAAATAATTTACAATAAATAGTCAATATTGTTTTTTAGCTTTTTATCTGAGAGTATGCTAGAGTATCTGTAATACCTCTGAGACAAAAATAAATATGCCTACTAATCCTAAAAATCAAAAGGAAGAGTCCCGAGCTAATCTCCTACGTCACCTCTGATTACCAAAGGGGACTCGATCTATTGTACTTTCCTATATTCAAGATAAGACAATTGGTCTATTTATGCAATCTGCATGTGATGCAATCGGAGTGACTCTCATAACAAGTATTGATACCATGAGCCTCGCTGGTGCTGATATCTGGATCACTGATATACTCGATGATACTATTCCTCTTATAGATCTGGCTCAGTATAGAGTTGTCCCAGTAGTTCCAGTCTCTGCCTCACCATTATTTGTTGAATTTGACCCTATGAAATTCGAGGGGAATGCGTTTATTTTTGATACAGTGAATCAATTTCAGATGTTTGAGAAGCTGATTCAAGCTCTCGAGAATATGCGATATGCAGGGGATAAGCGGATGCTCCTCACGAATGTAGAAAAAGGAGGGAAGTACTAGTTGATTCTCCTAAGAACACTCGATCGAAAGATGCCCTAAGGAGAATTAATTCACTAAGAAAGTTATATTATCCCTAATCTGCATCGTTGATGAGTTGAATATTTTCTGCTATATCAGTGAACAATATTCCATCGAGATGATCGATCTCATGCTGTACGATCCGAGCAGCGAGAGACTCGAGACGGAGCGCATACTTACGACCCTCAGGATCGATGAATGATACCTTCACCCATACCCATCTCTCGACATCACCAGTTTCGCCTGGTACCGAGAGACAGCCTTCTTCTCATTTTACCTTTTCTGCTGCGTGTTCGATGATCTCAGGATTCACCATAGCGATCGTACGATACATCTCATCATCATAGGTTCGCATCAGTGATATGACGATGAGCCTCTTATTTACTCAGACTTGAGGGGCTGCCAGACCGACACCACCATTATCTGGATTCTTGATATGCTTGATCATGCTCTCTGCGAGTGCTCTATATTGCTTGAGTTCTGTTGGTTTGATAGTGTCAGAAGCACTTCGAAGGATCTCATTATCATCTCCCGTTTCGATTTTTAGTTTTGACATAGGTGCTAGATTAGTAGGATAGTGATTGTCTGATTGGCAAGAGAGAAACGGTATTTTGAGTTGAATAATAACCATTTTCTTATAAAATTCAAGCTATATTATTATATGGATTTTTGATTTATGCTTGTACTTTTACGCAGTCTCATCTCGCTCGACTCACCACTTCGTATCACGTATCACTATGCTCGTGGAGTGATTGCTTTTTGGCTCTCAGGCAATCCTGCCCGTGATATGCTCGTGATCGGAGTGACAGGAACCAAGTGAAAAACTACCACGACCAATCTGATCGCTCGTGGCCTCCAGAAAGCAGGGAAGCGGGTCGCTATGTTTTCGACTGTGAATATGATGATCGATGGTAAGATAGAGGAGAACAATACGAAGATGACCTCACCATCTCCTTTTTATATGTGGGATTTTCTCTCGAGAGCCAAGAGAGCTGGCTGTGAGTACGCTGTTATCGAGACTTCATCCCATGCTCTCTACTATCATCGTGTACATGGACTCCGCTATGATGCTGCAGTATTGACGAATATTGCCCAGGATCATCTCGATCTGCATAAGACGATGGATAATTATATTGATACCAAGTTACAACTTTTTCGTAATCTCTATAAGAACGGTATCAAAAAGGGAATTCGAAAAGTCGGAGTCGTCAATATCGACAGTGAGTACTCTGATAGATTTCTCACGCGTGATATCGTGGTGGACAATCTCTATACTGTAGGATTCTCTCCATCGGCTCAGATACGAGCGGAAAATATAGTCAATACTGAGATGACGACTGAATTTGATGTTCGTATCCCATCGAATACTTTCCATCTCTCATCTCGCTTGCCTGGCAACTTCAATATATCGAATATCCTCTGCGCTGTTGCTATCCTCATGTCACAGAAGATCGATATTCCCACTATCCAAGCTCTTATCGTAGAATTTGCTTGTGTACCAGGTCGTCTCGAAGAAGTATCCAATACTCGCGGAGCTAAGATCTATGTTGACTACGCTCATACAGAAGACTCACTTCGGAGTGTGCTCTCTACGCTCTGTGAACTCTCTACGACTCAGAGACTCATCACAGTATTCGGTGCTACAGGTGACCGAGATCGGACCAAGCGACCCAAGATGGGTAAGGTCGTCGATGAGCTCTCAGATGTGGTGATTCTCACTGACGATGATACCTATACAGAGGACTCCCTCCGTATCATCCGTGACGTGAGCGAGGGGATCACTCGCAGAGAGGGTGAAGGATTCTGGATCATACCATCCCGAGGAGATGCAATCCGTACTGCTCTCATCATGCTCAGACCAGGTGATGTACTCATCATAGCAGGCAAGTGAGCTGAGACAGTTCAAGTGACACAAGCAGGAGCTATAGCGTGGAATGATCGACAAGTGATCGAACGGATACTCATGGAGATCGAGGCACAGGTGATGGTATAGCTATGAGTATCAGAATTTCATCCACGATTGTATTGATATCTTTACCATGCACATGTACGGTGGTATCAAAGTTTTCATAGTGATTTTGACGTTCCAACATTAATTTTCCAAAGTTTGTCCTATCTATAACAAGTGGACGATTATTGTCTCTATCAGAAATGATATGCTGGTAGAGAGTATCTGTATCTCATATGAGAGTGATTACTTTTCATCGTATCGTCTGTATAATTCATAGATTTTCTCTTCGTAGGAGAGTTCCTCACCCAAGAGAAATGATAGTATTCTTTATAGACTGAGAGGTTGCTATATCTATGAGAGTCTGAGTCTCTATCTCTCTGAAATAATTGATGCCATATCTAGATATAATATCTCATATTTTTCAATGTTTGGATTCTATCAAAGAATCTGTGTCGATATGATGTACACACTGATATTGAGCTAATTTTTTTCCTATTGTGCTTTTTCAGCTTCAGGGAGGTCAGTAGAGGAAAAACATAATGCTTATGATAACGAAGTTGGTTTCGTGAATTCTTTTTCGAGAGTTTTTTGAATATCCTGTATTCGTCGTAATTGTGTATCTGATATTTTTCCTGGAGCATTTATGATGAGTAGATCTAGCTTGATTCAGAGGATTCGGGTCCATACCCATCTTGAATTATGAGTATGACATATTGCCTTTATGATGTCGTTATCAGGAGTTCAGAACTGACCATGACTCGATCCGTCATATATCAGATTTCATAATAAGGCCTCGATGATAGACTGAGACCATGTTTCGGGGTCTTTGGCAGTGGATAGAGATATGAGACTCTTGATTGGATGGGCTCACCTTGATAAGAGATTACTGATTGCTCCGTTGACTTGGGTGGATCTATCTTGTGTTCTTCATGAAGATCGGTTGAGTGGAGTGAGTGATGGCACTAGCATATATAAAAAATGATAAAATAAAAAACTCCCCCAGTTCATACTGGAGGAGAGGTATATATATTCTGCTCAACAGACTATATAGATCTACCATCCAGTATGAACTGAAAATAGTAGAAATAGAAGAATGTAGAGTTGAATATTGTTTGCATAGATTGGTAGAACTGTTTTAATAGTATACTTTCTGATATCTTTGTCAAAAGATTTTATATTTTTGGAGATTTTGATTGTGTTTTAATACTGGATGATCCAAGTCTATTGTGGCGATAACTCATATACATAACACGTCCAATTGCTGCAACAGGAACTGCAAGGATGATACCGAGAATACCTCAGAGTGTAGCTCCAGCAATCATCACGACGAATACGAGAAATGGTGAAAGATCCAGTGAACGGCTCATCACATAGGGAACGAGTAGGTTGTTCTCTATCTGTTGTATGATGAGATAGAGGATCGCTATAGCGAGTGCGACCTGCCATGATATACCGATACCGATGATAAATGCTGGGATGAGTGCTATGATAGGTCCAATATATGGTATGAACTCCATCACCCCACTGATAAGTGCAAGGGTAAACGTACGACCCGTATCGAAACCAAATATGAGTTCTAGAATTGTGAGCGAGAGATAGATAATCGTAAAAATACTACATGAAAGTATAAGCATGGCTCGTATCCATGCGTTGAGTGTGAACTGTATCTCTCTATAATGAATCATGAGATAAATCTCTATTGTATCTGGCACGATATCGAGAATAAATTGTCCGATACGTTGGCGTTCGAGTGCCATCGAGAATGTCATAATCGCGATAAGTATCCAGTTAAAAAAAACTCCTCCTACACTCGAGAGTACCTGAAATCCTCCACTCGTGATCGATGAGAGTTGTGTTGTAATAACAGATTGGATATTGCCCGCATTGTCTCTGATGAACGAGAGTGTTTGGTCAATATTTTTTTCATTGAAGAGGAATGTGATAGCCTTCTCTATATATGGACTGAGTCCAAATCCGTGTATTCCCTGTGTTGCATAGGTCGACTGTGCTGTCTTGGTCCAGATGATGACAGTAGTCACTGTATCGCTCACATAGTTGATGATAATAGGGACGATGGTGCCAGCAACAATAGATCCTATTATGATGATAGAGATATATACTCATAGTATAGTGAAGCTCGCATGGACTCATCGTCGCTCCATCAGGTCTATGAGTGGTGTGATGAGCATGGTCATAAATCCTGATATCAGGATTACTACGATGAGTGATTCCATCATGTAGAGGATATATCAGATAGCGAGTATAGCTATTACTATGAGAATCTTCTTAGTCCATAGGATGAGTTCGTTTGTCATATGAGAAATCAGTAGAAATTATGATAAAAGTATATCTGATGATATTAAAAAGGCAAGAGAAATACCGAAGCCAAAAAAAATCTCGATATTACTCGAGATTTTTTTTCTTTTTTTCGATAGCAAAAATCATATATTCTATATATCCGGTGAGGATATCCTTGCCTTCATCACTGAGTTCTGATTTTTCGAGTTTTTGTTTGCGGAACTCAAGAGTTTTTTGTATGCTTGAGTATACTTCTATACGTACTTTTGGATCTGGATTCACTTTTTCTATACTCGCGTCCATATCTTTGAGTATTTTATTTCCTTGGATTTTATATACTTCGAGTATGATTTTTTGAGCATTCTTTTCAGTTTTTTTATCTTCTATTTTTTTATCTTCAGTATTCGTATCTCCACTTCCTTCATCCTCTTTTTGATCTTTTTCTATATTCTTTACCTTTATACTCGTAGTTCCAGATCAGACAAGATATCATGATGCGGCAAAAGATGTATTCGCTGAAATAGCGAATGTGATCGAAACAAGTATGACGAGAATTCGTATAAAAAGCATAACGAGGGGAGGATACCTATAAATATCGAAAAAGCAAGGAGCTGATTGCGAGTTTTACGTGATTTTTGCTAGACATAGTTGCGGATCACCTCTATACCTCATAGTGTCCACTTCCCGAGAGAGGTGATATCTCCACAAGAGATGAGTATCTCTCTATCAGATTGTCGTTCTTCTCGTGTACCGACATCGACAATGATACCGTCGATCAGTGACTTTTGGTATATTGTATCGAGATGATATATCGGAATATGTGAGAGGAGATCCGAGTAGGGGATAGTATTATTCATATCGAGATCCGAGAATCCCATGGATCTCGTGAGATCGATATTGCTGATCCGTTCACGATGGAGTGCCGTGATACATCCACCACCAGAAACACCGAAAAATCCTGCAATAATAGGAGCAAAAGATCTAATATAGCCTCCTGCTGATATGGTGAGCCTGATAGTCACTTTCGGTAAAGATATATCGATCACCTCCACCTCTGATACAGATATAGGACGCTCTGGTATATCGAACTCTCGTCACTTGCGTATGAGATCATATGCCCGCTTACCATCTATATGTATAGCAGAATATTTTGGGGGTATTTGAGTCTTCTGATTTTCTAAGAATTTTTTTAATTCAGCATTAGTATGATTTTTCATACTTGCTATACTGATATTCTCTACGCCTCACTCCATATCGAGCGAGGGGCTCACTATACTGATATTTACAGTAAAGAGATATGTTTTTGATTCCATTTCGAGTCTCGATATCAGCTTGGTACTATTATCTGTGGCTATGAGGAGTGCCCCAGTCGCGAGAGGATCGAGAGTACCAGTATGTCACATTTTCTTTATCCCTGTCATCCCCCTGAGCTTGCGTATAACATCAAAACTCGTGAAGCCAATCGGTTTATTGATAAGAAAGAACATACTATTTATCGAGTTCTGGGTATGTTGCCTGACGAGCATGTGAGAGAAATCTTGGGGCGTGAGTCCACCCGAATTTACCATTACTAAGTAGTCATCCTTCGCTGAATATATTGAAGTATCCAAAGTCGATAAGTATACGACCTATAACATTTGATCTTTTGATAAAGTGTGCATTCGTCCCAACTCAGAAACAATTTTGGAAGCATTGTCTACTATCTGCCGAATTTTGTCTATTATCTCACATGACCCAATAAGTATCAGCAGGTATGAGGAATTGATTCCCTTCGATGTAATCAGGGAGATAGGTATGACCACTATTGGATGCGGAGAGATAGGGTTCATGTATGGTAACAAATCCTGTGCCACCAGCAACTTGGAGTGATACCGATCCGCTCTCAAATCTGATAATATCTCCTGGCATACCGATGACTCGCTTGATATAATGTTCGCGAGTTTTATCTACATGAGGCTTGATCACAACGACATCTCCCCGTACGGGATCACCGATATGGATCGGTATTTTTTGCCATATTGATGTTATATATGCCCATATCGGACTATCTGCTGGATCACTCATATCTTGAGCAAAATCGAGATATGAGAACTTGTCTACGAGGATAAATTCTTTATCATGGTAGCTTGCCTCCATAGAGGCTCCATTGATCTGAAATGGCGTTATAACGAAAGTTCGAATGAAAAATACAACTATCAAAATCAAGACAAAGTCTCTCAAAAAAATGATGAATTCCGAGAATGTAGAGTTAATCTCTCTAAGATCTGTTTCTATGAATGGTGTTTCTGCTTGAGACATGAGATGGTATGTTAGTATAGGATGGTGACTTTATTTCCCGTGACATTGTTTATATTTTTTTTCACTCCCACATGGACATGGATCGTTTCGCCCAACAACCGGTAAGCTCATATCTCGTATGGACATATCATCTGTTTTGATAGATTTGGTTGTTCCTCTATGATCTCGATGGAACATAGATATTGCTACGCGACCTTCATCTGCTATACCAGTACTCTCCGCATGAGTTGCTTCTGCTGTTTCGAGATAGCTTGTCAGGAGTGATTCCTCGAGATTGACGGTATCGATGGATTCTTGTGCCTTGGCAGTGAGGAGTCACTTGACAACACGATGTTCGATCGTATGTATCATCGCGACAAAATGGTCGTAGGCTCTTTCTTTGTAGACTACAAGAGGATTCTTCTGTGCATATCCCTCGAACGCTACCTCCTCACGTAGATGTGCCATACGATCGATGTGTTGCATCCAGAGTTCATCAATACCTGCGAGTGTGAGACGACGCTCGAACTCAGCAAATTGTTCCTCTGTTCCACTGTTACGAAGTGTTTCGATCTTGCCTGCGAGGAGTGTTTGAGTTGTTTCTATTAGGGATGCAGTATCTGTTGCTGTCGAGTAGTCCTCAACACGAGCAATACTCGATTCACTGAATGAGTTGACTTCACTCGCTATGGCAGTCAGGATATCACTATCCATGGCAGATAGTGTAGCTGAGGTATCTACTAGGCCGACGAGACGCTCTGACTCACTCTCGATCATATCGACGACCTCACTATGGATATCGGCTCATTCGAGGATACGATTGCGACGAGCATAGATGGCGAGGCGGTGTTGGTTGAGTACATCATCATACTCGAGGATATGTTTGCGTATATCGAAATTACGACCTTCAACCTGTTTTTGTATTGTGGTGATATTTCTCATCAGAGCCTTGCTCTCGATCAGCGGGTCGTGCTCAGGATGAGACTCAAAACTCGAGAGAATCGAGAAGAGTCGATTACCACCAAAAATACGCATGATGTCATCCTGAGGAGATATCATAAACTGTGAGAGGCCAGGATCACCTTGTCGACCAGATCGTCCACGAAGCTGATTATCGATCCGTCTTGTTTCGTGTTTTTCAGTGCCGATGACAAAAAGTCCGCCGAGAGGATACTCCTGTGATCCTGCAGCTCCATCGAGCCCAACTATTCCTGTGAGAGTACGAACTCGATCATCGATCTTGATATCAGTACCACGACCTGCCATATTTGTTGCGATCGTGATTGCTCCATATGATCCTGCTGCCGCTATGACCTCGGCTTCTCTTGAGTCTTGCTTCGCATTTAACACATTGTGTGGGATACCTCGAGTTGTGAGGAGATCAGAGAGATATTCGCTCTTCGCGACGGATACTGTACCCACGAGGATCGGTTGTCCTTTCTCGTGGAGTGACTCTATGAGGCGGACAATATAGTCAAACTTACCTTTCTCACTGCGAAATAGGAGATCTCAGCGATCGATACGCTTGATTGGCTTATTTGTCGGGATCTGTATAACTTCGAGAGAATATATTTTATAAAATTCTTCTTCTTCGGTTTTCGCAGTTCCTGTCATTCCTGAGAGTTTTTTGTATAATCTGAAATAGTTCTGGAAAGTGATCGATGCAAGAGTACGAGACTCTTGTTGCACAGTGACTCACTCCTTGGCCTCGATAGCTTGATGCAATCCATCACTATAACGACGACCTGAGAGCACACGACCTGTATGTTCATCAATAATCATCACCTCATCGTTGCGGATGAGATAATCAACATCTCGCTTGTATACGGCACTTGCTTTCAACGCATTCTCGATATGATGGAGATCGTTGAAGTACTGACTCACATAGATGTTATCGACACCGATATATTCCTCAATTTTTGCTATACCATTCTCGGTGAGAGTTGCAGTCTTTTGTTTTTCATCGATCTTGTAGTGTGTCTCACTCACGAGAGATCGAGCCATGGCAGCGAATCTCGCATATTGGTTAGTCGCCTCTGCGTCAGGAGCAGAGATGATGAGCGGAGTACGAGCCTCATCGACGAGTATTGAGTCTACCTCGTCGATAATAGCAAACCACCGTATGCCCATTGCTCGCAGAGCGACACTTGATGCCATATTATCACGTAGATAGTCGAATCCGAGCTCATTATTTGTTGCATAAACTACGTCTGAATCGTAGGCCGCTCGTTTGTCTTCAAATCCCTGCCCATGAGATACTACTCAGACCGAGAGACCGAGAGTGTTATATATGATTCCCATCTCACTCGCATCACGACGAGCGAGATAGTCATTCACTGTGACTATATGGACTCAAGTTCCTACGAGAGCATTGAGGTAGGCAGCGATAGTCGCGACCAGAGTTTTACCTTCACCAGTCCGCATCTCAGATATATTTCCATCATGGAGCGTCATTGCACCGATAATCTGGACATCGTAAGGGATCATATTCCAGGTGATTTTATGACCACTCCCGAGATCGAACTCTTGACTATAGATGATCTCACAGGCTCTACGATGGAGGGCAAATGCCTCATACTTGGTTTCTTCGAGTCTTTGACGAATAGTTTGTAGGTCAATTGCATCTGAGATATCGAGTCCAGAAAATCGAGACTGGAACTCATGTGTCTTAGCTTGAATTTGCTCGACGGTGGTTATTGTTGTGGAGTACTCTGCTTCAATTGTTTTAACCATATCGAGTTCGCGACGATATGATCTGATTCGCTTTTCAGAGCTGTTTGCGAATAGTGCAGTGATAAAAGAAAACATGGGACTTAAAATTTAGAATCTAGAAATCTATAGTATATAGATCTGGCTGGCTTCGTGAAAAGCTGCTGGATTATACAGAAAAAACCCTACTTTTCAAATCTCATCAACTGAAAATTACGTGAAGTAATTGACGATATTATATAAGTAATAATCCCTTACTTTTTTCAAGTAAGGGATTATTATAAACTATGCCCAGAATGTATCTACTACCTTGCGATAGATGACACGATTCTTGATATCCTCATAGTAGGTATCTCCAGGGACGAGTTTTGCCTTGAGTCTTTCTGATACTTCCGTACTGCTATATTGAGCTATGACCTTGTCGACCTCAGCTTTGACCTCATCCTCAGTTGCATCTGTACCCTTGATTTCTTTGATCTTGCGGAGGAGGAGCTCAGCCTTGATTCTGCGACTTGCCTCAGGTGCTACAACGGTTTCTTTGTACTCGGTTTCAGACTTTTTCACATGCTCGAGATATCCCTTGATATCGAGACCCTGTTGTTCGAGATTGGATGCGTGCTCACGATATATCTGATCTATTTCTTGAGAGAGAAGAGTAGGTCCGACCTCGAATGTTGCCACAGCGAGCATCTGCTCCATGAGTGTATTCTCATCGACTTGGCGAGTTTCTGCTTCTTTTTTGTTCGTGATCTCAGTGCGGAGAATATCTCGGAATCCCGCCATATCCGTCTCGACTCCACGGAGATCCTTGATGAATTCTGGAGTAAATTCTGGAGTATGGGGTTTCTCCACTTTTTCGATATTTGCAACAAAGTATACCTTTCGACTCTTGAATTCTTCGCTATGATATTCAGCTGGGAATGTGATCTCGAATCCTGTCTCATCTCCGACCTTGGATCCGACGAGTTCCTCCTCGAATCCTGGAATAAATGAAGCTGATCCGATCACGAGTGGATAGCCCGGAACATAGGTTTCTTTGATGGCTTCACCTCATTTTTTGTCATATCCCTGAGCGGTGACCGTGACACGATCTCCTGACTCGATTTTCTCATAGCTCGTATCAGCTCCATCCTCACTATGTGATCCTGCCTCATGGAAATGTGTAAATCTTGCCTTGATTGCTGTGATCTCAGTATCGATATCTTTGTCAGTGACTTTCACTGGAGTTCGCTTGACTCGGATTTTGTTGAGTTTTGCCTCATCTACCTCGATCTCAGGGAACACCTCGACCTCGAGAGTGAGCTCGATCGGATCAGTACTCTTGACCTCGGTGATATTACCGGCTGCTACTGGGACGATGTTTTCTTTTTTGAGTATCTTCGGATAGATATGGTTCATCACGCGGTCGAGTGCTCGCTCACGGATGACCTCCTCGCCGTACTCGCGGACGATGACAGCCTCAGGGATACTCGATCCCTGCTTGAATCCCTTGACCTTGCCATTGACTCTGATATCTTCGATGATGTGCTGACGAGCCTTTTCTAGTTCGACTCCTGATTCGCGGATATTGATCGAGAGTGTATAGCTATTTTTGCGGGTGACGACGGATTGCATAGTATTGTTGGGTTATAAATATGGAATATAGGAAAATAAAATCCCGAAATAAACGGGAGTATTATAGGAGAAAGTGAGAAAAAAGCAATTTTGATTTCTATAAAATTTTCCCTATACTTCCCTCATGCAATCCAGTCAACTCCTCTCAATCTCGACGGACTTTCTCCTCCGACTGAACAATATACGAAAAGACGATATCCTCAAGCTCCGTGAGGTTATCTGTGAGCATAATAGACTCTATCATATTATAGAGTCGCCGATCATAAGTGATACTGAGTATGATAAGTTATTCCATGCACTCGCTCGTGCAGAATCTGACTATGGTATGCTCGATGAAAATTCACCGACGGCGAGGCTCGCGATCCTCGCATCAGAACAATTCCAAAAAGTAAAACATCTCTATCCGATGATATCACTTGATAATACTTATTCAGTAGATGAGGTTCGTGATTTTGAGCAACGAATGCGGAATGTCCTTAAGGAAAGTGCACCAAAAGAACTCAACTACTATATTCAGCCAAAGTATGATGGACTCTGACTCGCTCTTGTATATGAATATGGAAAATTAGTACAAGCCATCACCCGTGGAAGTGGAATAGAGGGCGAGGATGTGACGATCGGGGCACTTGAGATCAAGAATATCCCAAAAGAGATTGCTCTATTGCAAAAAGTAGAACGTCTTGAAATACGTTGAGAAGTGATGATGAGTCGAACAGTATTTGCTCAGGTAAATGGAGATCGACAAGAAAATAATGAAAAACTCTTCGCTAATCCCCGTAACTGTGCGTCAGGATCACTCCGACAGCTCGATCCACTCGTGACTCGCAGTCGATACCTTCAGTTTTTTGCGTATAGTGTTCCTCAAATAGAACAACAAGTTCAAAATTCACAATTTTTTTATACCCATTGAGGACATAAAATTCAAAGTTATCATGAACTCATGGATCTTATTTCGATTTGGGGATTTGAGCGAGTGGATTTTGAGTTCAAACATATTACTGGAATCAATACTCTGTGTGATCTGATCGATCGAGAAACAAAGAAAGGGTGAGAATATTTTGATTTTGACATCGATGGTATGGTGCTCAAGCTCGATAATATGACTCTCTGGGATGACCTCGGTCGGACAGAGCATCATCCACGATATGCGATCGCGTACAAGTTCCCTGCCAAGCAAGTCAGAACTCGGGTGCTCTCTATAGAGAACTCGGTCGGCCGTACCGGGACAGTGACACCAGTAGCCAATCTAGAACCAGTGGATGTCGGATGAGTGGTAGTCAGGCGAGCAACCCTCCATAACTATGATGAGCTCACTCGCAAGTGAGTCAGGATCTGAGATAGTGTATTCATCATGCGGGCAGGTGAGGTGATTCCTGAGATCGTATCAGTGATCATAGATGTGAGGGATGGGAGTGAAAAAGAGGTTGAAGTCCCAACAGTTTGTCCTATATGCTCAACTGTACTCGAACAAGATGAGGGCAAGATTGCGATTTTCTGCTCCAATACTCACTGTCCAGCCAAAATACAGGGACAACTCGAGATGTTCGTCGGACGCCAAGCGATGAATATCGATGGACTCGGACCTCGCCAGATTGAGGACTTTCTCGAACAATGATGGATCACAGATCCTGCATCAGTATTCCAGCTCGGCCAATATTCTACTGAGATATTGAGACTGGAGTGATACAAGCAAAAATCCGTACAAAATCTGATCGACTCACTCGAGAAAGCGAGACATACAACATTGGATCGTATGCTCGTCGGACTCGGAATAGCGAATGTCGGGAAAAAAACAGGGAAGCAGCTATCAGCTATCAGCTATCAGCTATCAGCGAAACAAGCAATTACTTTTCCTGATATTCTTTTTGCGATTACTGAGGAGGATTTATTGCAAGTCAAAGATATCGGACCTGAGACAGCTCGGAGTTTTGTCGAATATATGAAAGAAAATAGGGAAGTGGTAGAACGATTGTATAGAGAGTTGAAACTTGAAACGTCACTAGGCGTAAACACATCCGAAACACAAATTGTCTGAAAGAGTTTTTGTGTCACGGGATCATTCGATACACTCTCTCGAGATGAGATACACGAGCTCGTAGAGAAAAATGGTGGGGAAGTACGGACATCAGTATCAGCTCGACTCGACTATCTGATCACCGGTGACAACGCAGGATCCAAGCGAATAAAAGCAGAGGAGTATGGTGTGCAGATATTGTCTATTTCTGATTTTCAGAGCTTGATTGGGTAAAAGAAAACCGCCAATTAGGCGGTTTGGGTTGGATGATTATTTGCAAGGATCTGAGCATATGTCGATTGTACTTGAGAGATCTTTATATCAGATCAGCTCTTGAGTGCATTTGCCTCATTACTGAGTCCAACATCTCGATTCATCTGAGCGATTCACTGTGTGAATTGCGTCATGAACTTTGAGAATGATTCAAGTATAGATAGTCTTTCACCTAGAGTTGCATGAGAAAGTCGTTGATCACGAGCATCATAGAGTCCATCTTGGATCTTTGTTACATTTTCGGGATCACGGAGATTATTTGCGATCATTTCACCGAAGAGATTGGCAATAACTGATTTTGCATCTGGATTCGTATCCAATAGGGAAATTGCAGAATCTCCTACAGCATTGACTCTTGCTTGAGCTTCATTAGTTAGTATAACTTCTTTCTGATCTTCAGAGATCTCTGATGGTGATTGAGCGAGAGTCATTTGTGATAGATAAAAAATACTACCCATTCAGGATAGCATTTTTCTCTATTTTATGCAACAATATAGCCTTGACGAAGATATTGTATTAGTGGCAACCACAACCAGTTCCACAAGACTCTCACTCATCCTGGGTTCCATGATCGTGAGTCTCTTCTTCACTACCACATCCTGTATCACAGGTTCCACATCCACCACTCCCACACCCTCCCCCTCCATGATCCTCTTCATCTCCGAGTATCGATATAAACATACTCTTGATCTCGTCATATGCTGGTACCTCACCCTGGAATATCATATCACGGAAGTCGATTGACTCCTCTTCGATAGCGAGAGCCGGATTCTCAGTGATACCGAGTTCGAGCTTGTAGGCAGTATCATCAGTTGTAGATACGGTGACGGCATCATCGAGTGCGAGTTCAGCGAGAGCTTTGTTTACGAGGGTTTCGAGATCTGTGAGTTGAGTTCCTGATCCGACAATTTTGATTAGCATATATGAGGATTTAGTATATTTTTCTGAAAATAGAATAGATATGAGAATAGTATGGATTTCTCATAAAAAGCAAGAAAAAATGCTCTCTCAAATATCTGAGAGAGCATTTTTATACAAGTGATTATTCAGCAGTTGGTTTCGCTGTTGCTACTGCAACATCAGCAACAGATGCTGTTTCATCTTCTTCTTTGACTTTTTTCGGAGCATGAATAGAGACGATCGCCTCTTCAGCGTGTGAGAGGACAGTATATTTTTTGGTATTGATCACGATATCACTGACATGGAGCGAATGCCCCATCACGAGTGATGTTGTATCGAGTTCGAAAGCATCGACGATATCAGCTGGGAGACACTTCACATCAAGGGACTCCATAGATTGGTGCATCTGACCACCCTCGAGGAGTGCTGGAGATGTACCAATGAGCTTGATCGCTATTTGGACGTGGACAGGAGCTTTCATATCTACGACGAGAAAGTCGAGATGACGAAATGCACCAGTAACAGGATGACGTTGAGCCTCTTGGATGAGTACATTGTACTTATCCTTGCCTACATTGAGAGTGATGACATGGTTCTTACCGGATTCGCGGTAGACCTTGATAAATTCTGATACACCCACTGTCAACATAGCCGAAGGGGTATCCTTGCCGTAGACAACTGCTGGAATCACACCGTCTACACGGGCGATCTTCGCTACTTCTGTACGGATCTTTGCTTCGAGAGAGAACATAAATAGAAAAATAATAAAGATAAAGCTCGAATAGTATAGCGAAAAATCTCAAAAAGCAAGAAAAAATCCACTTCATTTTGAGAAGTGGATTTTTTCGTATAGGATATTAGCTCCCCATCGTACCTGCGAGGTTCATAATCGGCTGGAATATACCGATCGCGAGAAATCAGATTACTACCGCCATAACTACTAGGATTACTGGTTCGATAAGTTTTTGGATACCAGCAATTGCGATGTCGACTTCTTCATCATAGAAATCTGCAATTTTGATAACTGTTGTACCGATTTGGGCTGTTTCTTCACCAACACGGATCATCGAGATGAGGAGGTCGGGGAAGAGTGGATCATCTTCGAGAGATTCAGCGATTTTTTGTCCATTTTTGACATCCTGTCTCAGGAGGAGGAGTCGTTGTCGATATACCTCATTGCCTACGGCACTCGATACGATACGGATTGCCTCGACTACAGCTACACCACTTGCAAGCAAGTTCGAGAATACGCGAGCAAAACGTGAGAGAATAACTTTTTTTACGAGAGGTCCATAGATCGGCATCCTGAGAAGGATACCATCGAATTTATATCTTCCAGATTTAGTTTTTTTCCATACATTGAGTCCTATGAATCCACCAACTACAATGACAATCATGAAAAAATAGTAGTGAATAAAAAAATCACTCACAGTAATAATAAGTCTGGTTGCATCAGGAAGTTTTTTGGGATCTCAAAAAAATCCAGTCAATGTCGGAATAACCTTCACCATCAATATGGCAACACATCCGACCATACCTATGATCATGATCATAGGATAGGTCATAGCCCCCTTGATCTTACGAGTAATAGAGTCGATTTTCTCTGTTTGTTCTGCTATCTGGAGGAGGGCTGTATTGAGCTTTCCAGTTCGTTCACCAGCTTCGATGATAGATACCTCAGCGTTTGAGAAACATCCATAATACGCGTCGAGTGCCTCATGCATGGTTGTACCACTCTGAATACGGGTGATCATGAAATCATAGAATTTGATCATTTTTAGATCTTTCTCTTGTTTCTTCAGGGCAGAAAGACTCTTCAGGATCGTGAGACTCGCATTTACCATCGTAGCGAGAATACGAAAAAATACTACCTTCTGTCTGAGAGTAATAGAACCTTGACTAATAAAAAAATTTTTAATATAGGTCAGTGTTGATTCTATTTCTGCTTCTTTTTGTCCGTCTTCGATGTCGAGAATGACGATGTCTTGGTTCTGGATTGGTGTTGCCATATTCTGGATTGGTTAGTTATGCATTTTCCTTGGCTGCTGCGTATACTTCTGCGAGTGAAGTTGTACCATTGAGAGCCTTGATGATACCATCTTGTTCCAGAGATATCATCCCATCAAATATGGCTGTTTCGTTGATCATTGTGGCACTTGCACCATCGATAATCATTTTCTTGACATTATTTGTGATCTCAAGGATCTCATATATACCAACTCGTCATTTGTATCCGATGTTTTTACATTCACCACATCCAACAGGTTCATAAAATGTAGGAGCCTGCAATATAGCTGTAGGGATACGAGATATGAGTTCATCTTTTGCAGTTCGCTTGATCGCTTTTTCTACATTAGCTTTCATTTTTGGTTCGAGATTCTGCATGAGTACAGGTTTTTTGCAGTGTGGACAGAGTCGACGTATGAGTCGCTGAGCGATGATAGCATTTACTGATGCTGGGAGGAGAAATGGAGGGATTCCCATATTGAGAATACGTGTTATCGTCTCGGCAGCTGAATTCGTATGGATCGTCGATACTACCAGATGTCCCGTGAGGGCTGCCTCGATCGCGATATTGATTGTTTCATGATCTCGGATTTCTCCCACCATGATGATATCTGGATCTTGACGTAGGGCAGTACGGAGTCCGTAGGCAAATGTATACCCAATATCCGGAAAAACTTGTGACTGATTGAGTCCATCGATCTGCATTTCTACTGGATCTTCGAGGGTCATGATATTGACATCAGGAGAATTCAGTTTAGATAGACATGAGTAGAGGGTTGTTGACTTACCAGAACCAGTCGGTCCTGAGGTGAGGATGATTCCATTTGGGAGAGCGATCGCTTTTTCCAGAAGGGTTTTATTATGTCATTCGATACCGAGTCCGAATATATCCGGTATTTTCTTACTTTTATCTACAATACGCATCACTATCTTCTCACCATGAACGGTTGGTAGAGTTGAGACGCGGAGATCGAGTGACTTATTATCGATTACCGTCGAAAGACGTCCATCTTGTGGGATACGAGCCTCATCGATCTTGAGATTTGACATGATTTTGAACCTTGCTACTACCTGTTGATGGAGAAATGTCTGATACTCGAGAATCTCTTCTAGCATACCATCGAGACGATATCTGAGGCGAACGATATTGGTCAGTGGCTCTATATGGATATCTGAGCTCCCTGATTCGACCGCTCCCATGATGATAAGATCACAGATTTGGGAGATATTCTCTCCTTTGTATATAGCTTCTTTGAGTGTATCTACGATATTTGGCATATTTATTTTGTTAAGCTCATCATTTCTTTTTCAAGAGCTATGACAGAGTTGAGGTCTGCTGATAGGATATATATCATTTCTGTACCTGTCCGATTCACACTCTGTGAAGTAGCCCGTACGAATTCATTATACTTTCTATCCAATAGATCGAGATTTTTTTTACCAGAACATGTGATATCTGTACTACATTTGAGTATAGCAGCATCGATCTTTTTTTTGAGTGCCTCTTTTCTAGATTTGATAGTTTCACTGAGATAGGCTACATCTACGGACGATGATCCTCGTATATAGAACCTGATAACCATACGACCAGCATTCTCTTCGTTTGGCTTACTCAGATCGAGAGTCGTCTGGAGAGACAGGGAATCTATCATTGCAAGGGGATTGGACATAATACCGGTAGATCCTGTTGATGTGACCCCTGTATCGAGGAGAATTTCATAGTGACCAAGAGTATTGACGTAGTCAATCAGTTTTGATATACCTATATTTGTTGATACGAATGCCATTTCCGTATCGAATGATCCGAGTGATTCAGGCATCGAGCTTCCCCTTTTTCCGTATTTTATATTCTGTATTCCGAGTGCTACATTAGATTCTATACCAAATTGCTTGATTATATTTTCTTCAACAAATGATATATAGCGTCGCATGCTCACCGTTTCTTCTGCGAGATTATTACTCACTGGATTGAGAGTAGGGAGTATGCTATTGAGTCTGGCTTTTTTGATTGCGAGCTTTTTTTTGTCTGTAGAACTCGCTCCAATAGCTCCATCAAGCCAGAACATATATGGTTCAGATCCTACTTTGAGTATGACATCTTGAGTTTCTCTCGGAGCAGATTGGATGATTGCGAGCAGCTCCTCTTTTCATTTGGTTGCCTGTAGTATCGATGAGAGATCGGGATATGAGATACCATCTTTTGCAGTTATATTGTACTTCTCTACTACAGCATTTGTATCAACGATAGACTGAGCGAGTGTAGTATATTCTGGAATTACATAGATCCAGGTAATGATTATTACCATAGCCATAATAGTGATTTGTCCTACCATGGTATGCATGAGCTGTTCGCGTTGATTTTTGATAGCCATAATATGAGATTAAATTTTTTGTATGAGAGGAACATAGCGTACCTGTATCGGGAGAGTTGTTCGGGTTAAAAATCCAACCGTAGTATCATTTTTTATTTTTTCTATACCAAGTGATGTTGGCTGATTCTCGAGTATGAGTGAGCTCTTACTGGTATCTGCAAGGTTCTCGATAAAACGCATCGCCTGAATACGAGCAGATCCAATCTGCCCATTGCTATCAGCATCACCAATACCTCATCCATATATCGTACATTGTATTGAGAGGCTATTACCGTTGGTGACGGTGAGTCCACTACACTCGATATTGCCAATCACTGATTGGGATGCGAGCTTCACTCGACCGAAAGCTTCGAGTACCTCATTGACATGTGGTTTACTATCGTAGGTATCGATAATGAATTTTTTCTCTGGAGAGGCATCGAGGATACTTGCAGATACCTTGATAGGAATATACTCAGTGAGTCATTTTATGATATTTTCTTCTAAAATACTCTGCCTTTCGACATATTCTCGACCGATAGTTACCACACTTTTACATGCTTTTTCATCACTCGGTGCATTGATATCATAGTGGAGATATGGACAGAGGAATGGATAGTTTTCCAAAAATCCTCCACTACTCGATCTGATATAAACGTGGAGTCAAAATAATATTCCAATAACTACGATACATATCGTGAGATATTGTAATATACTGACGAGTATTTCGAGTGACGAGCGTTCTTTTTTACCCCCGAGACTCATCTCGCCGGTACTATTTTCTTGAAAAAAGTCATTATAAAGAGTTTCTTCAGTTTTTTCCTTTACACTTGATGGGAGTGCTATCGGTGTGCCAGTAAGAAAACTAGATTCTGGTACCTGAGGAGGAGTATCTGCCATAGAGAATATACTTATGATAGTATGAGAATAACAGATTCATCCTCTTTTCGCAAATGCTATGATACAAAATCACTTGCGAAACTTGTATTCCTTGTTTTTATAATAATTCTAATCCTATTCTTTTGCCCCACTCGGTACCCGAGAGTCTCGGATCTGTTGATCCTATGGTTCCAGTATAGCCACTCGATAGTATCCGATCGATGAGGGTAGAGAGACGTATGGCCACAATGGGCTCACTATACTTGCAGAAGTTGTTCGACATACCGACAGTACGAGCGAGAAAATATGGATCTGTAGGAGGATCGAACGGAAGCTTTGCTATGATAATATTTTTTGCTACTGACCAGAGACTATACTCATCCCGCCAAGTATCTATGATGCCAACTATGATTGTCTGTGTAATATGATGAGAAAATGTTGATAGCATTTTTCCCTTACCTCCTGAGAGTCATTGTATGAGAATATTGATATGTTTGCCATGGATTTTTCGGAGTTCTGATCCGAGGTCTCGTGCATGCTTGAGGCTCGTCGTGATGATCACTGTTCCGGGTTGGATAGTTCCAGGATGGTAGGTAATATGTATGAGTCTAGAGGCAGGGAGTTGGAGATTTGCTATTGGGAGTTTTCTACTACAAAGCCCATATTCTCTCATCAAAAATGAAAGAGTCTCTCTCCTGGATATATTGATTCCATATGCTGTAGCCCCATTCAGTATAGGCTCCATTATATCTACCACACTTCGAAGAATAAAAGTGATACGAGTTTTTTCCTCATGTATAGAGAGTGCTATATTCGTATTGGTATCTCAGATATTGTGGTAGTTCAGAAAGAGGTATACACATCTATCTATGTACTCTATATTGAGAACTATATTGCGAGGATGTTGTATTTGGTTCTCATATTTCCATTGCTTCCATCTCTCCTCGAGTGTCCGCGATGCATGGATGAGCCACTTGTGTCCGCGATGCCAGAGCATAGCTTGTGTGACGAAATAGGTCTCTCCATGTCACCCAGGAGGTGATGTGAGAGGTCCAGTCGGACGCTCTACGCTAGATTCATAGATCTCACGAATGATAGATACCATATCTCATACATGCGTGAGTAACTCTCCTCCAACAAGTGATGCTAGGGCATCATAGAGTATCTCAAACGATATCTCTTGGCTCTGAGAACGTCTCACTATATCTTCAAGGAGTGGGATATCTTTGATGATCGTATGTCTCCCAGGTATCTGCTTCGCAAAGTGATATGCATCCACGATGAATACTGGAATTGTTTGGATTTTTGCTTCATATACTGATCTCCAAATAGGTGTTTCATCTTCTCTACATCTGTAGATATTGAGAATATGGCGTTCTTCTCCGTAGAACTTGATCTCATCAAGGAGTCCAGTCGTCGTACCCGTCAGCCAATATGCTATCTTGAGTGTCAAGATCATCTCTTTGCGTCCGAGGCGTCGATCACTCAGCATGAGCTCTCGCATATACTCGACACTGCACCACTTGTCCGGTATGATTGCTACTATATTCTCGATATCATTTTTGGACAATAGTCCTGACATCCAACTTGCTACCTTGTATCCCGGAGCAACGAGTGTAACATGAGAATGAGTGCGAAATGTATCATGGATGATCTGGATCTCTTCTGTTGGATCGCCGTGAGTTTCGATGAGAGTTGTTGGATAGTTGGATAGTTGGATAGTTGGACTATTCGATATTGTAGATGATGGTGAGGCTACTACCAATAGATCCGAAAATAATGCACCGATATCGGCTTTAGTATGTCTTTTTCCATGACAGATCTGCGAAAGGATAGTGAGTGTATGGCTCTCATCACGATCACTGAGTATATCCCAGATTTGTCGCTTCGTTCACTCGATCTTGCTCACTTCTCCGAGATAGCGGAGGAGGAGTCGGATCGACACCTTGGTATCTGTGAGTGCCCTGTGTTCCTCTTCACTCGGGTCTATGAGCTCATATCTATTGGCTAGGAATCCCAGATTCAGACTCTCGATATCCTGTGAGAATATCTCTGAGAGCTCAAAAGTATCAATCACTCTATTGGCTCGAAGATCGATCCCATGAGTTGCGAACATCGCAATATCGAAGAGTACATTGTGCCCGACGATCACGGCATCTCCTATGAACTCTCTCACTCGATCTCGTACACTGTTCCAGTTCTGTTTGCCCTCCAGCATCGCAGAGGTAATCCCTGTGATCATCGTGATCTCTTGTGTGAGTACTCGTCCTGGGTGTATCAGCTGGCTATGTTCGATGCTATCTCTCATAACAAAAGTATCTCCAACTCGATCAATCTCAAATCGGATGGCTGCAATCTCGATGATAGTATCGGTCTCAGGGGAGAGTCCAGTGGTCTCGAGATCGAGTGCAACGAAGATCATATGAATATAATGATAGTAATAGACTCTATCGTACGAAAAAAAATAGAGAATTCAATTTTTATCTTTTGTTTTTAAAAAACTCCCCTCGAGTACTCGGGGGGAGTTTTTTCATGGGTTCTCGATTATTTCCCCATCTTGTTGCGGAGAAACGCAGGGACATCATAGTCATTCTGTGGCTCTGGAGCTGTAGTCGTCTGTCCACCAAATGCTCCTTGATTCATCGGACGCATAGTCGGCTGAGGTGTTGGTGCAGATCCGAATACTCGACTCTGTCCGAATCCTCCACGGCTCATGGACGCGATCTGAGCATTGGTCTCTTCGTTGAACCCTGTAGCGATCACGGTGATCTTGATCTCGCCAGTATATCGCTCATCGATAGAGGTACCGAATATGATATTGGCATCTGGATCACAGAGCTCCTTGATGAGACGAGATGCCTCATCCACCTCGAACATCGAGAGATCAGATCCACCCGTGATCGAGAGGAGGAGACCCTTGGCACCGTTGATCGAGAGCTCGAGGAGAGGTGACTCGATAGCTGCTCGTGCTGCATCGATTGCTCGACTCTCGCCACTTCCATATCCAACTCCCATGAGAGCTGATCCTGCATCTGCCATGACTGATCTGACATCTGCGAAGTCTACATTTATCAGACCTGGATGTGTGATGAGCTCTGATACACCCTGTACTCCTTGTTTGAGTATCTCATCAGCGATGTGGAATGCCTCGAGGAGGGGGGTCTTTTTATCGATGATCGAGAGGATTTTATCGTTCGGGATGGTAATGAGGGTATCGACTTTTGACTTGAGATTTTCGAATCCATCGAATGCCTGACCTGTACGGCGTTGTCCCTCGAATGCAAATGGCTTGGTCACAACACCAACTACGAGTGCACCGAGTCCGCGAGCGATCTCAGCGACGACTGGAGCGGCCCCTGTACCAGTACCACCTCCGAGACCACAAGTGATGAATACCATATCAGCACCAGAGAGTGCCTGCTTGATCTCTTCACTTGATTCCTCAGCGGCCTTTTTACCGATTTCAGGATTGGCTCCTGCACCGAGTCCACGAGTTGTTGCTCGTCCGATATTGATACGAGTCTGAGCTTTGCTCGTAAAGAGTGCCTGAGCATCTGTATTGATCGCAATGAACTCGATCCCCTCGATCCCTGAGTCGATCATACGATTGACGGCATTATTACCACCACCACCGATACCGACGACCTTGATATTGGCGATCGGAGAGATATATCCGACATTGACCTCGACATGCGATGGCTGAGCGACAGCAGTCTGAGGGGTGACATTCGTTCGGAGGAGTTTTTTGAGACGATCTTCAGCAGCGTTTGGAACAGTCATGGGAGAGATATTAGAGATTTAGAACAGACGACTTGGGAATTTTGGAAAAAGGAAACAGAGAATTTATGGAATCATCTTTTTGAAGATATTCTTCAGTGAGCCGAATACATTCCCGAGGGAAAAGTTGACCTTGAATGGTCTCTTTGCGGTTCCATACTTTTGTATCAATAGGAGATTGCCCACGACACTCGAGTAGATCGGATCTGAGATAGATGTACCGCTGACGCCCTCGACCTGATCTGGGACTCCGATACTCGCGGGGAGTCGCATATAGGTGCGAGCGAGATCCACGAGTCCTCGCATCTTGGCAGCTCCACCCGTGATGACGATCCCCTCTGGGAGCATACCATCACGACCTACCTTCTTGAGCTCCATCACGATATGATGGAATATTTCCTCATATCGAGCCTGGATGATCTCGTTCATAAACTTGCGAGAGATACTCATCGACTCTGAGTTCGAGATCTTCGAGAGATCGATCTCCTCATCAGTGGATTTGCCCTCACGGATCGTGAGATCTCCGTAGTTCAGCTTTAGTTGCTCGGCCGTATCTATAGAGATACGCAGTCCGAGTGCGAGATCTGAGGTGACATGTTCACCACCGATCGGGAGGACTCCAGCATAGATGAGAGCTCCTTCCTCATATATAGCCACATTGGTCGAGCTCGATCCCATATCGACGACGACGACTCCGAGCTCCTTCTGACGCTTAGTGAGGGTTGCTTCACCGACAGCGAGGATATTCGGATAGATATCCATGATCTCGACACCGACATCGAGGACTCACTTTTTGATATTGGCGAGTACATTGGATCCGATAGAGACGATATGTGATCTCACTTCGAGTTTTTTACCGCTCATTCCGACTGGGTTTTTGATTCCTGATTCGAGATCAAGGCCAAAGCTCTCAGGTACCACTTTGAGAACTGTACGATTCATCGTATCGAGCCCATTTTGGCACATATCGAGTGCTCGATTGACATCCTCCTCGGTGACCTCGATCCCTGCAACTGGGACGATCGCTCCGCGACCTGCGATATCGATGTGGATACCAGAGAGCCCGAGACAGACATGAGAGAATTGTTCTCCAGTCATCTTCTCAGCCTCACCGAGTGCACTATCAAGATTCATCTTGAATGCCTCCATATCGAGGATATTGCCCTTGCGGATTCCCTGAGAGTCAGCAACTCCAACTCCGAGGATACGGAGTTCTTTGCGTTCATTCCATTCTCAGATGACGACTTTGATACGGTTGCTACCGATATCTATGGCTACGAACTGTTCTCCTGATACCATATATTGTGGGTGGTTAGTATATGTATACAATCTGTACTCCGGCTAGTTGGCTTCTACTTGCGGTTATGAGGATTTCACTCAGTTATGTGATGTACATATTATATGACTCTATGTCTATTTTTCAATTCGCTTGTGTGAGTTTTCTTCACCCTTTGTTCACATACTGTATGCAGAGCATCATTTGCAAAAAGGAGCTTTCTCGCTACAATCTGGGATACACCTCGGTGCAAAACTTTTTATGCTCAAAACCTACTATATCAAAACATTTGGCTGTCAGATGAACTATGCAGACAGTGAGAAGATCGATATGATCCTCCGTTCTGCAGGATTGCGAAAAATGCTCGACCCTATACAAGCAGATATCGTCATCTGCAATACTTGTAGTGTCCGCCAAAAGGGTGAGGATCGAGTATTCTGATTCATCCATGAGATCGAGAGATATCACAAGACCAATGCAACTGGCAAAAAACCACTGTTCGGTTTCACAGGGTGTATGGTGCGGAAGTCTGGACTCGCGAAGCTATATCTGAGAGATGAAGAGGGGAATATGAGTGAGGAATATAAGCGAAAAAATGCCGAGAAGATCGCTCTCCTTGATTCATCTGACGCACTCGCGAACTATGATGATGAACTCTTTCTCCGCTCGCAGTCGATCGACTTTGTATTCCGTATTGAGGAGGTTTCGTTTTTGACAAAAATCCTCTCTCTCATAACGAGTGAAGATATCGGCAACGATGCGAAGTTCAACGAGTACCTCGCCGTCCGCCAACTCCAAGAGAATCCCGCCAGTGCCAATGTGATCATCCAGACGGGGTGTGACAACTATTGCTCGTTCTGCATCGTACCCTATACTCGGGGTCGTGAGATCTCTCGTGATCCCGACACTATTGTCGCTGAGATCCGAGAAGTAGTGCAAAGTGGAACTCGCGAAGTGACACTTCTCGGGCAAAATGTGAATAGCTATGGCAAAGAGACGAAGAAGAAGCTCTGGAATGTAGAAGAACTCACCTGGACTGACAAAAATATAGAGACTCCATTCCGCGAACTCCTCAATAAAATCAGCGAAATCGATGGACTCGATCGTATCCGCTTCACGAGCTCCAATCCGCATGATATGACCCTCGATATCCTCTCGGCTCACTTTGACCTGCCGCATATGACTCCGCATCTCCACTTCGCACTCCAGTCTGGGAGTGATACGATGCTGCAAAAGATGAACCGCAAGCACACATACGCCGACTTCAAGTCGCAGGTCGACTATCTCCGCTCGCGTGATCCACTCTTCTCGATTTCTACGGATATCATCGTCGGATTCCCAGGGGAGACGGAGGAGGAGTTCCAGGCGACGGCGACCGCTATGCGAGAGTGTCAGTTCGATGTTGCTTTCATCGCTCGCTACTCGGCTAGGGTCGGGACGACAGCAACCAATCGGTTCGAGGACGATATCTCTCCAGGAGAAAAGGCGAGACGATGGACAATACTCAATGATATCCTCCGTGAGACCGCCCAGTCTCGCAACCTCCTCATGGTAGGACGAGAAGAGGAGATCCTGATATCCTGAGAGTGAAAAGATGAGACATGGGTGGGACGAACTCGGAACTTCAAAGAGGTTTTCATACAAAAAAAATCTGCAGTAAAAATCTGAGATATCGTTAAGGTACGGATCACGGAAGGGGATAAATGGGTGCTAAAAGGGAATCTAATTTAAAACTATGGATATATTTCAAACATTTGAGAATCCTCGTAGGTTTACGCCAGAAGAAATTCAAAAATGTATAGATTCTAAAGATTTTAGAAAAATATTTTTTGAGTATTATATTTTTGTATTACAGATTATTACAGTTTTTGTGTCCATAAAATCTGATAGTCCTTGAATCAATAATTCTTCTTCCATTTTTGATTGGGGAGTCTTGATAGGACTCCTTAATAGGATAAGAAAGACTATGTATGCACAACTTCCTTTAATGACTGAGTATAAACATAATGAAGTCATTATAATGCTTGATAGGGCAATATTAGAAAGTTGTTTAAATATGCTTTGGATAATTGATCATCACGCAGAAGAAGGTAGCAAAAAATTCATAGCTAATGCTATAAAAAAGGATTTAGATTTAGATGAATTAGTTCATAAAACTGCCATATCTCAGGATAGAGAACTATATGAAGTTGAAACAAGACTAATTACTCAAAGGAACTTGCGAATATGAGAATCGTGACTCAATGAGTCAGAAATACGAGAATTGGCAAAACAATATCCAGATATAAAAAAATTATTTAAAGAAAATGGTGATAATGGTTCCATGTATGCCTTCTGATATACAATGCAATCACATGTTGTTCATTGAGACTGGATATGACTTAGATATACAGCATACCTTACAAGAGAAACGGATTCATACGAACCCATATTGGATGATGCTGAATTTGATCCAGTTCAGTTATACAATAATATTATATTTATCTTTGATGTTCTAAATAAGTTTGGATATTTTATGTTAAATGTTGATTTACATACTTTTTTTGAAAAAGAAAAAGTGTATATAGAATATTTCTATAACAAGCATAATGAACTGAATGAAATTAAAATTTATTAATTATGACCTCCATCCTCCTCACTCTCCTCATCTCATATATCCTCCTCTTTCTCTATTCTCTGCGAATACGAGACAACTCCATCGTCGATGTATTCTGGGGTTTTGGTTTTGTACTCATCGCATTCATATCGTTCCTCGGTTCAGGTATGTGACTTCACCAGATAGCAATTACAGTACTTGTCCTGCTCTGGTGAGCTCGTATCGTCTCACATATCGGACTCCGCAAGTTCAAAGACCACAAAGAAGATGCACGGTATGCCAAGTGGCGGGAAGAGTGGGGGAACGGATGGTATTTCGTCATTCGGTCTTTTCTCCAGGTGTATATGCTCCAGATGATCCTGATGATCGTAGTCGCAACTGCTATATTGGTGGTGAATCTAGAGTATATCAGAACACCTAATTGGTTTCTTATTGGATGAGAGTTTGATGTTGGTAGATGATTGTCAGTTTTGATACTATGAATTGTCATCGCACTTGCAGGACTCATATTCGAGACTATTGCAGATCGGCAACTTGCCGAGTTCGCACAGACGAAGAAGCCTGGTGAGATATTCACCACCTGACTCTATAGATACTCTCGGCATCCGAACTATTTCGGAGAGAGTATGTTCTGGCTCGGGATCAGCTTGATCGCTCTGCCATATTCGTACTATGGACTCGTATCATTCACTGTCATAACTATCCTCCTCCTCTTCGTCTCGGGTATACCACTCCAAGAGGCGAGATATGCAGGTAGGGCGAACTGGGAAGAGTATAAAAAGAAAACAAGTGTCTTCATACCATGGTGGACTCGGAACTAGAGAATGATCGAGAGTTGTATTCTTGCAAAAAGCTCTACAATAGTATTATATCCTATAACCTTCTCAATATGCGATATCTCCTCCTCATCACGGCTCTGATCACGATCGGACTCACGACTCTCGTGAGTATACCAGGTTCTCCGTATCTCATCGGTGGTATGACTCAGGCAGATATCTCCGCGATGTTCGCGACTTCGGTTACCCCTGTGGGAGTCACTTTTGCCATATGGTCACTGATCTATCTCTCATGGGTTATCGCTTGAGTATATGTAGCATTTTTTGCTCAGTGAAAATCCAAAATCGATACTCAGTCGCTTGTTCTATTTTCTATCGCAGTTGCTCTCACAGCCGTCTGGCTCCTCCCATGGGGCAATCTCTATATCAGTATCGCACTCGTAGTGATGCTCGCGATCCTCGGCCTCCTCGCATATGTGTTCACCCGTACGAGGACGGCACACGTCGTGGTCAGGTCGAGTATCGAGATCACGCTCGCCTGGATCATCATGGCGACAGCACTCAATATCACCGTCTGGATACGATATATGGGATGGTCTCTCGGGGGTCCGACGGATCTCTACTATGCGATATTCGCACTTGGTGCTATCCTCCTGATCATCTCTGAGCTCCAGTGTTGATATCGAACATATATCATATCAGGAGTATTCCTCTGGACGTTGCTCGGCGTGTATATAGCACATCCTACGATGGAGATGAGATGAGTTGTTATCATATATGTAGTCACTATCGGATTCTATATTCTCCAGTCTTTGAGAAATAAAAAGACAGCACTCAGTGCTCTCAAGTTCTGGTAAGATAGATCACCCCATCAAAAAACCCGAGTCATGTGACTCGGGTTTTTTGATGGATTATGGATTATCCCTTGACTGACTCAGATTTGCGTACTACGATGAAGTAGATATAGATACCGAACACCGCCTTCGCGAGGAGATCGGCAATAGTATACCCGACCTGTACTCCTACCATAGCACTCGATCCCTCGAACCCGAGGAGAGGGAGTATGTAGACTATAGGATAAAAACACCATGTAGCAACGATGATTCATCTTGCTGTGACTATGAGGCTCTTGATCTCAGCTGGTTGACTCTGAATAGAGGCACTGAGTCCGACGAAGAGCTGGTAGACGAGATAGACAAAAGGTATCATCCCGAGAGTCCACCATACGAGTTTCGTCGATATATCAGTTGCAGTCTCTCCTGGATATCCGAGGATGACCATGAGAGCGGCCATAACTCCGAACCAGAGTGACTTGGAATATGTCTCCTTGCGTGAAAGTCCCATCACGAGTATGAGCTCGATGAGTAAAAGCGGTACAGTGAGGAGCCAATCTACATAGCGATATGCATGGTTGAATGCTTGTCCCGTCACTGATATAGTATTGCCGACTACCTCATATGCCCCATCCCAACTGTTGAATATACGAATATAGTGATATGTCGCAATCGCTGTGACGAGTCCTGAAATCGTGAGAGCAGTGCGATACTGTGGTGCTACCTGAGATCGTTCGAGCCAAAGAAATAGAGTCGCTGCGCCCATACCTGCGATAGCAAATGAGAATGCATTGTACACTATATCAAATTGACTGATACTAATGATATCCATAGTAGAAAAGAAAAGAAATAAGAACAACAATATAGTATATCTATTGCGAGAGTTTGCAAGTCTATGACTGATGTATGGTGTGATTTTGTATTGACGATTATTTGGATTTACATTATAGTATTAACTTTCGAATAAATGTTTGCTTTTCCTGTAAATTTTACTATCATTTCTTCGATTTTATATTATATTTACTTATTTTTCCATTATGGATTTCAAACAAGCACAAGACATGATGAAGCTCCAACAACAAGCTCAGAAGATCCAAGAAGAGCTCTCAAACACACATATCGAGGCTGAGGTCAATGGAGTCGTTGTCACGATAGATGGTCAACTCAAGGTCGTCTCAACAGTGATAGAGGATATAACTATCATGCAAGATCAGAAAAAACTCGAAAAAGCAATCAGCGATGCGATCAACAAAGGTATGAAAAAGGCACAAGAGATCGCCGCAGATCGTATGAAGGGTGTAATGGCCTCTATGGGTCTCAACTTACCTGGTATGTAGTAAAAATTTTGAAAAACTTCGAACTTCTTTGTCAGGAAAATTTTATCTTGCTCACTTACATATCAGTAAGTTCACTTCGAGAAAATTTTCCTTCCTCGAATTTCTTGTTTTTGAATATTTTTCTTCTCTCTATCATTGGGAGGACGCCCCTTTGCGAAGCGTTGGAAGTACCCTTGGGGTGCGAATCAATCCAGCAACCTAAATCCTAAAATCTAAGTTTTCAACTATGTCTAATCCTCAAATCCTCTTCTCCACCACCCTCGGAGACATCACTCTCGAGCTCTTCCCAGCTGCTGCACCCAAAGCAGTCGAGAATTTCGTCGGACTCACCGAGCAGTGATACTATGATGGTATTATTTTTCATCGTGTGATTCGAGAGTTCATGATCCAGGGTGGAGATCCGACTGGAACTGGCTCAGGTGGCAAGAGTATCTGGATGCGAGCATTCGAGGATGAGTTCCTCGACGCGTCTCTCACTCACAAAAAATGAGTTATCTCTATGGCGAATGCAGGGAAGAATACGAACGGTTCACAGTTCTTCATCGTGACAGCAGCGAATGCATCATTCCTCGACCGCAAGCATACGATATTCGGGCATGTAGTCTCTGGTATGGATATAGTCGACGCGATCGAGTCGAGCAAGACGGATCGCAACGATCGACCACTCGATGAGGTGAAGATAATCAAAGCGACAGTAATCTCAAAATAATATCAAAAATCCCTTGTTCTTCAAGGGATTTTTGATATTATCATAGTTATGGACTATATCAGAAACAAAACATATAAAGAAAAATTTCGAGAGATATTTTATCGAATTCGTATCCATCCTTGGTATCAGCGTATTATGCTTCTCCCACTTGGATTGAGGATATTTTTTGCTGTATTCTTATTTCTTTTTGGGATTGTAGGACTCCTCACACCTATCCCAGCAGGATGGCTCATGATCCTTGCATCGGGAGTACTCGTATTTTGACTTAGAGTTATCCGACGTTATTCAGTGAGGGCATTTTTCATGCTGAGACTACATATGCTCTATGAATGGATACGATTTAGGGTCAAAAAATAATCATGTCGCAAAAAGAAAAAATCATCCTCGTCTGGTACAAGCGAGATCTCCGTATAAGTGATCATCGCCCTTTATCTGATGCTCGCGATATATGAAAAAATAAAAATATCCCAGTGATTGCTTTCTATAGTTTTGAGCCTCGTGTGACGAGTGCTCCTGACTTTTCAGATTTTCACAGGCAATTTATAGAAGAGTCTCTCATAGATCTCCGTGAGTCACTCCGTAGTATCGGGGTGCCACTGATCATATTCGAACGCAATATATCAGATGTGATGAAATATATCCTCGATTCCTATGCCGTGGATTCAGTATTTTCTCATGAAGAGACTGGCAATGCCATCACCTATGAGCGAGATATCATGATGGGCAAGTACCTCAAGGCCAAAGGGATCACATGGACTGAGTATCCGACCAACGGTGTAGTGAGACGACTCTTATCTCGTGATGACTGGACTCGTATCTGGCAGAGTCGTATGATGGAACCGATTCTCATAGTTCCGCAGTGACAGCAGTATGGCGAGACTCAGCTCATCTCAGACAGTTGGCAAAAAAATATAGGAAATCCTCATATCCAGAGGTGATGAGAAAAAGAATGACAAAAAACTCTCGCATCATTCCTCGTATCCCGAGGTCGGAAATATATGGGTGGTATGAGTCGTCCGATAGAGTGACAAGAGGCGAGTTCTCGAATATCGGTATATCTCGCCTATGGATGTATATCACTGAAACAAGTAGTTCATATGACTTGGGCTCGTATG
>JACMPW010000010.1 GCA_014377305.1 Candidatus Altimarinota bacterium | reverse complement strand
TTTTCAGGATCTTGGTGTCTATAGTGCGAGGGGTACACCTGTTCCCTTTCCGAACACAGCAGTTAAGCCTTGTAACGTCGATGGTACTTCGTGGATTCACGTGGGAGAGTAGATAGGTGCCAAGATCTTGGAAAAAAGAAACTTCAAATTAAAAATAATGATTCTGTATTAGAGTGTTATACGAACATAAAAACAATCAAATTCTCGAATAATACTCGAGAATTTTTTTGTATAGAATTCTTTTGACTTCTATTGCTTTCTCTATATGCTCTTCTGGCTCATCTGCCCGAGTAGCTCAGTGGAAGAGCAGCGCCCTTCTAAGGCGAAGGTCACAGGTTCGACCCCTGTCTCGGGCACCATTTCAGGATCATTAGCTCAGTTGGTTAGAGCGCTTGGTCGACATCCAAGAGGTCACTAGTTCGAATCTAGTATGATCCACCATTCGGTTCAGTGTTTCAGTTCCTCATTTTCGGGCGATTAGCTCAGTTGGTTAGAGCACCTGTTTTACACGCAGGGGGTCATAGGTTCGAATCCTATATCGCCCACCATTTCCGAAAATACCAAAAAATCCCTCCTTGAAAAAGTAGGGATTTTTCTATACCTAAAAAAGCAACCTTCCTATTATTATCCACCATAGGATTATTATTTGTATAATACTAAGAATAAGTACCAAACTATATCTATTATACCTTTTAGATGCTAGTAGCATACTCACTGAAATTGTAATGAGTATATAGTACATATATGAAATTCCATTTCACATACTTCATATCACTATGATTATTCAGAGTAAGATAATAGTAATGAAGCTGATGATTTCAAAGGGAATTTTTAGCCAAGTATCACCTAATTCTTCTTTACTAACTACTTCTTTATTGTGGTTAACAATTCCTATTTTAGACTTGGATTTACTTCAAAAATTAACTATATCAATTACTCACCAAATCAATATTGAAACTCAAATGAGTAAATATACTGGAACTATGAAATATAGTATGAATATCGATGTCCATCCTCATTGCTCTCAATGAAGATTATCAGTAAAGTACCATATATATAGACCAACTATGAGAACAAGAATTATTTTTATCCATCAAAGTATTTTCATAAGATTTTTTAAGGTATTTCTACTATATATCTTGATAAGATTCTTGTCAAATTCCAGCTCGCTTTTTCTCGTTTTTGTATATAATCAGTGCATAGTCTCTAAAAATATCACCTCATGCAGCTCATCCGTTATGCTCTCCGCAATATCCTCCGCAATATCTGGCTCTCAGCCTCATCGCTCCTGATCATCGGGCTCCTTGTATTCTTCGTGCATATCCTCCTCCTCGTGATATTCTCGACTGACAGGTTCATCACCTCGATCAATGACCGTATATCCATCAATATCAATCTCCAGGATGGCTATGATAACTCTCAGATCCGCTCGATCGAGTTCCTCTCTGGTGTAACGGCATCATTCTCCGGAGTACAGGTCGACTATATCTCTCGAGAAGATGCCCTCACACTCCTCACGACTCGAAATCCCGATCTCGCTACTCTGATCGAGCAGGATGCCAATCCACTCCCGAATAGTATCCGCCTCTCGAATATCGATATCGGACTCTATAGCTCGCTCAATGTCTATATAGGGAGATTTCGTGATATCCTCCAGTATGATCAGGGCTCACTCGACCGCAAGCTCCTCGACTATCGGAGTCAGTATGATCGTATTGCGAATGTTGTCGAGATGCTCCATATCCTCCAGATCGCCGTCTATATCCTCCTTGGACTCTTCATATTCACGGTTGCGATTGTCATCTATATGGTCATCCATAACTTCGTATTTTTCCTCCAGGATGAGGTACGCATTATCGAACTCGTAGGGGGTCGTCCATCGTTCATATATGGACCATTCGTCATACAGGGGATGCTCTATGCTATGATCGCGACGACGATAGCAACAGCCCTATTCATCGCACTCATCGCACTCATCCGTTCACAGTCTCTCTTTGCTGATTTTGTTCCATTTCTCTCAGAATTTGGGTCTCTTTTTGCGAGCTACGCTTGGCTCAGTGTACCTCTGTTTGCTCTCCTCGGTGCACTCTCTGCATTCCTCGCATCATGGAAATATATCCACTCTACTATAGGTGAATAACAAAATACGAAAATCGATTTGCATTTTGATAAAACTTATATATACTCCGCTCGCATTTCTGAAATGGTTTTGAATACAAAACCTATTCGGATATCTCTAATTGGTGCTGTAGCTCAGTTGGTTAGAGCGCTGCCCTGTCACGGCAGAGGTCGCGAGTTCGAGTCTCGTCAGCACCGCCATATTCTTCGCTCTCGCAAAGAAAATTCATTCCCCTATATGGGGCCTTAGCTCAGTTGGCTAGAGCGCCTGTTTTGCACGCAGGAGGTCAAGGGTTCGACTCCCTTAGGCTCCACCATATTTATAGATTGTTAGATTGTTCGAATGTTTGAGTCTTTGATGACTCCACTCGCGATCTTCCAACATTCCAAGATTCCAATACTCTAACTCTCAAATACTATGTGACTCCGCAACAAACGCCCACACAATATGGTCTATGCAGTAGACCGAAAAGGAGCTAAATCAGGTGGAAAAGTGAATAACGCTATCAAACACTATAAGGGTCTCTTGGCTCGTATCGAGTTCGAAGGAAATACACTCTGGCTACAGAATGCTATGACTCGTGTCCTTGCGAAGTTCAAGAAATATGCTGTCAATATTGCTAAAATCTAAAACACTAATCTCACTCTTATGCCACGACTCACTACCTATGCACACAAAAAGCTCAAAAAAGCTACGATCCGCATCGACAAGAAAATGCGAAAAACTAAGAAATAAAATTTGATTTTTTTCATTTTTCGATACAATTAGTCCACTTTATTTTTTCTACTCTTCGTGAGTATCCTAATCTTTTCACTATTATGGCTGAAACATACGACCGTTCAAAACCACATATCAATATTGGTACTATCGGACACGTTGACCACGGTAAAACTACTACTACTGCTGGTATCTCTCTCGTTCTCTCAAAGAAGTACGGAGGTACTGCGTTCAAATTCGATCAGATCGATGCTGCTCCAGAGGAGAAAGCACGTGGTATCACTATCAACACGGCTCATATCGAGTATTCTACTGATACTCGTCACTATGCACACGTTGACTGTCCAGGACATGCTGACTACGTCAAGAATATGATCACTGGTGCTGCTCAGATGGACGCTGCGATCCTCATCGTTGCTGCTACTGACGGACCTATGGCTCAGACTCGTGAGCATATCCTCCTTGCTCGTCAGGTTGGTGTTCCATACATCGTCGTATTCATGAACAAGTGTGATATGGTAGATGATGTCGAGATGCTCGATCTTGTTGAGATGGAGATCCGTGAGCTCTGCTCGAAGTATGACTTTCCTGGTGATGATCTCCCAGTCATCCGAGGTTCAGGTCTCGTTGCTCTCGAGAATCCAGAAGATATGGATAAGACATACGGTGCTAAGACGATCATCGAACTCTTTGATGCAATCGAGAAATATATCCCAGTTCCTGAGCGTGCTCTCGATAAGCCGTTCATCATGCCAGTTGAGGATGTATTCTCAATCAAGGGTCGTGGTACAGTAGTAACTGGTAAGATCGAACAGGGTGTAATCAAGGTTGGTGACGAAGTCGAGATCATCGGTATCCGAGATACTCAGAAGACTACAGTCACTGGTATCGAGATGTTCCACAAGCTCCTTGACCAAGGTCAGGCTGGTGACAATGCTGGTATCCTTCTCCGTGGTATCGAGCGAACTGATGTTGAGCGTGGACAAGTCCTCGCGAAACCAGGATCTATCAAGCCTCATACAAAATTCGAGTCAGAAGTATACGTACTCACGAAAGATGAAGGAGGTCGTCATACGCCATTCTTCCAGGGATACAAGCCACAATTCTACTTCCGAACTACAGATGTGACTGGTTCTATCGCACTTCCAGCAGGTGTCGAGATGGTCATGCCTGGTGACAATATCCAGATGACGATCGAGCTCGGTGCTCCAATCGCGATGGATCAGGGTCTCCGATTCGCTATCCGCGAGGGTGGACGAACGGTTGGATCTGGAGTGGTTGCCAAAGTCCTTGTGTAATTAGTTTTTTCTCTCATCTCGTCCTGAGTGATCAGGACGAGATGGAGAAGATACTCATTATCCTATCCGGTTTTCTCTAGATAGGATCCCAAGTATATGTCATTGCATTCGTCTAGGCGGATGGTCAGACCTTACATCATTATTCTCTATTCTCTCTATGGCTACCAAAAAAGCTGCGTCTACAACAAAAATCCGTCTCATCGTCAAAGCGTTCGAACACAAGCTCGTAGACGATGCTGTCACAAAAATCATCGCAACTGTCAAAGAAAGTGGGGCAGTGGTAGTTGGGCCAGTTCCACTCCCTACAAAAATCGAGAAAATTACTCTAAATCGATCAACATTCGTCAATAAGAATGCTCGTGAGCAGTTCGAGATCCGCCGTCACAAGCGTCTCATCGATGTGATGGATCCAACTCCGAAGACCCTCGAGCTCCTCCAGTCTATCAATATCCCATCTGGAGTAGGAGTCGAAATCAAAGTAATGTAATTGAGAGAAACAGGAATTTTGAATCTAATAATAAATTTTGATTCAAAATTCTGGACTCTTAAGATCTAAATCCTAAACCCTAAAACTATGTCTCGCGTCTGTCAACTTACCGGTAAAAAAACAGCAGTAGGAAACAATGTTTCTCACTCAATGCGTCATACAAAACGCCGATTTTACCCAAATCTCTTCTGGAGAAACATCAAAGATCCTCAAACAGGTATGATCGTCCGTCTCAGACTCTCTGCGAAGGCTATCAAGACCCTCAAAAAGAAAGGTATCATGTAAAAGAACTTAGGGCTTAGTGCTTGAGTGATGAGAAAAAGAAATTGCTCTCTAATAACTAAGTCCTAATCTCTAAATTCTACCCCTTGCCCGGGTGGTGGAATGGTAGACACGGAGGACTTAAAATCCTCTTCCCAAAAGGGAGTACGGGTTCGAGCCCCGTCCTGGGCACCACAAAAATCTAAAATTTATACTTCTAAAGTTTCTCATTATGCTCAAGATCCGTCTCTCTCGTGTAGGTCGAAAACATGTCGCTAAATATCGTGTTGTTCTCACTGAACATCGCCAAGCTGCGAAGCATGGATTCATCAAGATTCTCGGATCGTATGATCCACATACTAAGGCTCTCATCATGGATATGGAGGAGGCAGCTCTATACATCAAAAACGGTGCTCAATACTCTGAGACCCTTGCGAAGATCATCGCAAAAAAATAAGTGTTCACCCTCGGAAATTCGAGGGTTTTTTGTAATCTTTTTTCTCATGACTGCTATGCAATATCTGGAATTTATCATCTCGGCTATCGTCGTGAATACGAGTGCTATAGAAATCACAGAAAAACAAGATGAACTCGGTACACTCCTCTCACTGCGAGTCGATCCCTCTGATATGGGATCGCTTATCTGACGAGGCGGCAAGACGATCGATGCAGTGCGGACAGTCATGCGAGTTTATGGATCGAAGGCAGGTATTCGTCTCAATCTCCGCATCATTGAAGAGCCTCGTACAGCTGAGATTATTGCATAATATATTTTACTTTTTTAGGACTTTCATTATAGTAACCATATGACTGTATTTGATACTATAGAATTCACAGATCTCATTCGCTACGGTATAGCTCTCGTGGTTATACTTGCAGCTTTGGCTGCTATTCTCTATACTATTTGGGGATGATTTCTCATGATTGTCTCTGGCGGAACTGAGGAAAAAGTCAAATGAGCAGTCAATCATATCCGTCATGCTTTGATTGGTATAGTATTCATTGTTGGAGTATTATTTATTGTGCCACTTATTACAAGTGCTATGGGTCTTCCATATGGAGAATATGCGAAACCATCTGCTGTATTTCAGACTATAGGCGAGATATCTGGTCATATATTCGGTGTTGATGTATGACCAAGCATGATAAATCCTTGATATAATAGCACTCTTCCTTCGGATTTTTCCAACCTTTAAAAATTCTCTATGGCCCCCTAATTTTGCATTTCGTTTGCTAATGAAAATGTCGCTTCGCTTGGTATTACTCTCTTACTCCACTTGAATTATGGATTTCTCTTTCATACAATCAGCATCTGCTGCCGGATCCATCATAGATCCATCAGGATCATATACTCCCGCAGATATAATCAGAGTCTGAGTATCGCTGGTTGTCCTCGTCGCATGACTCTGTTCGATCCTCTTTATTGTATGGGGAGGTCTTATGCTCATCCTTTCAGGAGGTAAAGATGAAAAAGTTAAACCTGCGATCAACTCGATCCGATATGCTGTGATCGGTATCATCGTTATCGTGATTGCTATATTCGTTGCACCGAAGGTATCTGAGATGCTCGGACTCGGTACGCACCAGTATCTCTCCCCACAGAACATATTCAACACTATCAAGGTTCTCATGAACCAGATATTTGGAGGAGGTACAGATACCTACTATAATGGAGTACCAAGCGGTGCCTTGCCTTCATGATTCTCGGACCTATAATAGTATCTCAAATATGAAACCTCTCTCTCTCTCTCTCTCTCTCGGGGCGTAATACCCAATAAATCTGGCTTCACCCTCTTTGAGATGATGATCGTCATAGCTATTCTCTGAGTCTTTTTTGTGGCAGTGAGCTATATGAATCGAGATGTCCGTATCGATCAGACGAGAGCTGAGCGTCTTGCCAATATTGTATACGATCAGATCCGTAGTGCTCGCAATAAT
>JACMPW010000009.1 GCA_014377305.1 Candidatus Altimarinota bacterium | reverse complement strand
CTGACACACTTCAGCGACCTCATCATGGGTGAAGTCGGGGTGGGCAGTGATGACACGAGTGATGAGAGATGGGATCATAGATATTTTTATAAAAAACCTTCCCATAATAGAGAAGGTTTTTTGGGAATTTTTATGGCTCCCCGAATTGGATTCGAACCAATGACCTACCGGTTAACAGCCGGTTGCTCTACCGCTGAGCTATCGGGGAATACTATAGGAACGCGAGCATATTATGAAAGTTATGCGAAATGTCAAAATTTTTTCTTGAAAAATGCATATATTTGCCTACAATCCTCATATCTAACGCTATAATATGACAAAAAAGTTCTATATCACCACGCCGATCTACTATTCTAACGGAGTTCCCCATATCGGACACGCATATTCTTCTCTAATCGCTGATACGATAGCGAGCTATCATCGACTGGGACACGAAGATGTCAGATTCTGTACTGGAGTCGATGAGAACTCTCAGAAGGTCGTCGAGTCTGCCGAGTCACTCGGTATGGAGACGATGGCATATGCTGATATGATGGCGGGCAAGCATAGAGAAGTGTGGGACGGTATAGGGATCAGATATACTGACTTTATCCGTACGACTGAGACTCGCCATAGAGACTATGTACAGCAGGTTCTCCAAAAGTCTTTTGACGCTGGGGATATCTATGAGGGATTCTACGAAGGGCTCTATTGTGTGGGGTGCGAGGGATTCAAGAAGGAGAGCGATCTCGTGGATGGCAAGTGTCCTGATCATCCGAACAAGCTACTCTCTTATCTCAAGGAGAAGAACTACTTCTTCCGCCTATCGAAATACCAGGACAAAATCCTGAAATTCTATGAGTCTCATCCTGACTTCGTACAGCCTCGCACGAGATACAATGAGATCATCGAGTTCGTCCGTGGATGATTGGAGGACTTCTCTATATCTCGTGAGACGAACAAGTTCGGGATACCGCTTCCATTCGATGCTACACAGGTGACCTATGTCTGGTATGATGCGTTGTTTAACTACCTCACAGTCGTGCAAAACGATGAAAAGAAATGGTGGCCAGCAGATATGCATGTGATCGGTAAGGATATCGTGAGATTCCATGGGATATATTGGCCTGCGATGCTCTGGTCTGCTGGATATGAGGCACCCCATCAGCTCCTCACGACAGGACACTTCACCGTTGATGGGCAGAAGATGTCAAAGTCTATCGGCAATGTGATAGACCCCGTTGCATATATCTCAGAGTATTCAGGAGATATGCTCACACTCTATCTCTTCACGGCGTTCCCGATCGGGGAAGATGGAGACTTCTCTCGAGATCAGGCGATCCTCACATATAATGCGAAGCTCTCGAACAACCTCGGCAATCTCCTGAATCGTGCTATCGCACTCGCTCTGAAGCTGGATGGTCGCATATCTGGATCAGTATGAAAAGTATGAAGTGATAAAATAGGGCAATATATCTCACTCATGGATACCTCTGATCTCAAGGGATCACTCGAACTCGCATTCGCCTATGCGACTGAGATCAATCAATATGTCGAAGAAAATGCTCCGTGGAAGATGGATATCGAGATACCTGAACAGAGAGAAAAACTAGAGAACATACTTTTCATACTACTATCAAATCTGAGGAAGATATCGATCATGCTCCTCCCATTCTTTGATCTGAAGATGCGAGAGCTCCTGACTCGTATAGGTACCTCGTATGATGACAGTATCTCTCTCTCAGACAATCTCGCTCATGATCCTAGTGAGTTCTACATCGCTGAGAAGGGCGAGCCACTCTATATGCGTATCACTACGAGTAAGTAATCAAATATTATGATACATAAATCCATCATACCAGAGAATGCAGAACTCATATTCTCGTGAATCAGATCTCGGATATATCAGTGGGATCAGGAACTCTATGATGGATCAAATCGTAGATTTGAGCTCATTCGTTTTATCGATGGAGCTTTTGTCCTGCCGATACTCCCTGATGGACGCATCCTCCTCACGAGACAGGAACAACCAGGTCGGAGTGAGTTCATATCTCTGCCTGGGGGATCGTTCGACTCACCGGATGAGAATCCGAGAGACTGTGCTCGTCGTGAACTCTTAGAAGAAACAGGATATATGACGAATACACTCATCGAGTGGATGACCTACTATGGTACCAACAATGTCCACACTCAAGTCCACTACTATATTGCTCGAGATTGTATCTACGAGAGAGAGATACAGGGTGATGGTGGTGAGAAGATCACACTCTTCACACTATCGTTCGATGAGTTCCTGGAGCTCTCATCGGATCCAGGATTCCATCATCATTGGAATCTCCTTCCGATACTCTATGAGGCACGCCTCCATCCTGACAAAAAAGAAGCCCTCAAAAAAATCCTCTATGGTATGTAGAAGATTTTTTTATACTGATCCTGAGGTTTTCGAGAAGCTCAGGATGACAGATTATCCTAGAACTCAATGAGTCTCCATCATGTACTATCTTGTATTGACATGATTATTTTATAGTCATATCCGAATGATACATCGAGACCCACATCTTTGTATGTTCCATCTATCCATGCTCATTTTTTGTAGAGTCTATATCCTGTATCTGATCCTCTGATAAAGAGATAATAGCTCGGATTGGTAATATCAAAAAATACATAGTCACGTGAAATATCCTCGCGACTCATATATCCAGTATTGCGGATGATCGGAGATGTATTGCGATATATGCCCCATGCACCATCTACCATAGCAGCGTATACGATGCTCGAGTCAGGTGCTTGGCGAGGATTCATATATCCGGTGAGACCACAGAGATTCCCACGATATCTCGTATAGATACAGTAGCTCGACTCACCGAGTGGACGACCGAAGTAGGCATATCCACCACCATCAGTATCGAGATATACCTCCCTGATCTCATCGAACTTGCGATCGAGGATGGTGCCATTGTGTATGAGCTCGATCATCCCATCTCGTTCTACAGCATAGAGACTCTCAGTACCATTCATTCTCAGGGTTCATTCAATATATCCAGGTGCGATTTGCTCTATTTTGACATCATTTTTGATGATATATCTCACACCATCACTCTCTCATATGAGTGCCATGACTGATCTCCCATCAGAGGATGCAGATATATGTGATATCTCATGGTATGGCATCGTGATAGACTCTCCATCGCGGTATATCCGATATCCATCGGGATTTCGAGATCTCCATATACTATGCTCACCCTCTCGAGTAGCTATGATATCTTCGATACTCGTATATTCTCCATTGATTGGTCGGATCCCAGCTCGACTCAGAGATATGATTTCGCTTCCTGATAGCATCAGGATAGCCCTACTCATATCCTGTGGGAGGATTGCCTTGCCCATGATCGTATCACTATCTTTGCTTACTATACCATTAGCACTCACTGTATATCGCGTATTCCCGATAGTTGTCGTTGTATAGGGGAGTCGATCATATATCTGACCACTTGGGAATGATACCATCTGTGTGCCACTTGCTGCAAAGAATGAGACTTGATCACTCGCCCTATCGAATGCCATCTTCTCTATACTCGAGAATGCCATCGATCTCGTCAGACCAGAGCGTGTCTCACTCGAACCAGTACCGAACATATTCTCGAGTACATGAGAACGAGATCTCTCTGTACCTGGTATGTAGGATATCGCCATGATGACTCATGTGAGGGCGAGTATCGAGATCGAGCCGAGCCATCCGAGCCAGTGATCTCAGAGTGACGGACCCTCCGATATGATCTCATCACCGAACATGCTCGCTATGAGGAGACCTACTCCAGATGCGAGGAACAACCATCCCCACGAGAGTGATGGAGCGAGGAGTCCGCTACTCGTACGCACCTCACCACTCCATGATACGATGAATAGATACCCGATGAGTACTATGGTGATCAGCCCAGCTACTCGAGTCCATGACCATGATCTGACGGCCAATAGGACACATATGATAGCGAGTATGAGTAGTATGAGGTAGGCATATATCTGCATATCTGTGAGTGGAAAAGGGAATACAGAAAGTCAGCTCCGTACCACAGGAGATATCATACCAGTGAAGATACTAGCTACACCTAGCATACCGAGATGCATACGAGAGAGAGTCATATAGGAGTATATTATAGATATTGTACAATAGACATTGTATATATTTTTTGTAGAATGCAAGAAAAAACCCATTACATATCTGTAATAGGTCTGATCTGCCTGGACTCTCTCCTAGAGTGCTACTACTGCATGTTCTTCTTGTATCATCATCGCTCGTTTTGATCGACTCTGTTTCGCAAGAGACCGATCCTCAGCTCTATAGAGACTGATTGTCATTGGATCTATACCGAACGACTCCATCGCGAGTGCACGAGAATGATATGATGCGAGAGCATGGGGACCCATGAGAGCAATGTCGGTAGTCATATTTGTATTTTTATGATATATGAATAGAGTGTATCATATATTTTTTGTCTAGTCAATTCTTTTATGAATATATCACTGCGTCTTGCCAACTATATCAGTCGATATGCCCCATCTCGCAAGCGGGTGACTGCCTATCTGGAAAAAAAGAATTGCCAGAATCCAGTAGAACTCCTCTCGGACAATGGATATGATGAGTCACTGATGGCGGATATGTGGATGAGATCGTTTGTCTCTCTCGGCAAAGGGAAGCGAGAAATGAGTATGAAACTCATGAAAAAAGAATTCCCAAAGGAGATGATAGGCGATAAAATCGAATTGTTCGATAGTGAGATCCATGATTGGGAAGCCCATAGATCAAGTATAATGCATCAGATCCAGACCCTCGAGCAGCGAGGCAAGTCTCATCGTATCATCTCTATACAGATCACTGGCAAGTATCCGTATTTCCGGGATGAGATCACTGAGCTCTTGACGGATCGCAATGATACTGACAATCTCCAAAAAGAAGTGCAAAAATATAAATACCGCTATAATATCGAGGATAAGAAAATCCGAGAAAAGATGATCGCATCACTCCTGAGAAAATGATTTTCTTATTCTGATATCAAAAATAGTCTCTCATCAGAGTAGGATATGCTCTCTAAATAGAGCGTAAAAGTAGTTGTAAATTAGAATATTTTTCGAATACTGTTTTTGCATAGTGCTACCATGTTTATTGGATTTCCCTTTTTCTTTCTTATGCAGAAATACTCCTATAGGGTTCTCATATTTTTTCTTTTGGTATTGTTATCTGGGTCAGTGTATGCTGACTCTAGTATGACTGCTACTATTCACTCTATTCCTGGATATGGAATATGGGATAACCCAGCATCTTGGTCCGAGGAACGTATCCCGACATCAGATGATATCGTGGAGATCAATGGAACTATAGCCATGAACGTGAGCCCTACTATAGCAGGATTGGTGATCAATGGATGAGGAGAATTGTTAGGGTCGTATAGCTCTATGGTTGTGAATGGAGATATCGAGAATCATGGTACTTTCTCTGTTACTACCCTCACTATCTCTGGAACAGGAACACATATCCTCGACTTCCACAACAATCCTTTCATAGGAAATATCTTCCTCGAGTGAGACATCTCTGTTCTCGGAGATCTTAATATTACTGGATCTTTTGGTCTGAGATGAACCACACACAATATTCATCTGGAAGATGGACGCGGTATTACTGCAAAGGCTGGCTTTATTAATGGAACAATCATCATCTCAGGAACAAATACCTTTCTTAAAACGCAATGATACACCCACACCTTTACTGTCACTGGATCTCTCGATCACTATATCTTTGATACCAAAAATACTACTCAGTTAGCTTCTGAATTGTACACATATTGTTCCAGTATCTCTGCCAAAAGTATAGAGATCACTCCAGGCTCTAGTATATATACACATCCAAATTGTCTAGAACCTACATATACCTTCAATACTGAAAAACTCTCCATTGCTTCTGGTGCCACTCTCAATATTCCACAAAATTTCTAAGTGAATTGAAATATCCTCAATGATGGAACTATCTCTGGATCAGCAACTCTTTTTGTACAGGGAAATCTAGAGAATAATAAGATCTGGACCGCTCCTACTCATATCTCTTGGCTCTCGACGGACTGAGCGATGAGCTATACTATCAGCTTTGATCCTGGATCGAGTACTGGATTCACTACGACAGCCACGAGCTATGATATCACAGACAAGATAGCAGGATCATACTTCTATAATATCACTCCAGATAATACGGGATCCTATACACGCAAGTGTATCAATATAGCGAATTGCTTGACCTCAGGATGATATACTCCTCCAGTTCCTCAGCCCATAATACTTCCATATCTCCCCCCAGATATCTCTCTCGGCATCTATATAACCTCAGATCTCACGGCAATCCTCACGAATACAGAGAAGAATATCAGTAGTACTATTAGTACCAAGGATGCCCTCGATCCAGTAGATCTCGCCACTGGAAACTTCACGTATTCCAATACTCTCATGCATCTTGCAGGAGATGGGATGGACTATGATCTCTCCGTGAACTACAAGTCACAGTTAGAGTACAACTGACCTCTTGGATATAACTGGGATCATACCTACAATAAGAGACTCGTGGAGAATACATGAGGATCTATGACGTATAGTGATGGAAAACTCGGGAAGTATACATTTCAGAAGAATCCAGGTGGATCATATGAATATATGAATGGACTCAATATAGCCCTCACAAAAACAGCGAGTGGAACCTACCAGATGGAGTTCAAGAATGGAGATATATACACCTATAATTCAGATCTTCGTATTGCGAGTATCACCAACTCTCAGGGCAAGTCACTCTCATTCTCCTACAGTAGCGGGAACCTTGTGAAGTTGACTGATACCCTTGATCGTGATATTCTCTATTCGTATACTCCTACCAATCTTCTCACCCAAGTCACAGAACCAGGTGGACGCCAAGTGAATCTGACATATTTCCAGAGTGGATCTACTCTCGGGAACGAGTGAGACCTCCAGAATATAGAGATAAAAAATGGAACTGATGAGAAGAATATATGATTCACGTATTCGCAGAATACGAGTAGTAAACTCGCCCACAATATTCTCACGATGACTGATTCCAAGTGAGCTATCTATGTGACGAATACCTATGATTTGGCTGATAGAGTCACCACACAGAAGTATGGAGATCATACTGGATCCTACGAGTACACTACACAAGATATCCATATAGATGATACCCTCATGAGTATATGAACTGGAACTATTATAGGGAACTATGTGACGCATAATAGAGTCCGAGATCGTAGTGGGAATATCACAGACTATACCTATGATCGTATGGGGAATGTAACGGAGCGGACCAGTGTTGGACTCACCACGAGATACACCTATGACTCCAAGTGACAACTCCTGAGCGAGATACTCCCACTCTGAAATGGTACCAAGTATGCCTATGATACCCTCGGGAACAAGACGAGTATTCGCAAAAAGGTGAATATGCAAAACCCAGATGTGAGTACGGATATCGTCACTACTATGGCGTATACGGGTACTATTAACACGATTGAGTCCATAGTAGATCGGAACAATTCACTCACAACATTCGAGAGTGATGTGAGAGGCAATATTACCAAGATCACCAAGCATGCGACCGCGAATACTCCAGAATCAGTAGAGCTATTGAGCTATGATGGAAACTGACACCTCACGAATAAAACCGATGCGAATCGTAATAGCACTACCTATGAGTATAACGCTCTCGGTAAACCAACCAAGATTACCAAAGGGAAGAATACAACCGATGAGACGAGTACAGTCTACGCTTATGACATCTACGGTAATCCAAAAACTGAGACGGATGGATGAGGGAATACGAAGATACTCACATATGATACTTTCGACCGTCTCACCACTTCTCTCACCAGTGAAGGAATCAAAACTCGATATATCTATGATGCGAATAATAACAAGAATCGAACTATACTCGAACTCAGCCCGAGTGAGACGGCGATCACAGATACTCTCTATAATCTTCTCGATAAGCCAACCACTCTGACTGCAGATATCGATGCTACTCGTCGAGCGAGTATCTCGTACACCTATGATGCGGATGATCGTCTCCTCACGACGACGTATCCGAACAACCAGGTAGAGAAGCGTACCTATGATACAATAGGCAGACTCATGAAAAAAGAAATCGTAGGATCTACTACGAGAACTACGAGTTATGCCTATGACAATAATAGCAATGTGACGAGTGAGACCATCAATGGTCTCACGAGTACATTTACCTATGATGGATATGATCGCTTGAGTAGGAGTACGGATGCAGGTGGTACTGTCACGACGATGGGTTATGACAAGAATGTGAATATCCTAGAGTCAGTGGTGAGAAATCAGGCAGGAACGATCATCAAAAAGGCTACCACAGAGTACAATCGAGATAATCATCCTACCAAACTCACTGAATATGGAAACACGGCAAATCGTATCACCACGAGAATCTATGATAATGTTGGTAATGTCGTATCTGAAACCAATCCAAACAATCAGACTACAACATATACCTACGATGCACTCAATCGTACCAAAACTACTACTCTCCCAAATGGAGTCAAAACAGAGAATACCTACGATAAGAATGATAATATTATCAGGCTGCAGGTCATCTCTCCTACGAAGACTCTCACTACCACGAGTGCCTATGATCGAGATAATCGCAAGATATCAACTACGGATGCGAGTGGCAATATAACGAGTTATGCATATAACAAACTGGGTCAGATCATACAGACTCTAGATCCGAAGTGAATCACGACTACATACACCTACGACTACCGTGGCAAGGTCACGAGTGAGACGAGAGCTGGCAAAACCATAACGAGAACCTATGATCTGATAGGTAATCTGAAGAGTCTCACAGACGCCAACAACAACACTACCACCTACACCTATAACAGCAACAATGAGCTCATATCTGAGACTCTCCCAGATAATTCTACAACGAGTTACACCTACGATAATAGATGCAATATAGCTACCAAAACAGATCCAAATGGATCAACAGTTACATACACTTACGACAATCTGAATCGTATAGTGAGAAAGGATATAGGGCGAGGTACATGAGTCGAGTGAATAACATATGAGACATATACCTATGACGAGATGGGCAGACTCAAGACTTCTACAGACTCAACAGGTAAGACGATAACATTCGGATATGACCAACTCGGTAACCTCATCAGTGAGACCAACGGAGGTAAGACAGTGAACTATATCTACGACACCCTCGGGAACAAACTCACGACCCAGACTCCGAGTAACAAGACAATCGCCAATACCTACGATATCCTGAATCGTATCACAGGAGTAAAAAGAGACAATGTGAGTGTAGCAACTTACACTTACGACCTACTCAATCTCACAAAAGAGATCCTCGGAAATGGTATCGAAACCAACTATGGATATGACAACGGTAATAGGATGAGTCAGATTGGGAATACGAATAGATCTGAATCTCTCACCTACGACCCCAACTCCAATATCATAAAAAAATGAACTGATTCGGCTTAATAGAAAATAGTGTGTGGCTGGAATGATCGTTTTTAGCTGTATAGGAGAGAAAGAATCAGTTTGATTTTTCTCTCCTTTTTTAGTCATCTATGTATCCGTACTTTGGATTTGAGATGAGAAAAATATCATT
>JACMPW010000008.1 GCA_014377305.1 Candidatus Altimarinota bacterium | reverse complement strand
GAGTATTTGGAGTAAATATTGCCAACTCAACCACTACAGGTGCTCTCTCCATGATTGATTGGAATACATTCAACAATAAGGAGTCAGCTCTCACATTTGCAACTGGAGTTACTCGAGTAGGGAATACAGTAGGACTCACTAATACTGGTATCACATTCCTCGTATGATCATCAGGAACAGATATGAGTTGGTCCACAGCATTCACGGCACTCGGAGGTACAGCTACCATCAATATTCCTGATGCGAGTTCTACCGCTCGCGGACTCGTCTCGACAGGGTCACAGGTATTTGATGGAACCAAGACCTTTGCTACAGCCCCAACATTCTCAGGATTCACTCTTGGATCAGTACTTTTTGCATCGACTGGAGGACTCCTTGCACAAGACAATACCAACTTCTTCTGGGATAATATCAATACGAGACTCGGTATCGGTACCGCAACACCTACCGTAGCATTTCACGTACAGTCAACGGCTACTGGAGATATTCTCAAGGTATCATCTGGTACGATCAATATCTTCCGAGTTGCGACTGATACGAGTATGGCTCTCGATACAGCAAAAGTGACGATCGGAACTGGTAATACCGCGAAACCAGATGGACTCGCTCGTGATCAGCTCTATGTATTCGGTCGTATCAACTCGAGTTGGGATAGTATGCGATGTGATTTTCTTGGTGGACACCTTGCACTTGCAGTTGATACATATCAGGTATGTGGAGGATTCGGATATGATTTTATCACGGGTGGTAGTCTCGCGAATATCAGCCTTGCTGGTATATCAGGATCTGATAGGATCTCGACAACTGCAGTTGCCAATACAGCAGGTGCACTCAGCTCTATGGGACAATTCGTGACAGAACGCAGTCTCAACCCAGTCATCGAATCCCGAGTTATAGTCAATACCGCTACAGCGAGAGCCGTAGTAGGCCTCGCAGATCTTGCACTCAATGGGGCGATCACTGCAGATACCAACAATGCAACCAATGAAATATTTTTCCGAAAAATAGCTGCAGGAACTACATGGCAGACAGTTACTCGTACTGCTGCAGGAGTAGAGACAGTGACTCCTACAGCCGTCACCACAGTTGCGATGCGAGCTCTCCGTATTGAAGTGAGCGATCTTACCGGTAAGGTATTCTTCTATATCGATGGCAATCTCGTCGCTACTCATACAACCGGTATACCTCTCGCTCCTGCACGACTCGGACATTGGGTGGGTATCACTGCTTCAGCTGCTACCGTATCTACTATGGATATTGACTATATAAAGGTATGGTCCGATGATCCAGATACGGTAGGTAGTATAAAAAATAATACTACGATAGCACCTATGGCAATTGATTTTGATACACTGAGTGGTGGAGATATCCTCCCAGAGATAGTCTGGAATTCACGATCAGTTCTCAAGGACATTAATTACATATATGATCATGCATCTCCGACGGTATCATCTTCATGATCCAAAAAAGATACTGACACTATGACTATCGATGAGTATGCGAACTATACAGCCAATACGATGAAGCGATCTCTCGAAAAGCTCTCAGGACAATCTATTGATACAGATATCATTACCAGAACTCTCCGAGCACCATGGATCTATGCAAGCAATCTCTGTCTCGATGGAGCTTGTATCTCATCTGGACAACTCGCCTCACTCCTTGCAGGGACGAGTTCTATCCAGAATATCTACAACACGACTACTGTAGTGCAACAAACAACATCTACTTGAATAATCCTGTCTCTCGCAGATCAATCAATATTCTCAGTGATCACTGCAACGATCGACTCAGTTCTCATAAAGGTACAAACAACTTTCGCTGAGATGGTTACATTCGTGAAATCAGTCGTATTCCAGTCGGTTGTCACATTCCAGGATCGTGTCACATTCGAAGATCATGATATGGCGGGGACTGCAGTGATCCGTTCTGGTGCCCACTCCGTTCGTATCGATTTCAATCGAGCATATACAGTGACTCCACGAGTCACTGTCACAGCAGATTCGTTTGTCACCTATCGAGTTACCGCGAAGGGAGTGACAGGATTCACGATCGAGACGGAGTCCCCAGTATCATCTGATACATCGTTTGATTGGATTGCACTCCAGGTGGTTTGAGCTCATATATCAGACTCAACGACAACTCCTCCAGTAGTCGTATCTGAGACAATCCCAGAGTCAATAGTGATATCAGGGTCTACTGGTAGTACTACTCCAGTAGCAACCCTAGTTGAGTTGATATCTACTACAGACTCTGGTGCAGTAGCTCCTGTAGGTACTCCTATATCGACTGACTCGGATAGCGTGACTACTGTTTCAGCTCCAATTGTAGATACTCCGACAGTTACTGATACTCCCATTGCCCCAACAGAACCGATAGTTCCTATAGATATTCCATCGACAGGAACTGGTGCATAGTATCCGCTTCGCAAAAAATCCTCTCCCGAGTACTCGGGAGAGGATTTTTTATGATTGTATCAACTTCATTTTCTCTTCCCGAGTCAATTGTTTGATAGCATATTCTCGCTTGCTTGCCTCACTCCTATTATTATACCCCTCAGAGTATATTAGATCTACTGGTCTACGATTTTTCGTGTACTTGGCTCATTTCCGATCATCGGTATTGTGTTCGATAACTCGTCTATCCAGATCAGTCGTGATACCAGTATAGAGTGTCGAGTCAGCACAGCGGAGGATGTAGGTAGAGTATATAGGCATAGGATATATTATCTGGGTTTCGGATAATTGATGAGAGAGATCAGTACAAAACTGATAATCATGAGGAGGAACCAGGCAGTGATCTTCTCGAATCCCACTATATGCCAGATGACGCTCTGAGATGGATATATCCATATACGCATATAGGTAGCTATGTTCTCAGCAATCCATATAAAAAATGATACGAGTACAAATCCAATCACCAAATTCATAGAATATGTCCTATGGTGTGGTGTGAAAAATATCGTCGTCTTCCCAAAAATAAAGAGAATACAGATGATAATCGCATAGCGAAGATCCCAGATAAAATGATGCGTAAAAAAGTTGATGTATATAGCTATAGCAATGAGTATCGCATATATCCGCCTCGGATATTGCTCGAATCTGAAATCAAAAATCCGCCACACTCTGGCAATATAGCTCCCAACCGCAGAATACATAAATCATGCAAAAAGTGGAACTCCATAGAGGGATATGTATACATATTCAGGATATGACCAGGATCCGATACTCGGACTTGTTTTGAATACCTCCATCACCATGGCAATCATATGAAATATGAGTATTACCTTCACTTCTTTGTATGACTCCAGTTTGCTCAGTATCAGTACTCACTGAAATATCACGGCGGATATGAATAGGAAATCATATCGATAGAGTATATCATCAAAAGGATACCAGTATTTGCTCATGATGATCATCACGAGTAGAAATGCACCAAAAATACAAGCGTAGGCTTGTTTGTAGGCAAAAATTATGAAGTCTTTCAGGAATTTTTTCATATTGTCACTATAGAAAAATCTCACAAAAATGCAAAAAAGTATTAAAAGTGAGAAAATAAAGTTGATTATTATGAAATAATTTTAATAGTAACTACTACGTATTCATTAACTTAATTATAGTATATCAAATATATATGAACAATTACTCAGAGATTCATGATTTCTCAAAAGTATTGGGATAGAGAATGTTGAAGATATAAATACAGATGATTGAGGTGATAATGCAGCATTTCTGGAACGATTCCAACAGAATATAGCAGCAGTAAGTGCTCGTGTACTGTCACAACAGATGCCAAAGTAGTTTGTTAAAAATCCCATCATTCCGATGGGATTTTCTAAAGATAATTTTTACTCCAACTCTAAGTACTCATCGATCCGCACTTGCCATACGAACTCATCAATATGTGATACCATGATCATCGTTCCCTCATATTCGTCGAGAGCCTTGGCGATGACAGGGAGGTGACGGAAGTTGATATGGTTCGTTGGCTCATCCAGGATGAGGAGTCCTGGCTTCTCGAGTGCGAGTTTCGCGAACATGACGAGTCACTTCTGACCCTCACTGAGTGCTCCGATCGGAGTTGCCATGAGCTCACCTGTGATGAGGAATCCTGAGGCAAATGATCTGAGATCCTTGTCGAGAGCAGTTCGCCCTGACGCCTCGAAGAGACAATCGTAGACTTTCTGAGAGAAGTCAAGTGTAGAAAAATCCTGCCGGTAGTATCCGATCTTCACATTTGGTCCGATGATAAAACCCTCGGCAGTACCCTTGGAAATCGATTCCAGGAGTGTAGATTTACCGATACCGTTTGGTCATGAGAGGAGGAGATGACGATTCTTTCCTAGTGAGATATCGACCTTCATCTCTTCTGCCTGATGATTGCGGATGACTTTGAGGCTCTTGATCTGGATGATTTGGCCACCTATTCCTGCTTGGTTTTCTATTTTGAATTCTCGTATTGTTTTATCCTCGCGTCGTGCCTCTCACTTCATCCCTTCTAGCTCTTCTGCTTTTTCTACCATCTTCTTCGCTACGAGTCGGAGCTTGCCTCCTTTGTGAGCGAATACATTGGCCTGATCTTTGTTGGCCTGGATTTCTTTATCCAGTCTCGAATTCGCTCGATTCTGAGCCTCGATACTCCGCTCGACTTGCTCGACGGCATCATCATAGTTTCCCATGAATTGTTCTACTTTGCGAGTCCAGACATCGAGATAGAGGATCCCGTCCGTGAACGCGTTCAGGAACTCAGCATCATGCGAGATCACGAGAACGGTCTTCGGATAGGTCCGGAGGAACTCGGTCATATGCCAGATCCCATCAGTATCGAGGTTGTTTGTTGGCTCATCGAGAAGAAGTATATCTGGATCTTGGATGAGTGCTCCAGCGAGGAGGAGACGAGCCTGTTGTCCACCAGAAAATGTCTTCACGATACGACCCAAAAAGTCTGCAAAAACAATCTCTTTGGCTGGCATAAAATTGACTGCAGAGAGTGCTTCCTGAATATCTCGATCGATATTGTGAGCATCACTGCGAGAATACTTACGAAAGTAGTCTGCGAGAGTCGACTCCTTGTCCTCTGGGTTCATAACTTGGCGGGCGATCGCTATATGCTGACCAGCACTGATGAGGATACGTCCATCATTGACTTTGTATTCGCCAGTGATCATCTTGAATATAGTAGATTTACCAGCTCCATTCTGCCCCATAAGGGTGATCTTGGATCATTCGCGTACTGAGAAACTGGTCTCATCGAGGAGCCACTTTGGTGCTACATATCAGTATGTGACTTCATCGAACCGGATAACAACATCTCCTTTTGTCATATAGTATATTGGTTATAACTTGTAATATAATAGATTTTTCGAGAATATTGTATAGAAAAGATGAGAAAAATCAAAAAAAACTCTATAAATCATAAGAAATACAGAGTTTTTGCTATTAAAATGGTGGGAACGCCGGGATTTGAACCCGGGACCATCGCCTTAAAAGGGCGTTGCTCTACCAACTGAGCTACGTTCCCACAAATAGATAACGAGCTGACTTGCGAGATAATATACAAAAAGAATGTTTTGTCGAATTTATTTTTATTTTTCTATCGTTTTTCCTTTGCATAAGTACTAAAAAGACATATACTGGGCATCAAATTATCAATGAAAATTTCCCAATTTTTCCCTCATATTCTATTTAAAAAAACTATCGCCGCATCACTCGTTATGATGATCCTCGTATCTCAGACGATCCATGTGGATTTTTTTGATACTGCTATAGCGGGACCTGAGAACTATAGAGATATCGTATCGATCATAGTCGATCGTGATACCTACCAGCAACAGAGAACTATAATCAAAAGATATGCAGAGGATATCGCAGGGTATCTCGGAGGAGTACGCACATCCATACTCGTCGTCGATCCCAATACTCCAATAGCGACTATCTCCCAAAAAAATGAAAAACTTTACTATGAAGGTGATGGTGAAAAGTGAACTTCTGCACTCGTGGGTACGATCCTGATAGGGAATATCCCAATCCCTCAGGTAACAAAAGATGGGCAGAGATTCTCGAGTCTCTATCCCTATGTTGACTTCGATGATAAGGTGTTTGTCTATGATGCAACCAGTGGTCAATACAAATATAACAATCGAGATCCCAAGGTCGAACAAGTAGATATCTGGCATGGTGTTATCAATCCAGCAGTAGGGCGTAGCTGGGCCTGAGTACCTGATATAGCAAAGATAGGACAGTTTCTGGATAAGACCCATGAATTCTATACGAAATCAGGTAAATTCGCTCCATCAAATATACCCCCAAAGGTATTTTATTATGATGGATTCGCTGAATCCAAAAGTATCAATGATCGGAGTCTCTTTCAATATAGTCTCTCGATAAAAAATGCTGAGAATATCGCCTATAGTAGATTCACCAAGTATCTGCTCAAGGATATATCGAATGCACTAAGAGTATTCGATAGTCAAAATGAAGATCCAGATATCAAGAGTATCTATGCATCACTCGGACTCGCTACGGGGAGTGATACAGTGATGGATGATCAAGCTAAAAAACTCCCTGATATTCAAACTAGAGATATCACACTTTGATTCTTGCAAAATTTCAAGTGAATTTTTAATGAAAAATCTCTCTGAGAAGAACTCTTGTCGATACATAATGCATGACGATATACGAGTGGTACGACTGTCAGAGCCGACCTCGTACCTATATCAATCACTCTGATGGATGAGATTGCTCGTAGTACACTTCGAGAGGCCAATAATGCTCTCGAGAAACAGATTGACAAGGTCATCATTGATAATAAATATGCTCGAAATATCCCTATTTTTGATGAAGTAGTTACCTCATCTGGAGCTCCCATCGATCATACGAGTCCTAATACCACTATTTCTGAGAACTATATGTTTGGTGAGAAGAGTGCCAATATCACTGATCCTCTCCAGTGTACTATTGCGAGGTGATCAAGAGGTAATATTACAGAGTTTGGACGATCTCAACTCGTCGAGGCGAATGTCGCATTCGACATACTCAAGACACAATCTCAAATAGAACAACTTAAAACAGATACTGAGATTCTCGTTCGTATGGGACAGCCGAGTTGTTTTGATGGGAATAATCCAAAAATCAACTCTTATTGGGGTGGTAATAGTGTATTACGTATCGCATCTGGATGAGATCCTGCATGATTGCTTGATAGATTTCCTCTTGTTACCACATTTACTGGATTCACGTCGCCGATATTGTCCCTCTGAGGGATGAAAGAGTCCGATAGAATAGAGGTCGGTGGAGTCAGTAGTTGCCTCTCATCACGCTATCAATACACCGTGAAGCCTCCCCGAGTGATAAACTATACGGAGACGCTATCTGTTGGCTATGGGGATGCATCGTCTACTACAACACAATCTTGTACTACCGCCTTTCCGAGTGAGTGGACACGACCTGGTGGATCATGTACTACCTTTCCTAATGTGAATCTCGGAGGACAACCTGCACCGCGATATACCTGTATCTCGAATGTAGCATCGCCCCCTTTAGATATTGATTTTGCATCGAGTATTGCCGAGTTCGCAAATTATACAGCATCGAGCTGTAATAATGGAGTCTTGATGCTCGATAAGCAGGAGATTGCTCGCAGCAATCGTAGTTGTATCACGACGCAGACAAGTGGTACCTGAGATGATCCTACAACGACCATAGTAGACAATACTCAGTACAAGAATCTCTCATTCCATACAATACCATCACTCTATCATCATACATCTCCTACCGATGAGGAGATATCAGCTGCAAAAGCAAATAATGTCACACCATCACTGGCTGTAGATATGCTACGATATGTTGAGTTCGTCACACCAAAATGAAATATAGCTCGAATTCACTATCCTAACTTTTTCTCAATCACGGAAAATGATGTCATGACAGCTCGAAAATGGATACGGGAGCAGTCCAATAAAGAGTGGCAAGCAATCATAGATCGTGAACAGACAACCCTCCTTAGCGAAAATGAAATACGATCCAATGCATACCTTGCTGCTGGTATACTCCCAACATCCCCAATCGATTGGAATAGATATATATCTGATGATACAATTACCAAGATACTCCAGGCTAAGAACTGGCTCAATCCAGATATATCTATCAAATACAAACAGGCAATAGAGTCAATGCTCTCATATTCTCATGGAGTAGTATGATCCACATCACTCATGACATTGCCACCGCAGATCCCAACTTTATCAAATGAGTATGAGATTGCCTATCTCGGACTCCCAGCATCGTTTGGGGCAGATTTTTCACAGGCTGAATATAGTAGTTCGATGGAGGCCTATGGTACTCATATGCGAGAGATCGAGTGAGCCAATATCTCAGATAGAGATATCCAAGATGGTATCTCTGATGCAAATAATCCTGCCACAGAGTGTGGACCTCCAGACGGAGTACCACTTGTTCAGTGGCCCAGTGCTATCATGTGTTGGATTCGAGCTCAGTTCCCACCTCGTATTCTCGCTGGATCATGTGGTCCATCGACGATCGGAATCGAGGCCCCGAGTCTACTTCCGCTCTCTTTGCCTGGACGGAATATCATCACCGATACTGGTGCTCTGACACAATTTTATTCTGGAGCTCAGCTCGTTCCTCATCTACCGAGATCGAGTATATGACTCAGAGATACTATCGCAGTTGATCTAAATCTTATCAAAAATAATACCCCACTTGGTATATTGCAAAATACCGAGGCTCATCTCGAGTTCGTATCAGGAACTCTATGAGGCAAGACTATCCCTACTGCAGAGCTATCCAAATATCTCACCATAGCACCGAGTAGCGTGATTGTGGGAGAAAAATGAGCTACATTTCTCATATCGTCACAGGGAACAGAGGCAAGACTCTCACTGAGGGGCTATTATATACTCCCATTGCCAGATGGATCTGACATACGTATTAGCTCGGCAGTGTTCCAGATCCAGATAACACCAGAGTACTATAGCCTCTGAATCGAGCAATCAGGATCTACGATAACGAGCATCGATGTTACCAGTGCTGATCCTATAGACTTGCGTATTGAACATATATTCAGAGATGGTACGAGTATGAGATTACAGGATCCTATTTCTCTCGATATTTTTGATGATGTCGATGGTAGTCTGGTATATTCTAGTTCTACTTTTCGTCCGAGCATAGACCATCTCCCTATTGCTCTCACCAAGAGAGTATGAGTATATCGTATCCATACGCATGATAGTAGTGGTATCAGTGGAGAGATAACGGTTGCAGTACGATCTGGTATACTCACCCAGATCCGTGTCACACCGATATCATCTGCCCTCGTACGAGGAGCTGAGACCCTGGCGATGGTACGCCTCCTTGATCGCCTCGGTAATCCGATATCTCCCGACCTACATAGTCTCCAGCTCGATGTCACGGGTGGATATATACGTGGAGCTGATGGAGACAAGAGAACGAGTATGACCATGGATGTGATGGAGTCACAGGTACCGATTGTGATCGGTGCAGATTCGGCTGGTACACTCCATATCACTGCGACGATCGATGGAACTATCGTCTCGAACCAAGATATCACGATCTATGATAGTGCTCAGATAGTCCTCATGAGAGATAGAGATCCTAGAGTATGAGAGCAGTCTATATGAGTACATATAGAGATACATGATGCTACTGGTCGTAGGATCACTGGACTCTCATCGGTCGCATCATGGAGTCTCCCACTCGGAGCTGGATCGTTCTCGAAAGTAGCTATCACCATAACAGATGGTCGCTCTGAAGAATTCTCATATATACCTGGTACAGTATCTGGAGATCACTCACTCTCGATCGATATCCCAGGTATTGGATCAGTCTCTGATATCAGGTTTTCTCTCCTACCATGAGACCCTCTCTCTATCACACATGTACAAGAGGGGGATAAGATCGTATTCTCTCTCCGAGATCGATATAATAATATTGCTAATAGTTCTCTCACAGGTACTCTCCAGTATAATAGTGATACGCCACAACAGATAGCATTCACCCGAGGGACGTATAGTCAACCACTTGTTGGGGGATATTATATGGTCGATGTTCCAGGCCTGCGGGATTTTGCAATCAACTATAGTGACGCAACTGGATCTCATCGTATCCCAGGTATAGATCGATATACTACGTATATACAAGGACCTCATGAGCAGCTAGACTTTGCTCCTGACTACAATGCGAGATATACCGTATTAGCCTGAGACTCGTATCTCAGAGAAGGAGAAGATATCCTCTACAATACAGCTCCATGAGTCTCGCAGAGTCTTTCTGTGAGTACACTCCTCGATACTCCCTATCACCGAGACGTCCTCTTGTCACTCTTGCCAGGTGGATCATATCACCTCGGGCAATCTGCTGGAGATACAGCTCTCCAGGCAGGAGTGTCTCTATCGAGTGGACTCCCACTCCTCACTGTATCTGATCTCGTATCACATCATCAAGTCGCTCGGGTGATCTATCCGATGCAATGAGCTATTCTCGAGAACTGCCAATCTACGACCCCCGACAGCTGTAACAATCTCGCGAGTAGACCAACTATCCGACTCATCACTCCAGCTCAGAGTACACTGACTGGTACTATAGAGAATAGTACACTCATTCTCTCATCTTCTGATATGATTCGATTGTTGAGTGTTGAGAGAGATGGCTCTCTCACTCTCTCTCCATGAGTATCTCTCGCTCCTCATGATACGAGCGACAATGGACTCGAGATGGGTGTGATACAAGATGGGCAGGAGATAGCAAAACTCATGTATATGATGGATAGATCGCTCTCAGTGAATAGGTCTCCTCAGTTGACACAAGCCACTCCTCGCAATACACCTACTCTACTGAGCTCAGGATTCGAACTCTCATCCATGCGTCCAGATCCACTCTATATGACGAGTATCGGCTATGAGATAGTGAGATCATCAGACTCCACGCAACTGGATGAGGGTATCAACTGACCGAGTCATACGGACTCTCTCGGTATGCTCTCCGAAAGCCCAGGCGTCGGATGGACTGGCAACAATACGATGCTCCTCGCATACGCAGGATGAGATACAGTAGGGGAGTCAACTCGATTTTTCCATACGTATAGCCTCATTAATATGGGAGATCCGGTAGCTCATATCGATCATGGACGCCCAGGTACTGAGACGGATGGGATCGACCGCAGTATCGGCTCTATCGTAGCACGAGGGACGAGATCTGGCATTGCTAAATATGCTCATCGTGATATGGATGCAGATGGGATCGAGGATCTCATCGTCATCTATCAGGACGGATATATCGAGCTACTCCTCAACCGTGGAGGCAAGTTCCGATCACGAGGGATGATCGCCTACAACCGTGATATCGATCCACAACATATATCATTCGCTGACTTCACCCATGATGGCTATAGTGATATCGTATGACTCGACAAAGAGGGCTCACTCATCCTCATCGACAATACTCTCCGCAGACTCGCGAGACGAGATATCATACTCGATGCAGGTGCGGTCGTACCACGTCATATATCACAACTGCGAATATATGATATGGATGCAGATGGTCGAGATGATATTGTCTATATCACATCAGGTGGAGAGCTCGGTATTTTATATGGTAGTTCTGTGGCGGGGACTTTTGTCAAAAAAATCCTCGACCCCACCCTTGGTATCACTCTCTCTCCGACACCAATCACAGTCGGCGGAGCTATCCACACGAGTGCATCCCCAATACTATGACCACTCCCGAGTACTACTACTGATACCAGACTCGATGAGGGTATTCTCCGATGAGAGGTATACTATAGCTATCATGAGGCACTCAGGCCACTCCTCTCTACTCCGAGTCTCCGACTCGATGCCCTCTCAGGAGCACTCGATGATATCGCGAGTAGGGCACAGATTGCTACCACTGATGGGATGAGTGGCAATCGAGAGACCAACTATGTACGGAGTCAATATGCTCCAGCATACGGACTCGATATCTCCAAGGTATATACTAACTCTACACATCCTACACTCTATCCGGGAGATATCATCACCGCTACGATACGTATCCGAAATATGACGTCTCAGGCGATGAGAGGGACTGAGTATCTTGATACAATCCCAAAGATATTCTCTGTAGAAAACACTCAAAAATATACTATCACGAGATGAGAGAAGAGTATATCTCGCGACTATGAGTCTATAGGAGATAAAGAATACGATGCTCACTTTACACTCCGTGATATCGCACCAGGGGAGACCATAGTTCTCTCTTATGAAATGATCGCACTCCCAGCGAGCTATGGAGAGCTGATCGTTGGTGATCTCGAACGTGGGACGGTCTGAGCTGATATCTATGGGGATGTTGGATTCAAGACGTCGACGACCTGTGGTGCTAGTATGCTCCTCTGGACATCAGGTCCTACTGCGAGAGACTATACTCGTGGGACTCATGAGTTTGGATCAGTATACCTCCCAGATGGACTCGCGAGTCGACTCATAGATGGTGATAAAAATGGAACTCCAGATAGCGTCGAGAATATGAGTCTCGCTGATCGCCAACGAGCGTTCACTGATATGTCTACAACACATGGCTGAGCGAGTCAGTCAATTGTGCGATCATCCCAAAATGGTGATCAGATCAATCTTGGGTTCGATAGCTCGTCGGTAAATGGTATAGTAAATGCTACACAAAATCTCATGGATGGACTTGCCTGTTGATTCTGAGGTGGATGATGCCTCAATAGTCCTCTGAACTGGGCACCACTTGCACCAGGGAGCTCTCCGACCTTATTTGGCTTTCCTCTTGCTCCAAATCTGATGACACCATTTGCTGGACTCCCAGTCTTTTCGGCAATGACCGGTATTCCTATATATGGTCCATGGTGATGTATTCCTATACCATCTACATTCCCGCCTTCACCAATAGGACTCTCTAATACATGTCTTTCAAATCTTCCGAGTGCGGGATGAATCCTGTGAACATGGGATCCAACGAACTTTCTCCGTATATTCGTCACACCTACACTCACACTCGGTATGGGTACTGCTATCTGTATGTGATGACCTGCTATGGCTATGGGTATGATACCTCCGTCTGGACTCTCTCCACTTATCCAGTGAGGGAATTGTATAGTGATGACCAAACCGATGAATGTCTGCAAGTGAGATGGATCATCTGGAGATGGGGATGTGAGTGCTATATCTGGTCTCGGTACAGTGGGTGGAGATAGCTGGAACTCATCGAGCTGTCGTCCTCAGGCTAATACTACCACCGAGGGAGAGAATCAGTCACTCACTAGAGATATCGTATCCTATCTCAAAAATCCAAATCCAAACGGGCTCACTGGAATATACTCAGCCATTAGTAGCCGATGACCTCGTCCTGCTTCAATATGACCACTCCTTACTATCGGGTGAGCAACGAGTGGATGATCCGAAGCAAGTATCGAGATAGATTCAAATACAAAAATCTCTGATATTGGATCTGTTATTAAGGTCAAAAACAAACGAATTGCTGCATTTCCAGATTTTCTCATGGATTGGCTCACTCGTCAAACTGAAGAAATTACCACATCACTTTTTACTCCACCGAGTCTCACTATTATACCTCCAACGAGTTTCTGACAGAATGCTCAAGTTGACTCAAGTTATGCTGATTTTTCAGAGAAACTCGGTAAATCATACTCAAATGCTAGTTTTGATAATCTCAAACAAGGTGGGGTAGCCGCGTTTGAAGCAAAATGAGAATGAGTTCCAGGGACACTCAATGCTATGAAATCAGCATATTCATTCATAGGAAAACTGCCATTTGTATCAATCAAACAAGTTAATATACCACTCAATATTCCATGGTTTGATAAGTGAGAACTCGATAAATATGCTCGAAAACTTGACTGATATCAAAAAGAAATGGATAATGCTATGAAGAATTTTTGTATCAATGATCCATCTCCGAGCTGTCTGGATCGGAAGGCAAAATTCCAGAATGGAGCATTCATGTCGAGTATCGGTCAAAATCTGAAACGTATAGAAGAATATAAGAAACTCCCCCTAAAAATACAAAAGTATATCACCTGGAAAGAGAGATATATCGCCCAGATACTCTGTAATATCAATACAGTTCAGCAAGTCACTGGATGATGGTTGCGTGATAATGGAATCAGGTTCCGTAAATGGGCAGAATTATTCGTTCTCATCAAGGCTATAGCTGAAAGTTGGCAACCTATGCTCGATATATTTGCTGATACGAACGCCAGTTGTGGAGTATGTCGCAATGAGCGAAATAATCTCCAATATTGGAAATTCAAGCTCATTTCAATGCTCATACCATCTATACCTGTTATCAAATTTCCGAAGTGGCCAGATATTATCCTAGACCTCTCAGATGTACGTCTCGGAATCAATATATCAATGCCCAATTTTATTCCAAGACTCTCACCGATACGTTTTCCATCACTTCCATCTCTTTCAGCTGGCTCACTTTCTCTATCGCTCACTATTCCGTCAATCCCCATACTCCCCCCTATTCCTCCTCTCCCAGACCTCCCAGATCTCCCATCTCTTCCTCGGGTCAAGCTCCCAGACCTCCCACCACCACCAAAAATTCCAAAGATTGCAGGGTCTATTTCAGCGTTCCTCTCTATATTGAAACTGATAGCAAAAATGTATTGTTACTATCAGAAAACTATACTGATTCCAGAGTGGCAAGTAGGTGATGTTATTGCTCAGCGAACAGAACGACAAGGGACATCACCATTTGACTTTATCAACCTCTCTCTTCCTCAATATTCTCTCCCGTCTCTTCGTGAAATACGAGTAGCGAGTCATGTTAATTATGAACTTCGTTCTGATTTTATAGCAGAATTTGCGAGATCAGCAGTACTCCCGATCAATGAGTTTCAGACTGACCTCCAGAGTGCTATACCGAGCTCTATCGGTACCAATGTGGCTATACCGAGTGTGCATATCGATGCGAGACCAGGGGCATATATCGATACTCATTCAGGTGAAACACTTCCAAATAGAGTTGCCAAAATGGTTGAGAATATAGACCGAGATAAAAATATTTTTCTTGAAATTGTAGACTTTGCTAAACTATTGGAGACAGAGCTCGATGCACCTGAACTCAGTCAAGTACAAACTCACCTCCAGAGATGACTGCGAGTTGCTGAACTCGAGTCTCAAGAGTTACAAGATAAACTTGTTCAGTATAATAACACAAAATTTTCTCTGTTGCGTGATTATCTTGCTCGTGAGAATGATTCCAATGCTGAACTCCAGAATATCGTCGATCTCATCTCTCACGATAGAGCATGAGAACCTCACCAACTCATAGCTGATATGATATCGGGATCAACACGATCGACATGACTCCTGGCTCGACTCAATCAATTCGAGACACAATATACCCAAGAGAGTATTGTTCCAGTATCTGCAAGTGTATGACTCGATCAGATTCGTGACTCTCTTTCAGAGCGTATATCTCGCATGACGAGTGCCACCACTACTTCAAATCAGGCACTTCCAAGTACAGATTATACGAGTACACCTACTTGATATTCTCCGAATTATCAGGGTATCTATATCAAGACTCCGACTGGTGTACAGACTCGACTATTCGACTATATCGACCCTGTGACGCCATCGACACGAGTGGCAACTATAGATATTGATCGAGATGGAGATCTGGACTATATCTATCTCCTTGATGGGATTCTCTATGTCAAATACAGTTGGTCCAAGATACCAAACAAGATTATCGATACAACTACTAAAATATCGGGTGTTTCTCAGCGTGATATCGCTCCATATGTACCAGATTATTTTTATGAAGATATATCAACTCCTCGCAATCTCAATTATTCATTCGTTTCATCGTCTCAAACTGAAACGGAGTGGAGAGTAGATTTTTATGATCAGTATACGGAGTGGGATAAGATAGATATATGATTACATGATCCACGTGTTTCCCCAAAGACAAGTATCGATATGTTTCTGGATACGAGCCCTATACCACTCGTTTCTGATACTGGTATTCTCACGCATGTTGTATCACGCTCACTGAGCTCTGTTGTTGATCCTGACTCGTTTGCTCTCGAGTGACGGCGGATCGATATCTATACTGGATCAGTATCACTATCGCTCTCCCCATGACGAGTTCTCTATACGGGTGATCGGAGTGTCACTATCTCCTATAAAAACGAAAAAAATCCAATTCCTAAATCTCAGATACTCTCTCCACATACGTGATATGAGTTCTTAACTCCTACGGAGATATCTACGAATGGTGGGCAACTCTATCTCATCGGTGCAAAAGATAACTCTCGATATGTGTATAGTGATGAACTCATAGGTATACCGATACTCTCTGATATGCGTCTCTACGGATCTGATGCTGGATCAGTCATCAGAGATGCTACCCATGATAGAGATATCTCTCTCTCTGCTGGCACTACCTATATCACGTATGGTCTCGGGACACGAGCAGATCACTACAATATATCTCTCCCATACGCTGATGGATACTACTATGCTCGTCTCCAGAATCTGACAGACAAAAAACTCGATCGAGCATGAGTGACACTCCTCTCGCCACAAGCTGCGAGTGATGATGGTGATCCAGTTATCGATCTGCCTACAGAGATCAGACTCCCCATATATACAGCTCGTAGCTATCCACTCAGTGATATTCTCACAGATTTCAGTGCTGTTACACTCATGATAGATAGTGATATCACCACTGATAGTAACAATAATAGCGTATTTGATGATGACTTCATGGCCAAGAGTTCTACTGTTGCTATATCCTCCTCAGATATAACATTTGGCTCGTTCACACAACCAGGGAGATATAACATGATGCTCGAGGCAGTCGATGTACTCGGTAATACGACGACAATGTCCCTCGTCGTGACTGCATATACGCCACTCCCACAGATACAGAGTGTGACATCTACAGGATGGGTACTCGGTACTATATCAGAATCACTCGGTGGTATACCGACTCATTTATTCCGAGTTCGTTCCGGAGAACAGCCGACTCTTCTTGCATCTGGATCAGTTCTATCAGATATACTTGGTAGATTTTCTACTGGTTCATTTTTTGTATCTCCTGAGACTATAGCTCTGAAGAATATATCTCAGATAGGAACAATTACCACAAGAGGTCTAGTCGTACTCCAGTCATGATATCATACTGAGATCGCACCTGCGAGTTCTACAGATCCGATGCAGATCCTCACGGTCGATCAGACAGGATCAATCTCGCATATACATACTCTCTCTCTTCCAGAGGATGTAAAATTCATCGATCAGTCTCGTGTGGTGAATAGCTCTACTGGTGTTATCATGACTCCGATAGCGGGTGTGACACGTATTGTTTCAGCGAGCCAGAGAGATGTATCGATCCCAGGAGGACAGTATATCACGGATACGAGCTATCGACCACTGGCAGCTATCGCCCGAGATGGCAATATCTATATTATAGATCCACTTGTGACTCTCAGATATCGTCCACAAAATTGATATATGAGTATCGAGCTCATCCGCTCAGGAACTATCCTTGCCAGTATAGCATACCATATAGATTTTTTCTATACAATGCGGTAGTGCTTTCATTTGCTTTTTTCCTATTTTCCCTATACTGTGCACAAAATACCAAAAAAGAAAATATAATCTCATAACTCATAGTTCCTATGCTTGCTCGCGTCACCATCATCGGTCGTCCCAATGTCGGGAAGTCATCTATATTCAACTCGCTCTCGGGGCATCGTATCGCGATCATCTCGGATATCGAGAACACAACTCGAGATATCATCGAGTACCATATCGACGATCCAGAGAATGATATCTCCTATATGATGGCGGATAGTGGTGGTATCGTGAGTGCAGACAACGAGACACTCCTCTCGGATGTCCGAGGTCGAGCCAATGATGCGATCCTCGCTTCTGATCTCATTCTCTTCGTCGTAGAGTACGATCGTATGACAGAGTTCGATGAGTATATCGTCAAATTGCTGCGTAGATCGAAAAAGCCAGTACTCGTAGTCGCAAACAAGGCAGACAATCCAAAACGAGCCCTCGAGGCGTACCAGCATATGAGTCTCGGACTCGGTGATGTCGTCCCTGTGAGTGCCGTACAGACTCGTGGATTCGGTGAGCTCAGAGTCAAGGTCGCTGAGATGTTGAAAGAGTTAGGATTTGGCTATGTACCTAATGAGCTCCATGAAGGTTTACTTCGTCTGGCGATCATCGGTCGACCGAATGTCGGTAAGTCCTCACTGGTCAATGCTATTGCAGGAGAGACTCGCTCTATCGTATTCGATATGCCAGGTACTACTCGAGATGCGATCGATACCGTCATCAAGTTCAAGGAGGAGGATATTGTCCTCATCGATACAGCCGGTATCCGCCGAGCCGGCAAGATCGGATCTGCCAATATCGAGCAGTGGAGTGTAATGCGAGCGGAGAAGTCTGTTGAGCGCTCCGATGTCGTCGCAGTGGTGATCGATGCGTTTGAGGGGGTAGCACATCAGGACGAGCATATCGTCGGTGAGGCGATGAAGGAGAAGAAAGGGATCATCCTCGTTATCAACAAGTGGGACAAGGTGATGAACAAGCCAGGTGTCAACAAGGATACGATACTTGAGAGATATATGCATTATCTCTCGAAGAAGTTCGACTTTCTTTCCTATGCTCCAGTCGTATTCACGACGGCGATCGAGAATAAACGGATCGATCTCGTCCTCGAACATGCTATCGCTATCCGTATCGAGCGTAACAAGCGAGTTAAAACGGGAGTATTCAATAAGTTCCTCGAACAGATCACCTATGATCATGCCCCAACAGGCAATCGCAAGTCTCACAAGCCTCGTATCTACTACGGATCACAGGTTGATGTCAATCCTCCAAAATTCATGATATCTGTAAACAATGCTGATCACTTCCACTTCTCTTATGTTCGCTATATCGAAAACAAGATCCGTGAAATATTCGGATTCGAAGGGACTCCGATAGAGCTCGAGCTGAGATCTCGCAAGAGTATGTTCAAGCCAAAAGAGCAGGGTGGATCTCGTGAGGATCACTTCGGAGAGGAAATCGTCGAACTCGAGAAGCAGCTCGCAGATAAGAAAATCGATACATTCGGTAAGAAAAAACCTCGAAAAAAACGCTAGTATGAAACTATCTAAAATCCTCGCATATATATTCGCAGCTATTGCTCTCATATTCGAGGGTTTTTTTGGTATCATTTCATTTGTATCGTTTATCTTACAAGTCATACTTGTTGTATCTGGAATATTCTTACTCACTTATATTTTTCGTCGTAGTAAAGTAGGAAATTATCAACAAGTCATACTACGCTATATCTTAACGATGCTGGGAATAATCGGATTTTTTATTTCGATTATGTTCGCTTTCATCCAGTATCAGCATATTATGCCAGGTATAGTATCAGACATCACTCTCACCCACTCTGGACAACATATTGTATTCGTCGAGATGTCGCATATAGCGAGTCCCGAGTTTTTTGCCCACAAAAAAGAAACGATTCAATTACTTGCTCGTCAAGGATATACCATACTCTATGAGGGAGTCAAGCCAGGTACTCCAGATAATCAAGCTATATTCGATAGGGCTATGGGATTCGATTTTACTCCTACTCTCTACTCGACTATCGCAAATCTTGTTTGACTCCATAGTCAGGATAATTGATCTCTTTTTGCAGAGATAGCTACAGGATCTCTCATATCTGTAGATCTCTCTATCGATGATATTGTGAGACTGATGGATACTGGATCACAGGTTATTTTCTCCTCTGGATCAGTATCTGGATCATTCTCAGATGCCGAGACAGAAATCTGATCAGCCTTCGTGACACTCTCTCCTCGTGAGCGTATATGGATGAGTTGGGTAGGACGAGGACTCCTCAGTTGGTCGCTCAGAAGATCTGATGATCTCTCAGATCTTCTCACGACTGGATCCCAGGCACAGCTTTTCAATACGATCATCAACAGACGCAATGATGCTATCATCAGATATATCCAGGATCATCCGACAGAGCGTATTGCTATCGTCTATGGAGCACTGCATTTCAACTGAGTATATGAGGCTCTCCAGCGACTCTCTCCAGCATGGCAGGTAGCTCATATAGAAAATAGTGAACCATATACTATTCGATAATATATGATCGCAAAAATCCACATCAATCTTACTGAACTCGTCGATAGGCAATCATTATTTGAGTTATTTGTATCAACCTTTTCTTTTCCTGCTTACTTTTGATACAACTGGGATGCTCTCTCAGATATGATGAGTTCTCTTGATCCAGCAGCTGACATATTCCAACATATGGGAAGTCCACTCACTGGAGTTCATCTCATATTCGAGGGGTTCGATGTATTCGAGTCTCATTTTCCTGAAAGTGATTTGGATCAGTTCCGAGCACTCCTCATCGATCTCTCGCTAGGTCGAGATTTTCGCTCTGATCATCTTTCTTTCACTTTCGAGCTACGATATTCACCATAGTTGCCCACACTTTCCTTTGCTTTTTCCCTCAGTCTTTATATACTGTTTGGGCTTATTTCGTATATTCTTATCACTCTCATGGCTCCAAAAATCCCAAAAAATCCCAAAAAAATAACTCCAAAAAAACCAATAATTCGCCTCCCAAAAGATGCACAAGTCAAGATCATCGAGATTACGCCTCGTACATTTCTCTATCCGATTCTTTCCGTAGCGCTCATCTGGGCACTCTATACTCTCTATTCCCAGAGTGGAAGTGAAACAATTACCTATAACGATAATATAGGAGTCAATGAAATCAGATCCAATTATCAGTCTGGATTCTATGAGGAGGTCATCATATCAGGCAATCAGATCCAAGGACGTAAACAGTCCATTTCTAATATTGTCTGAGGCAAGGCTCTGACTAAGAGATCTATCGATCGCACTACTCTCCCCGCCAATGTATCGATCACTGATATTGGTCTCTCAAATCCTGCTAATCCTACTAAGGTCACGATCGAGAACAACAATCTCGCGAATGCCTTTTGGGAATTCCTCCCGAGTCTCGGCCTCACACTCATAACGATCATGGGTATCATATTCCTCATGAGTCGTATGGGTGGGGGTGGTATGGGCAATCCTATGCAGTTCATCAAGAGTCGAGCCAAGATGTATGATCCAGAGCTCGATGAGGTAGTAACATTCGCTGATGTAGCTGGCTCTGATGAGGAAAAAGCTGATCTCGAAGAGGTTGTTGATTTCCTCAAAAATCCAGCTAAATATAAAGATCTCGGAGCCAAGATCCCACGAGGTATCCTCATGGTGGGTCCTCCAGGAACGGGTAAGACTCTCCTCGCAAGAGCGGTTGCAGGAGAGTCTGGAGTTCCATTTTTCTCTATATCTGGTTCTGAGTTCGTCGAGATGTTCGTCGGTGTGGGTGCGGCTCGTGTACGAGATCTCTTTCGTGAGGCTCGTGAACACGCTCCATCGATCATATTCATCGATGAGATCGATGCGATAGGGAAGAAGCGATCACCTGGAATAGGAGGTGGACATGATGAAAGGGAACAGACGCTCAATCAGATTCTGACTGAGATGGATGGATTCGATAACGAGACCAATGTGATCATCATGGCAGCGACCAATCGTGCTGATGTCCTCGATAGTGCACTACTTCGTCCAGGACGGTTCGATCGTAAAGTAACTATCAATCTTCCAACTCTCGAAGATCGCAAAAAAATCCTTGAAGTCCATGCCAAAGGAAAGCCATTTGCAGATGATGTCAGATGGGATCGTATCGCTGCTATTACTATCGGATTCTCTGGGGCTGAGCTTGGTAATCTTCTCAATGAATCAGCAATACTCGCAGGTAAGAAAAGTGCGAAAAGTATAACTCAGGAAATGATCCAAAAATCCATAGAAAAAGTCGTGATGGGAAATGAGAAAAAATCACTGCGTATGACCGATCATGAGAAGCGTCTCACAGCGCTCCATGAGGTCGGACATGCGATCGTCGGTAAAATGCTCCCACATACTGATGCTGTACACAAGATCTCTATCCTCCCTCGTGGAGGTGCTGGATGAGTGACATGGTTCCTCCCAGAAAAAGATCGTACCTACACATCAAAGGCAAAATATCTGGATGAGCTCGCTACCCTCTATGGCGGACGGGTGGCTGAGGAGATATTTTTTGGATCTGAATATATCACAACAGGGGCGAGCTCAGATATCGAGCGAGCTACTGAGATCGCTAGAGCTATGGTGATGCGATATGGATTTGACGCTGAGCTCTGAGCTGAGAACTATGCTCCAGACTACACGGAGTGACAACGCAAAGATATGTCCAACGATACTCGAAAGCTCATCGATGAGAAGGTGAGAGGACTCCTCCAGGATGCCTATACACTTGCCACTCGTATTATCACTGTCAATCGTGTACTCCACGAGCAGATCGCCGATGCCCTCCTCATTGTTGAGGAGATGACACAAGAGGAGTTCGATGTATTTTTTGATGGAGTTGCATGAGTTCCTGCGAAGATCGCGATGTAGTATATATCCAAAAATCCCGAGTATCTCTCGGGATTTTTATAAAATTTTAATTTTTCTTATGACCTCCTGGCTCATGAAATCCGAACCCACAGAATACTCGATAGACCACCTAGAGCGAGATGGATCATCGAGTTGGTTCGGTGTCCGCAACTATCTCGCTCGCAACTATATGCGAGATCATATGCAGACTTGAGATCGGGTATTTTTTTATCACTCGTCGTGTGCAACTCCTGGTATCGTTGGGCTCGCAGAGGTTGTATCACTCCCGCATCCTGATGATACACAGTTCATCATCTGAGACAAGCACTACGATCCAAAATCCACTCGTGATCGGCCGATATGGATGTGTGTGGATGTCGGTTTTGTATCGCGGTTCTCACATATCCTCTCTATCACAGAGATCCGATCGATCCCTGAACTCGCCAATATGAAGCTGCTCCAGAAGGGGAGTCGACTCTCGATAACACCCGTGACAGATAGAGAGTCTGAGACTATCATGCGTACTATAGAGAGTAGAGGATCTCTGTAGATACCCGCATATCTGATTTGTTATACTGCTCGAATATACTCGCATCTCCTGCTTGTATCTGGGCATTCATGGCGATATATGGCTTGCCATCTCCCGATAGCCATTTGCGGTGCACTGGTCGTACCGAGAGCTCGAGACCGTATTGATTTCTAAAAAAATCCTGTACATATCAGCGGGTATCTCGATTCTCGCTCGCTGGTAATATGAATGGGGAATAGAATCCAGTCGAGAGCGAGTAGTATACCCTATGATCCTGATGTAGTATGACGATGACCTGAGCATCAGGAGTAGGAAATGAGACGGATATCTTTTTTTCGACGATCTCACTCGTTCACTCAGATAGATAGAATTCACTCTCTATGAAGATGTAACTATTTTTATCCAATAGACTTGCATTCTTGGGTTCCATGATGCGAGCCCAGTCCATGAGGGCATTATTGATGTCTCTTGAGAGTTCATCTACAGGAGTTCATAGCTTATTATTGCTAGCAAAACTCTGAAAATCCCTCTCTATTTCACTTTTCTCGTCTTCCGTGAGTTTGATATTCTTGGCTCATCGATAGTATCTCGAGAATATGGTCTCCAGATTGGTATCCCATGCGAGTAGGGCCTCTCCATAGCTGAATACGAGGATCGCTTTCGCGGTATACTCGCCGACTCCTGGGAGTTTTTTGAGTGTGAATTTGTCCCTCGGAAATACTCCAGTATATTCTGTACTCACGATATTCGCAGTTTTCAGGAGATTCCTCGCCCTAGAGTAGTAGCCGAGTCACTGATAATAAGTGAAAAATTCATCATAGCTCGCATCTGCGAGGCTCTCTATAGTTGGATATCTCTCTAGTATCCGCTCATAAAAAGGAACTACTCGATCAGCTTGAGTCTGTTGGAGGAGAATCTCAGCGAGCCAGATACGATAGCCTGTTTCATCACTAGGATTATACTGTCTCCACGGGAAATCGTGACGACCGTTTTCGCTATACCAGTCAATGAGTTGTTGCCAAGGGAATGATTTCATAGACTGATAATATTTATATTTCTTTTATTTGCAAAAAAAGAGCATATTCGATATAATGAAAGCATATCATAATAATAAATAGTATGAATCAAAATCCAAAGCCTCTTACAGAATATCCAATACTCTCAAAGGCTCATGAACATATTCCCCAGGCTTCTTTTTATATCAATGCTCTGCGAGAGAAATATGCTACATATCAGACTGTACTCGATAGGCTCGATATCATTGCTAGCAAAATAAAACAAGTCCCAACTCATATCCAAAATACTGTAACTGAGTTGCTCAGAGCAGATCTCGAGAATAAAGTTATAAATACTAGTATCATGACATCAGCAATCATGGCTATAAATCCAAAAAATATTATTCTTGCTACTACAGTCATCAATACAACAACTCCAAAATTTCCAGAAGCGGCAAATGATACAGAATACCAATTAGCTGCTTAATTATTTTCTCATATCTTCTCCGAATGATGCAAAATACTCGTCTCCAGTTACTTCTCGAACGTGCTCCCATCACTGATGAGGATCGCCATAATATATCTCGTATTTTCGTAGTACTCTCGAGTGAGAGACAGACAGCACTCATCTCTGATTGGGATGGATATATTATCCGGTTTGTAGCTATACGAAATCAGCTTCTCGAAGAGGAGGCTCGTAGATTCCTCTCGGGACTCCAGGCGATCGATATACTCCTCGATGAGGCAATCGCTCGTGAATGAGAAAAACAGAGAGAAAAAGATCAAAACAAAAAACAAGTTCGAAGAGAACTCGAGGCAACGGTCGCATATGACCAGATGCAGAGACTACGGAGAGTAAAAGAAATACATAGTCCTATTGTGAGGTAAATTGTGTATATATTTACTTCTTATGCAAGTAAAAAATTACCCTAGATTTGTAAATTTTTACTCTATCTGATAATCTTATAGTACATCACAATTTGGTCATGTGATCAGCTCTAGCCTCATCTTATATCTGAGACCAATAGAGTATATTGGTCTTTATCTTTTTATTCTTTATATGACTCTCTCAGTAGATGCCGATACGATAGGAACTATCGATCATTGATCGAATCCGATCATCATCTCCACACAGACCTGACTGGAGTGATATCGTCTTCGTAACTTTTATATTACCAATAGTCTACAGTGATTTGTTTGGATGATTTTTCATTTCTCTGTAGTCTTTTTTTTCTGATTATTACTCAATAATCTGGTTCTCGTAGGTCTTTTTCTGGGCTTTGCCAATCTTATAGCATTTGCTATCGATGTTCCACTCGGTATCATCCAGCGCTATATTCCAACTCGTCGGATGTTTATTATTGCTGCAATATCTCAGTTGATTGCGACCGGTATATTTTTTGCATTCATATTTCATATATTTAGTATCATTGAGTATGTATCTGGTGTTATCACTCCAGAGTCTCTCGAATCTGGTAAGGCATGGTTTTTTGGGAGTGCTCTCAACTGGATCTGAGTGATCGTGTCATCAATTTGTTACGGTCTCACCAAAGAAATCAATGATGTATCAACTTATTGATATGTTCTCTCCCATGCTGATCCAAGTGAATATGGTACCATCCTAGCCCGTAACAATATCACATTTGGTATTGGTTCACTTATAGGATTAGTGCTTTCGGGATTTGTATTATCATTCAATCCTGCTGTTGCTGTGGTCTTTTTAGCAATTATCATTGCTGGATTTCTTGCATTTACAATTCGATTTTTTGATAATTCAATGGATTCTGTCAATATTAGTGATATCAGTAGTTTCCGTGTTTCTGTACAACACTGGAATAAGGAAAATGTAAAAGAGTACATCACAGAAACAATAGCAAAAGTAGACCTCGAAAAGGTCGTGAATGGTGCAAAATACCTCATGCTCAAACCCAAGCAAATATCTATAGAGGATAAAGTTCCATGGAAAGATGTTTTTGTATCGAGTAAGAGAGAATTTGCAATTATTTGGGAAATATGTATGCACAAACCAATACATATATCTCTATTTTGGACCATTACACTCGTATTGACATTTGGATTTTGGGATACATTTGCTTCGTCATTTCTCTTGCAGTTTCTCGATCAGATGAAACCAGGATGGAGCTATATTTTACTCGCTATGATATGAGTGCCTGGTATCGTTCTCCAGGAGACAGCGAGCAAGATATGAGCTCGTATCGGAGTGAGAACTATCGGAATCATTGGACTCGCTCTCTCATGAGGATCTCTTATACTGATGGGTATATTCACCCTTGGCTCTAGTATGAGTCCACTATTGATACTATGCCTTGCACTCATCAACTCACTGGGTTATGCCTGTGGTATGTCTACTGGACAAAACCAGTTCCTCGATATATATAATCGTATCTATGCTGAGCATGAATGACTCAGTGAGATCAATGCTAATGCCTCATCAGGACCTATGAAAGTAATCCAAAATCTCGCCAATGTTATCGGACTTGTTATCGGTGGAACACTCGTTGCATTCTGATTCCCTGCATTTTTTTTATTATTTGGACTTGTTATAATTGCTATACTTGGATGGACAATCCGAGAAAAACAAAGAATACAACTCTAGCTCCATTTCTAGCTCCATTCTAGTGTCACACTCCGATTTCTCACTATCTCAACTTCCAAATCTCGGAGTACATATGAGAGGCTTTTATCCTTGAGTACTATTTTTTGTTGCCATTCACCACCATATTTTTCCCAAATATTCGTATCAAAAGCTAAAAATGTCGATGGAAGCTTAATTATAGAAATTTTGTTGATGAGTTTGGACATAATATCTTCGACTTTTTTCTTTTGTTCATCATGGATCCGTATCGTCGCTAACTCTGCGAATGGTGGATATCTGAATTCAATCCGTTCCCGAGAGAGATATGAGAGAAATGATCTCGTATTACCATCCATTATCTCTCGAAGAAGTGGATGATCAGGAGTATAGGTCTGTATATAGAGAGGAAGGCCTTGTTTTTTATAGTAGGAGATTTCATGATATATATCTTCCTCGATATGATACGATGGTATCGATAGATTGAGTTCAAAGGAGAGCCAAATCACTGCTCCAATATCTGGATGCACAATACTCCCGCCGATTTGAGTAGTGATAATAATATCACTCGTTTTTATTGTATTATAGAGGACTCCAGATTTTTCCTTCGTATCACTATCGATACGGAGTATTTTTGTATTCGTGGATACGAGCTTGCTCAGTCTATCTTCGATCTGCTGTATCCCGACTCATACAGGATTTACCTTGTTTCCATGACAATGAGGACAGATAATAGGAAATGGGGCAATCTGACTACAATGGTGGCATATGAGACACTTCTCTGGTGTCGTATGATAGGCGAATGCAATATCACAATGAGGACATTTCTCATAGTGACCACAATCAGCACATATCCATGCTCTTGCATTACCTCGCCTGGAGTAGAATATGAGTGATTTTTTCCCTTCAGATTTGACCTCTTCGATCACACTGATGATCTCCGCTGATATACAGGGGGCCTCGAGGCGAGCTGATTGGAGTGGGATGATGGTGAGGATGGATGACAACTATGAGCTAAGATGAAAAGTTAAAAAGAAACAGATCCTGAGTTTCAGAAGCGTCAGAATTACGAATATTGTAACTATCCCAATTCCTCTTCGATGAACTTCACAAATCATTTCACATTATCGTGATTGTGGTAGATCGATGCATACCTGACAAATGCCACCTCATCAAAATCTCTGAGCTTGCGGAGAATATCTCGACCGATACGTTTAGAACTGATGGCTTGTTTGTTCTGTGCCCATTCATTTTCGAGAGTATTGATGGCATCTTCGAGTTTGTCAGGATCAAACGGTCTCTTTACGAGAGCTTTCAGCATAGAGTTGACGATCTTGGTACGGTCATATGGCTCGAGTTCCCCTGACGACTTGGTTACCATGAATGATACAAATTCGAGTCGCTCGAATGTGGTAAATCTGGATTCACACTTTTCACACTCTCGGCGACGGCGTATTGCTTTACCATCGTCAGTAGTACGAGAGTCGATCACACGAGTATCGAGATTGCGGCATTTTGGGCATTTCATGAGGTAGTAGATTAGTAGGGTAGTAGATAAGTTTGATATGAGGATATCAGTTATTGCACTGTGATCCGCTCATATTTGCCAGTGGTATGTATCTGAGGCTGATACATATAGTAGGCTGTGACAGGAGGGAGGAGATATATGCCACTATATTCTGGACGGATATAGTATGTATAGGTATATGGTCGATCAGTTCGCCAGATATAGTCCTGTGTTGCGAGGATTCTATCGAGTCGAGACTCGACATGTGTCCATCAGTTCCAGTATCCATATTCACTATTTGCATCAGTGGTAGTAAAACTCTCCGTCTTGAATACTGAACTAATTGGTCTCCATCCACCTGGGATATAGTCCTCGAGTGTGAGGTAGTATTTATTCTTATTGCTCGGCTTGGGAGTCACAGTGATACGGACTCTATAGAGTTCTCACTTGTGAAATATATTATCCATGATAGGGGTAGCAGAGATGAATTGTCAATTCGCATCGAGTCAGCGTGACTCGTCGACTTTTTCAAATACTCGTGATACACTGAGCTCTGGATGAATTATTGACTGGACTGCGAATATATCGATCGGCTCATCACGCAAGCTGATATCGTAGTAGATTATCCCAGTGCCGGCAAGTCTAGCTATATCGAGAGCGGTGCCTATGAGTGATCTACGGGTGTCATAGCTATATCGGTGTGTTCATTTGCTTATGCTTACTGGTATCTTGAGCTTGCCAGTAGTGATCTGTAGTGTGAAAGGAGTAGATTGATTGCCAGACAGAGATATCAGAGTCATGAGGAGTTGTATACGAGATTGGGTGGATACATAGTATGACTCCATATCGACTCACTGGAGGAGATCACGGATCATGTTTGCTGCAGTTGTCCGCTCTCCTATCTCTACGAGGAGGCGAGCATAGATAGCCTGATCAGCAGTATCATTCCAGTACCAATATGTCTCACTATTTCTGGAGCTCATTCTCGATTTGAGGCTCTGTTTTATTTTTGCATCGAGTTGCCCGAGTGATGCTAGTCCGACACTATACATCAGGTACCCATGTCGAGAAAGTTTGGATATATCGATGGATTCTTGTATTATTTTTGCTTTGGGATGCTTTCCTTGTGCAAGGGTCGCAAATATCTCTGACTGATTGTCGGCCTCTGCGGAGGTATCTAGTCAATTTGGAAACATTGGCATGTTAGCTATATAGTCCAGACCCCTAGATATAGTCTCATCTGGTATAGTAACGCCGAGACTCCGGAACTCATAGAGGGATCTGATAACATATGGAGTGATATGATTATTTACTGTTGTATCATTTTCCCAGTATTTCCATCCACCATTGGCATCTTGCATCTTGAGTATCTTTGCTATACCTACTTCGAGATTTTTGTGAGCGACTATACTATCTATCTTGATCCCCAGGCTCGATCAGAGCTGTAGAGCTATAGCGTTCGGGAGAGTGCTCGATATCGTCTGCTCGATACATCCATATGGGTAGGCAATCAGAGCTGCGATGACCCTGTCAGGATTTTGTAGTGGGCTATCTGATATTGATATCGTGACTCGTGAATCTGGACTCGTGTTGCGTCCAATTGCTGGGAGTGATAGACTGACTCCAGTATCTGTAGATCCTGATATACGACTCATATCCGCGATGATAGGTGGTTGCGATACATGGACTACTTTCGATAGGCTATCGAGGATGACTCATTTTTTGTCTCTGAGTGTCAGAGTATATGCGATATCCCCATTCCATACTTTTCATACTACTATCTGGTAGTTTTTTCATACCGATTGGGATGGACTCAGTATGAGCGTTTCTGATTTTTGAAAAAGAGAACCACCAGTACCGATACTGAGTTCGAGACTAGCTCCAGTGATCTGTGTTGTCGAGTTGAATACTGATGCTGTGATCGTCGTCGTATCGCCAGGATAGGCGAGAGATGGTGCATGTGTCTCGAGTGTATAGTCTCGTCTCACGGATATCGTCTTCTCACTCACGGAGAACTGAGATGAGTGAGTTTGTCCGATCGCTATGATACGATAGTCGGTGACATTGTCTGGGAGTTGGAATGATATTTTTGCTGTACCATTTTTATCTGTGATAACCGATGGATTATAGTAGGCGGTATTGCGAAACAATGTTCGTGATGATATCTGTGCACCATCTCATCACTTGTCTCCACTTCCACCATTTGAGCCCTTTCGAGAGAGATATCTATTGCGTTCGATACCGATAGCAGTCAGAGCTGTTTTCATCGTGAATTGGTATTTTTCGAAGAATTTTGGTATTATATCCAGATCGATATTACCGAGGAGTCGTATGAGACTCTCATCTATCACCATGACCTCGAGTTCTCACTCGACTCACTTGTCAGCATGATCTGTGAGTATGAGATCTGCAGTGACGGTGTCACGATTTTTGTAGACTGCTTTGTTTGGAGTCACGCTCAGGTTTCATTTTTTATCGGAAAGATCCATGATGATCTCTCCGTATCCTACTGCATATCCACGCTCACTCGTACCTCATTTCGGGAATGCTACGACTCCTATATATACATTGGGATAGAATGACTCATCTATCTGGTAGTCTCAGGTATAGTTGGATCCAGTATAGGCAATATACTCATGGTCGATGACTCCTCCTCTCTCCCGAGTGATATAGAGATATCCTCCACTCGAGAATGGAGTGGTGATGAGCATACGAGCTGTCTCGCCATCATGATATATCGTCCGTTCTGGTATGACTCGCAGAGTACTATCTCGACTCGCGTAGTCCCCAGTGAGGTAGATGAGTGTCTCGCTAATAGACTCTGTAGGTGGGAGTATATCTGTGGGAGTGATCGGCGAAATACGCAGTATATACTCTCATGGTGTGTATCCGAGCGTGGCTATATCAAGACGACTCCCGGTGAGAGATCACTCTGATGCAACTATATCTATGGTATGAGTTACAGGTGCCGATTCTCCCCGTAGAGTAGATATCTGCTCAGCCGTATAGACACGGTGGATCAGTTCGTACTTGTATTTGTTTGCCATCGTCTGATCCCATTTGCCATGTTTGGGTGCTATAGTCGCAGCTATCGGAGTACCAGGTTGTATCATCCTACTCGATAGAGTGGCCTTGAGGGGATTGTTCCTATCGTACATCTTGTACTCATGCCCGAGTGCGACGAGGAGAGTTGCTGGAGTCACTACTGTCTCTCCAGTGAGGGGGTCCATTATAGTCACCTCAGCCGTGTATATATAGTCATCTGAGAATGATGAGAACTCCACATCTGTCCGGAGTACCCCATATCCATCAGCATCGATAGATCCTGTGCCCTCGGTATAGAACTCTGGTATTGGCTCATAATAACATCCCCAAAAACAATCTCCCCAATCGCTCATATCATAGTGCACACTCTTGTATATACGGTAGGTGAATGGTATACTTTTTATCTGAGCACCATTATAATAATAAGCCTTTATATTTCACTCGATCGTTATATTGGATTTGTATGCTTTTTCATACCAAGGATTTGCTGCATCAGTATTGGTGACTTCTCGTATATTTTCGATGATTCCGTTTTTTACTTGCGGACTCGAGAGTTGTACGAGAGCAGTGAATGTTGGATTCTTGAATATCTCTACTTGAAAGGTAGTATATCCATTGGTAATATAGGTATTCGGATCCTTTACAGATTGTATATATACACTATATGATCCGAGAGTAGCATCTTGAGTCAGAGTGAGCTCTGTAGCTATTGATCCAAAACTGTTACTTTTCACGCGTTTCTTGCCTATCTCTTTTCACGCTTGATTGGATATCGTGATATCGAATTGTTCTCACTCTGGTATGGTGAGGGTTTTCTGATTTTTACGGATATATCCCTTGATATAGACCGTCTCACCTGGGAGATAGAGCCTGCGATCGGTATGGACATACATACTATAGAGTGACCTATTCTCCCAACCATAGTCAGTCTCTCTCATACCAAAATTCCATCCCGTGATACCATCATTCCAGGTGCTCACCACATATCCGAAGTGTCCAGTTCATCTCGATAGTGCTATGAATGAGCTATAGCGTCACTCATAGTCACCCCACTCATTCGTGAGATTATAGGGATTGTACTGACTACCATCTGCGAGAGTAATAGTATCTTTTTGTAGCACACCATCTCAGCTTGTTTTTCCGAGCGTGATACCAGTTCACCATGAGAGAGCCGAGAGGGGAGTATAGGCAATATCATAGGATTGTTTACCTTGATTCCAGTTTTGTGTATAGAGTTGTGATATGTTCTCACGCAGAGTGATATCTTGTGCTTGGCGTGGTTCTCCAGTACGGATATCGGTTGCTAGTATCTGTATTTTTCCAGTGGTGTCGAGTTTCATCGTGAGATGTGTGTCCACTACTGAGAATGCTCTTGGTGCTACCCATTTTTCTAGGTTAGAGATATCTCATACATCGGCAAATACCATCACATAGAGTCCTGGAGCAAGTCACTTTGGATAGAATCAATTCACATCAAAACTCGATATCACAGAACCAGTCGACATCACTATTGATTTTTTCACACAATTTGATACTTCATTTCCTGATAAGAGACTATAGACTACTGGTATATATTCCTTGTTTCTGAGCTCATTGATTCGCTCGACTCTCGCATATCACTCGGATGATACCTGACAGAGTTTGATTGCATACTCATTTTTGACTCACTGACTCCGGTAGAGTTTCGCGAGTATCGGATCTCCATATTTGATTATGGTCTTGTTACCCGCGATCTTCACAGAGAGTGACGGGATTGCCTTGGCTGTGATATCCTGAGCTGTGCTCGTAGTACGACCATATATATCATCTATATTATCGAGTGAGATATGATAGCCTTGTCACTCGGTGAGATTGGTATATATGACCGCTCTATTCGGTGAGAGCTCTATATCTGATTCTGCAATAGAAATATTGCCAGATATCGATAGATGCTTCAGGAATGCTATCTTGGAGAGCTGGCGATTCTCCATATATTCACGATTATAGAGTGCCCCAGTATCTGCGAATACATCGGTCGAAAAATGAAACTCGATCCGACTCCGCATATCGTATTCTGGAGAGAGTATATCTGTGACGATACTAGTTGCTGTGAATGGATCAAGTGGAGCAAATGAGATTGATTGTTCATCTCATGCAAGAGTTGCCATGATACAGCTATTACTCGGATATTCATCGAGTTCGAGTCTATATGTTCAGACTTTTTTCTGACTGACTATATGTGTTTCGATTGTTTTTGTATCTACATGGATCCAGATTCCTGGGTCCCAGCTACTGAGTCCACCACAATTGGTATCGGTACCCATTTTTTTGATATACCATCGTACATCTGATACGCCGAGATTGCCGTATCCATACATTGTGATCTCATAGATCATATCTCTTGGGAGTCAGATTCTCTTGGTTTCTATTCCTTTTGGATCATCAGAATAGGTGAGTGATATATCTCTCCCGAGTTCCCATTTTCTCGTTGTTGTATGGTTATATTTTTTCGCATCGATCACTATAGTATCTCATTTGACCCAATTTGTTGGTGATATTTCGATAGCTGCACCAGTCACGATAAAATTGGATTCTCCAGATACCGTTGGATTCCATATTTTTCCATTTTTAGTTATGGCTCATTTTATGGCTTCAGGATCGAGATAGCCATCATAGGCACTAGTTGCGAGCCATGGTTTGTCGAGTGCTACTATGAGATTTTTACCAGTTTGCCTATCGGCTCATACCGTCGAGAATACGAGAGTCGTTGTTGCTAGACTATATGCATAATATCCGAGTATAACAACTGCCAGAGTTGCCAAGATGATGAGTAAATATTGCGATATTTTTTGCATAAAAAGGAGACATAGAATATGTCTCCTAGTATAGATTTTATCATTCTCTTTGCAAGAGAAAAACTAGATCTGGTATCTGATTGCCTCTATCATCTTCGCTATATTGGGTTCGAGTGGAGTCCGTGGCATCTTCGCATCCACGACAACGAACATATCACCAGTTTTGCCATCTTGGCTACGCCCCTTTCATGATACCTTGAACCGAGTTCCCGGCTTGGTTCCTGCCTTGACCTTCAGCGTCAGGACTTTACCATAGACAGTTTTCACTGAAATAGATGTGTCGTAGAGGAAGTCGAAAAATGGGATCAAGACGGTTTCTGTGACATCGAGATTCACTATTTCTTTCTGTTGTTCTGGCTCTCTCGGTTGTTGTCGAGATTGGGCTCGCCCACCACTACTAAAGAGGTCTCCGATATCGAACTCGACATCACCTCCACCACCGAACTGAGAAAACATATCCTCGAATCCACCCGATTGTTGTCTCGATTGTGATTTCCTCTGTCCTCCACCGAATGGATTGCCACCGCCTGATCAGCCAAAAGGACTTCCCTCGGCAGAGCTGAACTGGTCGTAGTTTTTGCGTTTGGTCTTGTCGCTGAGTGTCTGATAGGCTTCATTGGCCTCCTTGAATTTTGCTTCTGCTTTTTTGTCGCCAGCGTTCTTATCTGGATGATGTTCCATTGCCTTCTTTTTGTAGGCTTTTTTGATCTCTACCTCAGTAGCCGTCTTCGATACTCCGAGTATTGCGTAATAGTCTTTTGTCATAGTTTGGTATTGATATAGTAGAAGAGCAGTATATCTAAAAACGATACAGAGTCAAAATTTGCTCTTTTCTATATTTTTGCTACTATGTTCTTGTGAAATCAACTATCTCAGAACATCTAGAAAAAATACTCCAAAACCTCCCAAAAATACCATGAGTCTATCAGATGAAAGATACAAAAGGGGGAGTGATGTATGTTGGTAAGGCGAAGAGTCTCAAAAGTCGAGTGGGAAGCTATTTTGTCAAGACGAATGATCTCTCAGTGGCCAAGCGTCAGATGGTAGCCAAGATCGCAGATATCGAGATAATCACATGCCAGACGGAGGTCGAGGCACTCGTACTCGAGACCAATATTATCAAGCATCTCACGCCCAAATACAATATATTGATGAAAGATGACAAGAATCTTGCCTATCTCAAGATCACAAATTCTCCAGTTCCAGAACTCATCAAGACTCGTCAGAAGATCCGAGATGGTGGGATATATTTTGGTCCATATGTATCCGCAGTGGAGCAATCAGTACGAGCATTGCGTCGGATATTTCGCATCAGGAACTGTCGTGTGAAGTTCGCCAAAAGAAACGATAATATACAAGTGACCGACAAAGCAGGGAGAACACTCCCATGTATCGACTATTATATCGGTCTTTGTCCAGCTCCCTGTATGCTCCATAGCTCGAAGATAGATGAACATAGTAGCAATATTGCTCGTGTACAAGCATTTCTCTCGGGGGAATCGAGTACCGTATTCGCGGATCTCGAGGCGAATATGCGGTCACGGGCAGAGAATCAGGAGTTCGAAGAGGCTCAGAGTATCAAAGAAACCATCACGGCACTCCGAGGTCTGCATGAGCGACAAAAAGTCAGGGATATCGTCGATGGAGATATCGATGTATGTATACAGTATGAAAAGTATGATAAAACATATATAGCACTCACACAAGTGAGATGAGCTCAGATTATTGGGGTTTTTCGTCATGAGGTGGCGAGCTCTATCGACGAGTGAGAAGATATCATGATCGCATTCTTGATGCGACAATATGTCTCTATCGATGAGGCTGATACTCCAGATTTTCCTGATATATTACTTTGCCCGAAAGATTTCGTTGATACGGCATTTGTCGAATTCCTAAAATGACAAAAAATCCAACTCGAAATACCGAAAATATGACCCAAAAAAAATCTCCTTGACTTCACTCGGGATCAGCTCCGAGAGTATGCGTACAAGAGAGAGCTCGCCACACTGGAGAATAAGAGTCTCACGAGAGCACATATGGTCAATGTGTTGGAACGACTCTCATATCCAGTTCCTGCGAAGTGAGAGATCGTGTTCGAGTGCTACGATATATCGCATACGGATGGACACTTCACCTATGCGAGTCGAGTTGCTATAGTCAACGGAAAACCGGATCCATCGAGATACCGCAAGTACAAGATCAAGACACTTGATGATGGAATGATCGATGACTATGCCTCACATCGTGAGGTGATGATGCGACGGACGATCGAGGGGATAGAGCAAGATAATCTCCCTCACCTCATCATAATCGATGGAGGAAAATGACAACTATCGTCAGCAGTATCAGGGATCAAAGAGGGGATATGGAAAAGTAAGAATGAGCCTATAGATCCGTCATCGCAAACAGAACACAGCATCCCATCGTGAAGTGTGTCGATCCAGGTTTCTGAAAATATCGAGCATGGATTCCTGCACCCTAAGGATACTTCCTTCGGGGCGCCTACGCAGGAATGACAGATACCAATTCCTCCAATCTGTTCTATCGCCAAGCGAGAAGAAGAGATTTTTATCCCCAGTAGTTCTGTTCCTATCCTATTCGAACATGGAACTCCAGAGCTCATGGTACTCCAGAAGGCTCGAGATGAATCACACCGATTCTCCATCACAGCGAATAGATCTGCCAGAACCAAAGCTATGAAAAAAAATATCCTCGAAGAGCTCCCAGGAATCGGCCCTGTCACACGACGCAAGCTCCTGAAACTCGCAGGAAGTGTGAATGGAATCAAGGATATATCATCTGCAGAAATATCCAAAATCTGTAATATTGCTCAAGTGGAGACACTGCGGGATCATGGAATTATATAGGATAGCAATATTTGCAAAAAAATTATGAATATAGTATAGTTAATGAAATATCAATAAACTATACCATATATGTACGCACTAATTCCGCACACAAAACTACAATGCCTCCATGCATCAGGGGAATCAGGGGGGTGGGGGGGGGTAACAGAAGAGGTTATATACACTAAAACAACGCCCGACTTTACCAAGCTCGTTGCAGATTCTCATCTCACCCAAGAAGAAGCAAGAATTATGAGGAAGCTCTACGAGAGTAAAAAGGCAAATATTACACTTGCAATCAAGTGACAACTCAAAGATTTCATTATTAAGGATTATGGGGAGGCAAATAAGCAGTATCTTGGAGGATCTGAGTGAGTAATGGCACTTCAGAAGATTCTATGAGTACAACCTGATGGATCATTCTGACCTGATACTTTCAAGGCACTTATTGAATACCAGGGAAATAATTGACTTGAGAAGGACGGTATTGCCTGACCAGAGACCATGAAAAAGATGGGAATCGCAAACAATGTACACAGTGCCATGCCAGTAGCACAAAATAAGAGCACTACAGCAACACTTATAAATAAAAATACTGAAAAATGATGAATAAAAAACAAAACTAGTGCCCCTTTACCAACCGCTTCTGTAGAAATACCTAGGAAAGATGTCTGAAAGATACTCAGTTCATTTGAATTTAAGTTGACAGGAATACAAAATAGTTTCAGTGATCTCAAAAAACATAGAGATGAGAATACAGGGTTTTTCAACGCACTCGCAGATGATCTAGTAAATCTAGCTGGATGAGAATCAGGAAAAAAGATATATGAGCGGAGTAATCAAAATATCAAAAATCAAGCAAGTGAGATGATCAAGAATCTTGATACGAGTCTTAATTGAGTCCCCCTATCAGATACAGAAAGAAGCCAATATCTAAAAATACGAAGTGGGCTTGAAAAAACACTTGGACATACACTCGGAGAACCCAATCCATTTGTTGCTATGAAAAACTCCATAATGGATGTTCCAACTACAGTTGTAAATACAGTGAAATGAACGGCTTGAGTTTTAGTTTGAGCTGCGGAAGGTGTCTATTGAGCAATCAAATGAGCACTTGATCTTACTATTTTTATTACTCGCTATGCTGGCAGTTCGATAGGAGAATATATGTGAGTCAATCCTGACTATAAAAATAAAATGGATGCTGAAATAAAGAAGATATGGAATATGGTAAGTGGTATGGATTTTACAAAAGATCAGGTATTGGGTGCATTATCACAAGGATTTGATCAGATAAAAGGCGATCCATATGCAATAGGAAAACTCGCAGGAATAGTTATTGGGATTCTCTTACCTATAAGGTGAGCTGGAGTATTAAATAATACCGTAAGAGGACGAAAGGCAGTCGCACAAACAGCAGAAAGTGCTGCAGAAGCAGCTGTAAAACTTGGAAAACCTGCTGAAAAAATTGCTGCAGCAAAGTATGCATCGAAATTGGCCAAAGTAGATGCATTTATATGGAAAGTTGGAGAATTTGTATTGAACGGCCCTGCGGAAAGTGCTATCGGAGCAGCCCTAGCTAAGAGTTTTCGTCTTGCTTCAGGTGCTATTAGATGAGGGGTATCTGCAAAAAATCTAAAAACAGTTGAAAAAAGTATTGAAGATTTTGGTGATGCCATGAAAAATGAAACAAATCCAGAAAAGTTAAAATATATACAAGAGGCTAAAGAAGCACTAGAATATGAAAGAGACAAGCTTGCGAAAAATATCGCAGCAAAAAAGACTACAAAAGAAACAACCGAATGAAAAAAACCACTCTCTGAACTCGAAACAGAACTTGCGAAAAAGAAAGCAGAACTCGCTAAGTCAGAAGATATGGCTCGGACTCCACATGGGTGAGCGAGTGACGGGCTACTTGCGAATGAGGCACGCTTAAAAAAAGAAATAGAATCCTTGGAACAAAGAATAAAAGAACAGGTATCTGGGTCATCAGCCAAGAGCCAATCTCCATGAGAAAAATCAAATAATCCAGAACCTGAAGCAAAAGCGAAAGAATCAGGGATTCCAAGTAATGCTCCGAAAAATTTTGATGTGAGTTGAATAGATACTCCAGAAAGATTTAAAAAAGTATATAGAAAAGTTGCCATGTACTACCATAGTGATAGGAATTCACACCCAGATTCCGATACTCTTTTCAGGGAACTCAAAGATGCATTTGAAAAGAAGGATGCAGATAGATTTGCAAGAGTTGCCAAAAATCCTAATGAATATCTGAAAAATAAAGACCGAATAGCAGGATGAGTAGAAAAATCTATGAAGCATCCTACTGAGGTACTTCTTGATCGATTATCTGATTATGAAAAAGTATTTTCAGAGAGTTACTTGAGACAACTCGCAACAAGCGATGCACGAGAATTCTGAGAAGCTCTCCTCAACCAATTCCATATCCGTCAGATCAAGGAGCTGGCAAAGACTGATCCAGTTCTTGCTCTCACAAAATGAGAAGCTTATCTAAAAAGTCCACAAAAATATCTAGAATCCGTATATGCTCCGCCATATCACTCAATAGACAACGATATACGACAGTTCGCAAACCAAGCATATGCACGATGATATCAGACTGAGTGAGATGCTCTCAAGAAGTCGTATAAAGATGCGTATGAAAACTGGCTAAAAAATAATCCCGATGTTCCAAAGTGAAGTTTTGAGCAAGTTCAGAGGATTATCGGTGATTTTGACGAAGTGGTGAGATTACTCTGAAACAAAGCTTCTGAAATAACAAAAAATATTGAAGAGATCATTAAACTCCTCAAATGAAACATAAAAAATAATATTTCTGAAATCAGAACGAATATTGATGCGCTTATTGAATCGGTACGACTCAATAAGGATCTAGGTTTAGATATAAAAGCAAGAGTATCTAAAAAATTTAAAGAAATAAAAGATGCTTTATGACTCAAGGAGAAAGGGGGTTCTCATGTTGAACCAAGTCAAAAAGCACCAGAAGTAAAAACACCAAAACAGGAAAAATGATTGCGGGCATTTGATTATAATGAGATTAAGTTCAATGACCTTTCTGGTGATGCAAATAAGTTCTTCTATGATCCCGAAATTCCAAAACCAATACATAAAGTCACAGTGAATTGAAAAGAATTCTATTTAACAGATGCTTTTTGAAATAAAAAAACTATTTTATGATATGTATCTGTGAATGGAAAATTAGAGCCACGATATTTTTATTTTTCAGATAGTGGTGCAAATTGGCATTGTGCTCCTGGAGTGGATAATGTAACACAAGATTGAGCTCGATTATCTAAATGAGAGCAGTGGAATGATGCTGGTTATGCAAAATGAACTGTTGTAAGTAATGAATTACAAGAAGCCTTTAATTCAGTTTGAATCAATCCTATGGGTCCTAAGTCTTTTTCTGGTATTTGGGGCAAGAAACTCTGAGCTTTGGATGAAAATGGACTCAAAGACCATTCAAAATTCAATGAATTTCATGAGCGTTATACTTATGATATTTCAGATCCTCAATGAATGAGTAATCATCTAAGATTAGATGATCTAAAGCATATGCAAATTGATCCAAAAATGAATATATCATTTCATTTATGATTTAAAGAAGGCCCAAAACTTTCTCCACATAAATATCTGTGACCATTAGAATCAAAAATCTGAATGACAACATATAACGGACAGCCAATAGATGTGATTTTTGCATGGACGAAGGATAGACCTGACCTTATATGGATAGAAAATATTTTAATAAAAGACTGTCCTGTTGATTCATTCGGTATACCACAAGTTGTATTCAATGGATGACTTCTTACAGCGAAACCTGCAGAATATTTGAGCCAAGTTCCAGAATATATTGCAAAAAATTGAAGAAAATTAACAGAAGGTAAAGATCCATATATTGACATTCGTACTTTCCTTCAAGAAAATCCACTTATAGTTCAATTCAAAAAACTGACAGGAATGAAAGAGGCAGCGTAGAAAAGATATAATATTTTTCACAAAAATACATTTCTCTATATACTCACGCTCATGTATATCCTCGCTTTCGAAACATCCTGTGATGATACCTCTGTCGCTGTGATGCGTGACGACGAGTGCATATCCCTCTCGACTCGGACTCAGCTCGAGCATGATGTTACAGGTGGTGTTGTTCCTGAGGTAGCGGCTCGTAGCCATGCGAATGCGATATTCCCATGTATCGATGATTCACTGCATGATGCAGGGATAGAGCTCACAGATATCGATCTGATCGCTTGTACTGATCGTCCTGGTCTTGCTCCATCACTCCTCACGGGTCTCGTGGTTGCCGAGACTCTCGCCCTCTCGATGAACAAACCGATACTCAGGATCGACCATATCGAGAGCCATATATTCGCGAATCTCCTCGAGAGAAAGGAGTCAGATATCATATTTCCTGCAGTGACTCTGACGGTTTCTGGCTGACATACTGAGCTCTACCAGTGGAACTCACTATTCGATCTCGAGATGATCGGACAGACGCATGATGATGCTGCAGGGGAGTGTTTCGACAAGGTCTCGAAGATGCTCGGTATGGGTTTCCCAGGGTGAAAGAAAATTGCCGATCTTGCAACCCAGTATGGTTGAGAATATGAGGGAATTTTTCCACTTGTTTTGCTCGAAAAAGAGTCCCTCGACTTCTCGTTCTCTGGACTCAAGAGCGCGGTGAAGCGATATATCGATATCCAGATATCTACACCCGAGTGACTCACCGAGGACAAAAAAATACAGATTGCCTATGAATTCGAAGAAGTGGTGACGGATATATTATTCAAAAAACTCCTGAGGGCTGCTGAACAAAAAAATGCCAAAATGATCCTCCTTGCTGGCGGTGTGAGTGCCAATACTAAAATCAAAAATAAGATCCAAAAATATGCCGATGAATCTCATATACCATTCCTCGCACCCACTCGGACGATATACTCGATGGATAATGCCGCGATGGTAGGTATTCGAGCATATTATGAGTATAGAGCGATTTCTGAAAAACTATGAATTTCATCGTTATAAAAATTTATTTCTCAGTGCCCCGAAGCGGAGCTGAGGAAATACCCTTGGGGTACATTTACAGGTTCGTAAGCTCCTTTCGAAAAAATCTTTCTGCCTTGAACTTCTTGTTTTTGAGAAATCTTGCATATTTCATATATTTCTATTGGTTATTGTCAAAGGGTTTTCTCTATCTCGTTTTGCTTTTACTAGACGTTCCCATATTATGGAGACGTCTATTTTTTATTATTATCTCCTATGTTCGGTAAATCAGAATCTTGCACAACCAGCTGTATCACCCCTATCCTCCTCGGTGTTCTCATTGTCCTCAATGTATTTGGACTCTTTCTCCTCATCGGGAACTCATTCTCTCTTCCATCAAGTATCTCATTTGATCCAATAGGAGTTAAAAAGGCACTCCTCGAAATCGAATACTCAAAAGTCGGAGGCAAGGCAAACTACGATATCATGACGCAGGCACAGAATCTCTCTGTCAATGATCCACAGAATCCATCCAATATCGAGGCGATGAAAAAGTATATCTCAACATTTACGAGTGGAGCCAAGGCTCCTATTGCTACTCCTACGACTCCTGCAGTAGGTGCAACTCTCACTCCAACTGATGTGGCCACTATTCTCTCCGGAGCATCTATCGAAGGGAGTAAGACTGCAGATATCATAGCTATCGAATACTCTGATATGGAGTGTCCATTTTGTATCAAGCAGTACCACGATACCAAGATACAAGAGTCACTCAAGGCTCAATATGGAAATAAGGTAGCATTCGCATTCAAAAATAATCGTTGAGTCAATCATCCTGGTACAGAGGCGAAGGCTCTCGGTGCTCTGTGTGCGAAGAAGCTCGGTGGAGATACAGCATATACTGGATTCTATCATGCAGTGATGGATGGTACGCAACAGGGGAGTCCATATCCAGTATCCAAGCTCGGAGATATTGCCAAAAAAATCTCTCTCGATGCAACAAAATGGCAGTCTTGTGTAGATAATAAAGATACACTGGCCATATTCACCGCAGAGACAGCTGAGGCGAACAAATATGGCATGGGAGGTACTCCAGGGACACTCCTTCTTAACGTCAAAACAGGAAAATATACAACGGTTGAAGGAGCCTACCCATTCTCATCATTTACGGATAAGATCACCTCTATCCAATAATACTCATAAAAAATTCTATCCGAATATTCGGATAGAATTTTTTATTTTCGTCTCCATTCATGAGAGAATGTATTCGATACAATATCTGATTTCCTATACTCGAGTCCGAGTACTTGTTCATCATAAGAGATCAGTATATATTCATCTGATCCTGATGATGATATTGGTTCACCTCTCAGGTATCCATCGAGTTCCTTTTCATCTGAGAGTATATAGATAGGTATATCAGTCATATCGAGATATCTCCAGGCCCGATTGCTCGCTATGAATCGACCATGATCGACCACACCGATTTGCTCTCCATATCGCATTAGGAATACGCTATCTCGTACCCGAGATCCTGTTTCATCACTCTGTACTGAGAGTATCTTACCCGTATGTTCGTAGAGCGTGACTCCTGATTGTGGCTGCCATGGAGAGATATTGCCACGCCATAACTTGAGATCTTTGTTATTGGTTATCTGGAATTTTGGTTCTGATTTTTTCCATGATTTCTCTCCTGTTTCATCATTTTCATTTGATTCATTTTTGATTCATAGAGACCTGAGCTTCCTGATTTTTGCTACAAAAAATCCACCTGTTCCATCGATATGCGGCCAGAATTTTTTCTGAAAAATGATCTCGAATGCATCTCCATATTTCTCTGTCATCGCTTGCAATACTCACTCATTCTCGATGAGGTTGAGCGAACAAGTCGAGTATATCATCTCGCCTCCGACCTTGAGCGTATGGAGTGCTGCATCGAGCAACTTTGTCTGGAGTCTGGCAATTTCTTTGATATTTTTCAGATGCCAGTGTTTTACAGCATCAGTACCCTTGAATAACGTCCCCTCACCACTGCATGGAGCGTCGAGGAGTACTCGGTCGAATATTTCTGAGTGATGACGATAGAGTTGTCCTGGATAGAGGGTGATTCAGGTATTGGCGCTCCCCATGCGTTCCAGATTTTGCAATAGTTGTGGGAGTCGTTCTCGAGTCGGATCATTCGCGATGATGAAACTATTTGGATAGTATTCAGCGAGCTGAGTCGTCTTGCCACCTGGACTTGCTGCCATATCCAGTATGAGGAAATGATCTTCACTGATCTGAGAGTTCGCCAGTATATCGACAGGATGAGCCGCTGCGAGTTCCTGGATATAGAAGTTGCCAACGAGATGATCACTCGAAAATCCGAGTCGGCGCTCGAGAGGATCGAAGTCTGCCCGACGATCCATCGCAAAAACTCTATCAATAGGAGTTGGTGTAAGTATCCACCCATCTGATTCGAGATTTTTGCGTACTTGTTCCACTTTCTCTGGTTTGATACGGATAGTGCGGAGTATCGGTTTTTGTATCTCTGTTAGGAATTGTTGGAGTTCTATTTCGTTATTCTGAAAACAGTTTTCTCTGAAGTAGGTGATGAATCGGTCGTTGATCATAATTTTAGTATATTTTTCGAGATTCTCGATCGAGATCTCGTTCTTTGAGGAGGTTTTTCTTTTCCCATTTTTTGCGTCATTTGGCGAGAGCGACTCGAATTTTGAATATATTTCATTTTGAATAGATGCTCACAGGGACGAGTGTTGCACTTGTTTCTTTGACTTTTTGTCAGATTCTCAGGATTTCCTTCTTTGACATGAGGATGAGGCGTTCTCTCTTGGGATCTATGATGACTCCAGTGCTGCCCTTGTATTCTGATATATGCGATCCGACGAGTACCGGACGACCTGAGTGGAGGGTGATGTAGGCTCACTTGAGATTGGCACTCCCGTTGCGTACACTCTTGACCTCACTTCCCATCAGTACGATCCCAGCCTCGAACTCTTCGATGACTTCATAGTCGAAGAGTACTTTTTTGTTCTCGATGATGACTTGGTTTGCTACGGTTCACATGGGGCGGATTATATGGGAAACTTGCTAAAAGTCTATTTTTTGATAAAAAACTATTAAAAATACTTGTCAATATAAAAATATATGCTATAATGGCATCATGATACTAATACAAATATACATAACTATGATCTTCTGATTGATCATCAGCTCTCTAGGGACGAGCTATGCGAGTGAACAAAAATCAGAAGCGTGAGAAACCTGACAAATGCATACGACACAGCATCCTCCCCATGATCATCACGAGACGGATCATATCAAAAAACTCGATGAGAGTATGAGGCGTAAGCGAGAAGATGAATAAAAATCCCACTAGAGAGTGGGATTTTTCGCTAATATTTTGATAACCATAGCTTGTACAGATCCTGATAAGGTAGTTTTTGGTAGCTCAAAGAATATACTGTAGTCTTCAAAAAATATCCTAAGTAGTTCTTTCTTTTTCTTGTATGTTTTTGCTGTTCTTATCTTTTCTCTCCTCCTCTCTAGCCAAGTTTTCATCTCAGGCATAGCCCACTGAGAATTATCTATATTACCAATACAGAGATCGAAGAATAGATCAGTCTTTAGGGACTTTCAGTTATCCTCGATATCACCAAGATTTGATGTAAAGAGTATACGTATATATTTATACATTTCTTTTGTGTAGTCCTCAGGCTTTATCCTATCTTTTCAAGAATATTCTTTAAGTAGTTTATTGCTCGACATTGCTCAATGAAATAAGGTGATGTAGCTATTGTAACATATTGTACCTTTTCGAGCAAATTTTTGATGATTTTGATCTTCTTCTCATTCGGAATATGATCGAGCTCTGGAGCAAATATATCCAGATCGATATTGAGTACACTCATCGAGCTCGGGATATAGTCTATATAGGCATCGATCTGGTACTCGTTCTCGATGCGGATCATATTCCCGACGAGGCCAGACTCTATCGCCGGGAGGATATAGTTCCCGACATTGCAGGACAGATTGGTAAAATCCCAAGCATATTCAGGATTGGTTATTGCTTTTTCGAGATCGAGATGATTGTCATTGTTCCAGAGATCGGAGTGCTCGTCGATATGTATGAGCTCGAATCCTGGTTGTATGATTCACTCTCTCACTGCATCTATCCAGAAATAAATGGCATGATTGTGGTTATCAAATACGATCATATTCTCACTGAGTTGTACGAAATTCTCGAGTCCGACACAAGATCTTAATATCCCATTTTCTATCTCTTCGAAAACTATCTGAGATCCTATCTTCACATCATCGAGAGTTCCATCTATGAGTGCTGGGATCGTGAGAATAGGGGATTGCCCATATTCTGCAGTTCTCTCATCCCAAGCGAATGCATTGTTGCCGAGATTTTGATTGAGAATTTGTTTATTTGCGTAGTGCATTGTTTTTATCTAGAACAATAAGGAGTTCTTCTTTTGCTTTTTCTATATCATCATTCACGATCTTGATATCATAGAAGTCTTGTTGCTCTAGTTCGGTCATTGCAGTAGCAAGACGAATCTCGAATTGTTCAGGAGTTTCGGTTCATCTATTATGAAGCCGCTTCTTCATCTCATCGATCGATGGAGGTAATAGAAATATCGTAACAACTCTATATCCTGCATCTTCAAGGAGTGGCTTGAGATGGGTCATTCCCTGAGGCTCAATAATATAGATAGGACATTTTCCGAGTGATGTTATTCTTGCGAGTTCATCTTTTGTTGATCCATAATAGAATGTATGCACAACAGCATATTCCAGGAATTCTCCTTTATGGATTTTTTGTTCAAATTCATTCTTGGAAACAAAGTAGTAATCCACTCAGTGTATCTCTCATTCCCGTATAGGTGTTCGAGTTGTTGTACTAGTACTTTCCTCGATATAATCAGAGCAAAGAGGACGAATAAGGTTCCAGATGGTATTTTTCCCAGCTCATGCTGGACCAGAGAGTATGAAGACGGTATTTTTCTGCATAGGTGAATTATAGAGAAAATATATATTTTGCAACTATTGTTGTATCTTCCACTTTTTCATCTCATCTGTTGATATATTCCCGAAAAAATCAGAGCGAAAATAGAGTCACTCACTCGGTCGACTTTTCGGACTTTCGGATTTGGTACTATAGAGGAGCTCTCTACGTAGACAAGCAGTATCGAGACAGATAGCAATCTGATGGAGTCAATTTGATGGGAGAGATTTTTGAGGTTTTATATATCCAACTGCTATCATATACTCAGCGATCCCATGCCAGATCGGTCCCGCTCAGCTCACGCCTGATATATCCCCCATCGATGATCCATCACTATTGCCTACCCAGACTCCTATGATAGCATCTCTCGAATATGATATCGTCCAGTTATCTCGGAAGTCGGTACTTGTCCCCGTTTTTACTGGTAGGGGTATACTTGTGTTGAGGATACTCGATATACCGAAAGTCCGAGCCCGATTCCTCGAGTCAGAGAGTACCTGTGCAATCTGCCACTTGTTCAGATCTGTCGTATCGATGAGCGATCTATAGGAGTCTACGATATTCTCCATAGTGAGCTCGACCATCCCGAGAGATATACCATATCCATAGTATCCAACATCATGATCGAGATCGAGCCCTACACTCCGGAGAAAATCATATACCACAGGAATAGAGAGGGTATCTGTGAGTCTGACTGTTGCTGAGTTTAGCGAGTTGCCGAGTGCTTCGCGAAGCCTGATTGGGCCGTATGATTTTGGATTGTAGTTCTCAGGAACGAAATATTTCCCCTCAGTATTCGTCTCATATGCTGTGCGATCATCGAGGAGATAGTCCTCTGTATCGGCTCATTTCTCTAGTGCGAGGAGGTAGATAAATGGTTTCAGGAGTGAGCCAACAGAGCGACGACGAGTGATCATATCGATTTGCTCACTTATGTTCGTATTCCCGATATAGGCGAGGATAGTATCCGACATGGGATCTGTGATATAGATCTGAGCATTGGTGACATTTTTTCACCTGAGAGAGTCGAGTATTCATCTCGCTATATGCATTGACTCATTCATCAGACTGGAGTCTATAGTGATAGTGAGACTGATCTTACCGGATTCACAGATATTATTTGGGATTTTTGTGGTCCATTTTTTCAGAGTATTTTTATACCCACTACAGTATGATGATATCTCATTATCTACTCGATTGGTTATCATCGGGAATATATCGATCGATGGCTTTCGGGACTTCTCTTCGAGATGTGTTATTTCTCATTTTTTGCCTATTCGGTCACTGACTCGGGATCGATATGCGAGTACTACCTCTCTATTGGATTGTGATATGTTTGGGTATTTGAGTCGGGTTATGATGTCCAATATCGTATCATTGTCTGGATGATCTTCAATCACAGTAGCAATTCCATAGAGTCAATTGCCCATATATACAGTCGAGAGATATTTGCGTAGGATATCATCTTTGCTATATTGTCCCTCTATGGTGATTGCTCCGATAGCTTCTCGGATTTTTTGAGTGATAGTTCGAGAGCTATTACTATAGTATGCATTTTTGATATATTGTTCTGTGATCGTCGATCCACCACGTACCACAGCACCTGCCGATATATTCTGGTAGATACTCGCGACCTTGGCACTCAGGTTGATTCCACTATGCTCGTAGTATCTCGCATCTTCGATTTCTAGTATATTCGTCACGAGATCTGTATCGAGAGCTCCAGAGTAGGGAAGTGCGTAGCCTCCAGATCTTCACTTATCTGTTATTATTTTTCACGATCTATCTCTGAGCATGAGGTGTCCATAGGTTGTATTCGGATTTCCCGATACTGTTTTATATATATCTATCACAAAAAAAGCTACGAGTACAAAGATGACAAGAGAGATGAATAGTAGGATTTTTTTCACGAGAAGTATCATATCCACAAAAAATCTTTTGACAAATACAATATTTCGCTATAATCCACTCACTTCTATCGGAGACAGTAGGTTTCGCATCATGCGAAGTAAAAATAGCCTACCGAGATGGACAGTTTAGCTCAAAGCTCAGAATTCAATGTTCGGAAACCTTCCGCAACCTTCACTTCTTAGTCTTCAGCTCAAGTTGTTCGTACGATATGTGCGGATTTTTTTTATCCCAAATATTGTCAGTCGTATTATCTCTCTAATCATCATCCCAATATGGCTGTTACAAAAGCAAAAAAAGCAGAACAACTCCTTGTTCTCGAGGCTCATCTCAAGACTGCTACGAGTGTCGCATTCACCTCTAATACCAAGGTAACTGTTCTCGAGATCTCCGCTCTCAAGAAGGATCTCCGTGCTGAGAATGCCATCTATCTCACTGCGAAGAAGACTCTCATCCGTATCGCGTTCAAGACGGTATACGGTGTTGATGTCGATCTCGCAACTCTCCCAGGTCAGGTTGGTCTCGTTATCAGTAAGGGTGATGCACTCACTCCATTCTCAGTTGCCAACAAGTATGCAACAGAGTGGAAAAAGGAACAGAAGATGACATTTGTTGCTGGATATATGGAAGGTCGTCTAATGGACGCTACAGAGACTGCGAAACTCGCAACTCTCCCATCTCGAGAGGTACTTCTCGCGAAGCTCCTCGGATCTATGATGTCTCCTCTCTCTGGACTGGCTCGATTCTTTGACGCTGCAGGCAAGGATCTCACTGCGAAGTCTCTCACCAAGGTGGGTGATCTCATCGGATCTGGTGCTGCACCAGCTCCAGTTGTTGCAGAGGTAGCCGTCGAGGCTCCAGCTGCAGTCGCTGTTTCCGAAGTACCAGGAGAAGCAACTCCAGTTGTTGCAGAGGTAGCCGTCGAGGCTCCAGCTGCATAATTGTCGTTTCGTATACTGCCTCCTTCGGGAGGCAGTCACGAGATGAAAATCTCGGCAAACTTATTTATTTTTGTTACCCTCAAGGGGTATAGTAATTTTTTTCTATTATGGCTGACCTATCAAAGAACGCAGAAAAGATCATGGAACTCGTAGAGGCTCTCACGATCGTCGAGCTCGCTGATCTCGTATCTGCTATGGAGACGAAGTTCGGAGTGTCTGCTGCTGCTCCTGTAGCTGCTGCAGGTGCTGCTGTCGCTCCTGGTGATGATGAGAAGACAGCATTCGATGTTGTCATGACATCTGCAGGTGCTGCGAAGATCGCGGTTATCAAGGTAATCCGTGAAATCACTGGTCTCGGACTCGCTGAGGCAAAGGGACTCGCTGACAATGGTGGAAACATCAAGACAGGTGTCAAGAAAGATGAGGCTGAGAAAATCAAGACTCAACTCACTGAGGCTGGTGCGACTGTCGAGATCAAATAATTGATTTCTTCTATCTCAAAAATCCACTCGAATTTCGAGTGGATTTTTTTGGTTTTTGTGTATAATTGGTTCATTATTTTCATCTCTCTATCTATGTCTCTTATCCTTGTATCTGATATCCGCCAGAAGTATCTCGATTTTTTCCGTTCACATGGACATGCGATCATCCCATCTGCACCACTCGTGCCTGAGAACGATCCATCAGTCCTCTTCAATACTGCTGGTATGCAGCCACTCATCCCATACCTCCTCGGAGAGCGACATCCATCGGGGAAGAGACTCGCCGATGTACAGAAGTGTGTACGAACGGGTGATATCGACGATGTCGGTGACAACACACATCTGACATTTTTCGAGATGCTTGGGAACTGGTCTCTCGGGGATTATTTCAAAAAGGAATCCATCGAGATGAGTTGGGAATTCCTCACAGATAAAAAATGGCTCGCTCTCGATCCAGAGATGATATCAGTGACGGTGTTCGAATGAGATGCCAATGCTCCACGAGACGAGGAGTCAGCAGCGATCTGGAAGTCTATCGGTATGCCCGGAGATCGAATCGCGTATCTCCCAGCGGAGGATAACTGGTGGGCGGCAGGTCCGACTGGTCCATGTGGTCCTGATACCGAGATATTCTACTGGATGGGTGAGGGCAAGCCACCAGATGGATCCAATGTTGGAACCGATCCGAAGAAGTGGATGGAGATCTGGAATAATGTATTCATGCAGTACAATCGTGTCGATGCGAATACACTCAATACGCTCCCAGCACAGTGTGTAGATACTGGTATGGGTATAGAGAGATGTGCTGTCACACTGAACCAATATGCGAGTGTCTACGAGACGGATTCGTTCGCTCCAGTGCTCCAGAAAATCAAAGAAATCGTCGGGGAATCGAACTATATCGAGCGCTCTGCTCGTATCATCGCAGACCATCTGCGTACCGCGATACATATGATCTCTGACGGTGTCACTCCGAAAAATGTAGACCAAGGATATATCCTTCGTCGTCTCATCCGTAGAGCGATCCGTGAGGCATACAAGATGGGATACGAACTCCCATTCACGACGATTATCGCAGATATCTATATCGAGCAATTCTCAGGAATATATGACAGTGTCGCGAATAACGCCGAGAAGATCCGAACTGAGCTCTCGACTGAAGAAGGGAAGTTCTCAAAGACTCTCAAGGATGGAGTGAGAGAGTTCGAGAAGATCGCGAACGGATTCAAGATCGCATTTGAACGCAGTGGGACGAAGCTGACTCAGATTGCAGGATCCAAGGCATTCACCCTGTTCGATACCTACGGATTCCCACTCGAGATGACAGTAGAACTCGCAAATGAGAACAACTTGACAGTCGATGTAGATGGATTCAAGCTCGCGTTCGAGAAACACCAAGAGCTCTCTCGTACTGCCTCAGCGGGCAAGTTCGTCGGTGGACTCGGGGATACCTCTCCTGAGACTACAGCACTCCACTCTGCGTGTCACCTCATGCTCGCAGGCCTCAGAGAGGTACTCGGGACTCATGTATCGCAGGCAGGATCCAATATCACAGCTGAGCGACTCAGATTCGACTTCACCCACTCTGAGAAGATGACCCCAGAACAGATATCGGCTGTCGAGGCGTATGTGAATCGAGCGATCGAGTCAGGACTCACCGTGACGATATCCAACATGGACAAAAAGATCGCCCAAGACACAGGCGTATCAGGATCGTTCTGGGAGAAGTATCCAGATATCGTGAAGGTCTACTCTATGGTGGGAGTGGATCAGGTAGTATACTCCCAGGAGCTCTGTGGCGGTCCTCATGTCGAGAACTCTCAGGGTATGGGCAAGTTCCGTATAATCAAAGAAGAGTCGAGCAGTTCAGGAGTGAGGCGTATTAAGGCGATATTGGAGAGGTAATAATATTTTTCTATGTATAATCCATTTTTAACTGAAGAATCCTTTCTTGTTGCTACAAAATGTTGTCTTTTTAGAGATGGAAAAATGCTCATCTTGTGAGAACATCGTCCAGGTAAGCTTCTATGGTGGGAACTTCCTGGCGGTAAAATCAGCAAGGCAGATCATGATCTCTTACCAATAGAGTCTCTGGCACGAGAACTCAAGGAGGAACTCTGAAGTGATTACGATATCATCCCATCAGATCCTCAGTTATTTATGGTTTATAAATCCTATGAAAATACTACTTTTTCCGATAAAAAAGTACCTTTTATATTCCTCTGTTACTTGCATGAGATTTCTGGTGATTTCTCTTTGAACTTAAGTCATGAGCATACTGAGTTTCGTTGGATCACTGAGAACGAGATATCAAGCATAGAGTGATGGAGATGATGATTTGACTCTATTGTGAAAAATGCTTTCTTATATGCAAAATAAACCCCTTCCACAGACGTACTGGCGTCACTACAAGTCTACTGGATGAGACAATCATACCTATGAGGTGATCGGGATTGCTCGTCACTCAGAGACTCAGGAAGATATGGTTATATATCGTCCGCTCTATAGAGTCCCACCTGAGAGCTGGGCTTATGGATATGAGTTCGTTACTCGTCCGCTCTCACTCTGGTATGACATAGTAGAGCATGTCGGGAAACAAGTTCAGAGATTCACCCAGATTGACTAACACTATTATGACCAATTCTCTCTCTCGTATCCCACCCGTAAAATCTGAAAAATCTAAATGTATCATCATGCTCCATGGTGTATGATCCAATGAGGTAGACTTATTTGCTTTGGAGGCGAATTTCCCAGAGGAATACTCTATATTCTCTCTGAGATGACCGTTCGATCTCGGAGGAGGCAGGTATGCTTGGTTTCCAGTGGATTTCTCTACTGGTGCACCCGTGTATCGTAGTGCTGATGTCGAGCGAGGATATGAGAGTATCGTAGCATATATCAGAGAAGTGACAGAGCAATATGCTATCGATTCAGAGCAGATCTATCTGATGGGATTCAGCCAGGGAGCGATCATGTCCTACTATACACTCTGGAGATCACCTGAGCTCATCGGTGGGATCATCGCTCTCTCTGGTCGTCTCCTCTCCGAGATCGATGTTTCAGATAGAGATCAGAATAAATATAGCGAAAAACGAGTCTTCATCGGACATGGGACTGAGGATCGAGTAATGCCTGTGAGTGCGAGTGAACTGACGAGCAAGTTCGTCTGAGATATCGGACTCGAACCGACGCTGAGATACTATCCGATAGGGCATACTATTTCGAGAGATGAGATCGCTGATATCGTGGTGTGGTTATAACTTTTATATGATATAGTTGCTTTTTTTATGTATTGCTTTATTTGATTATTAGTTGCTTTTTTTCCATTCGTTCAGTCGACAGACTTGATGAGCAGAATTGATTCCCCGATCCAAAATATTATCTATACCAATTCTGGATATACTTTAGACTTTGTAGAGATTCCTATTGGAAAGCCTTTATTTTTCTGGAATCAATCAGAGATTCCTATGTGGACAGCATCAGATCCGCACCCACTTCATACAGATTTTTCACCTTTTGATGCCCGTAGGGCGTATGTACCTGGTGGGGTATTTGTATATGTATTCAAAACAACTGGAACCTATGCCTATCACAATCATGAAAAATCCAATCATCGTGGTATAATTTGGGTGATTGATCCAAATAAACCATTTATTCCTATCGATAAGACTCAAGAAAATCTCAAAAAAACTCGGGATAAGTTCCTCGCTATCCTCGATCCACATGATGATACGAGCATCTCACACATGATCAAAACACTCGAATCAGATACCAAACTCTCCCGCAATTGTCATGATATGTCCCATGATCTCGGACATCGAGCGTATGAGCTCTTTGGATTTTCTCGTGCGATGACTTGGTCCAATGGGAATATAGAGAATACATCTGTAGATGATGTCTGTGCTTGATGATATATGCATGGAATCCTTGAGGAGCTATTTTTGCATCATAGCGAACTCCAAGAAAACCCCGAGTCGGTGTGTTCCGGAATCCCGAGTAAGCATCAGGGAAGTTGTTATCATGGAGTTGGTCACGGTATCATGTTTTCTACGAAACGGAATGTCGAAAAATCACTGCTTGCATGTCGTACCATGTCAAATAGTACGTTTGTATATCGTTGTTTTGAGTGAGTTTGGATGGAGATGTTCTGGTGAGATACGGGACATGCAGGAGCTGATTCTCTGGGCTGGGATCCAAGCGATCCATTCGCTCGTTGCAAAATAGCCAAAGGAGATGAGAAGCCAACTTGCTTTCTCTATGCTCATCTTGGATATTTGCGGAATCATCTATGAGATTTCTCTTGAGTTATCCAGTTCTGTACTCAGAGTGATTTATCGAGTTATGATAGCAGATTCTGTCTCAAATGAATCGGAATTACAATGATGAAACATTTTACGAGCAATCATCTCGAAAAATCGGAATCACTCGTCAAAAAACTCACCGAATCTCAGAAATATTCATACTATGAATGAATACATAGTTATGCACTCCTTTCCTCTGTAGCCAAAAAGGACTTAGTGATATTTTGCAGTCAACTAAAAACTGATAGCATTATTTGTAAAAACTCACTCGAAAATCTCAAATAAACAGAACGATTAGTCTTTCTTTCCCATACAGATAAAATATTCCTCAAAACTCCGTTCTCGACAGGCTTTTGGCTTGAATCGGTTCACTTTGATGAAATTCTCTTTGAGGGCTCACATGAGGTCATTGACATCCTCACCGACGAACACCTTGAGTACCAGATTCCCTCACTTCTTGAGGAATACCTTTGCGACATCGAGGATCGCCAGATTGAGCTCTACTGATCTATACTGATCTACACCGCTCATCCCAGTGGTTGATGGGGCGATATCTGAGGTGATGAGGTCGAATTGTCCGATAGAGAGGGAATCGAGGTAGATTCGGATTTTCTCATATTCGAATATACTCTCCTGAAGGAGGTAGATGTTAGGACGTCCGAAGTTGGGATCGATCTTCGTGATATCGATGCCGACTGCCTTGTGATCGAGGTCGATGATCTTTGATATCACTTGTAGGAAACTGCCTGGTGCAGCTGCTACATCGAGGACATTCATCTTGGGTTGTATGACGCTATATTTCTCTTGGATCTCGAGCAATTTGAATGCACTTCTCGCTCGATATCCGAGTTTTTTTGCTTTTTCGAAGTAGGGATCTTGGACGATGAATTGTTTGGTCATGAGTGGTTGACAGATGGATAAATCTCGATACACTAAGGATCAATATTGTATTACTTTGCTATCCTAGTCTTTTTGTATGGAAAATCAACCAAAAAAATGAACCTATCTCCTCATGGATCTTGAGATGACAGGGCTCAATCCATTCCAACATGGGGTCATTGAGATCGGCATGATAGTACTCGATGCTCAATTCGAGATCATTGGTGAGCTCCTCATGGATCTCTGTCCTCCAGAAGATATTGCAATTGATAGATCAGCATTGGACTACAATGGATTCACTTTGGATCGTATTGCAGCTGGGAGATCATATGAGGAGTTTTGTGATATATTTACAGGATTTTTTGAGACCTATTTTTCTCCAGAACACAAGCCTATTATCGTAGGACAGTATATCACTGCTGATATCGTATTTCTTTCGAGTGTGTTTGATAGGTCTCGTCGTAGTGTTCTCATGGATTCCCTCGGTAACGATATCATCGATACCAAGTCTATAGCCAATCAGGCCAATGCTATAGCGAGATACAACAATATCCCACTTCCATTCAAGAGTACGAGTCTCTCGAAGCCTGGATGACTTGCTGATGTATTCCATATTTCTGGATACGAGGCTCATACTGCCAAGGGTGATATGCTCGCTACTCGCGAGGTACTCCTCAAGTTTCTACATTTCAAAAAATAATATACTATGACTTATCCAATCAAGTGGAATCTTTCCCGCTACTTTTATACTGGGCTCGATGATCCAAAATTAGCCACTGATATTGCCAATATTCTACCAGTAACTGAGAATTTCTCAAAAAAGTATGAACACACTTTTCATACTTTTTCTACTCCAGAGCAAATACTAGGATTTTACTCGGATTATACTACTATGTCACATAGTATGGTGACTCCGAGTTACTATCTCTTTTACCGATCATCTCTCGATACTCAGGATCTCGCTGTGACTAAAAAAATGTGAGAAGTAGATTATATCTATACTCTCGCGTCAAATCAGATGCTCTGGATAGCTCAATGATGGAAAATTATCGGCTACGATCGTATCATGGAATGGTCTCGTGATCCCAAGATGGCTCGATATAAAAATGATCTCCTCTCGACGGCAGATGGTATCAAGTATATCCTCGGAGAGGCTGAGGAAAAAGTTCTCAATCTCAAATCTCGACCCCTCTCTCTCGCGAACTCCCTCCATGATGAGCTCACTGGCTCATACGAATATACGATGAAGATCGATGGAGTAGAGAAAAATCTCACCGAAGAAGAAGTCAGGAGCTACCGTCAGCATACTGATCGCAATATCAGACGAGAATCGTATGAGTCGCTACGTCGAGTATATAACTCAAAACAAACTCAGATCACTCTTGGTAATATCTATACAAGTATCGTGAAAGACTGGAGTTCGGAGATCACTATGCGTGGATACCCAGACAATGTCATGGCTGGACGCAATATCTCTGAAGAGATGGATGATGAGGTTGTGGATATGCTCCTCACAGAGGTAGAGTGAGCCTATCCACTGTATCAGAGATTTCTCAGAGCCAAAGCTAAGATGATCTGACTTCAGGATGATTTTTCGGTATATGATATCGGGGCACCACTTGGGATAGTCGATAAAAACTTCACATTCGATGAAGCGTATGATCTGCATCTCTCTGTGATGCGAGATTTTGATTCGGAGTTCTACGACTACTCAATGCGTATGATCGAGGAGGAGCGTATCGATGCTCTTCCACAGGCAGGCAAACGAGGCGGTGCATATGCCTCATATCGCAAGTGAGAGGAGTCTTTTGTCCTCCTCAACTTCACGGGCAAGCTCCGAGATGTTTCGACGATCTCACACGAGCTCGGACATGCTATCCATGGTTATCTTTCTCAGTGACAAGAGGCTCCGGTCTATGATTCGGCTCTCTCTATGGCTGAGACTGCCTCGATATTTGCTGAGATGCTCCTCGGTGAGAAAGTCAAGTCTCTCGTCACAGCAGAAGAATACAAAGAATATCTCAATGAGCGACTCGGAGATATATTTGCTACTATATTCCGACAGGTACAGTATGTCGCATTCGAGCGAGAAGTACATACCCAGATTCACAGCGGAGAAGAGCTCTCCTACAAAGATCTCAATATTCTCTGGAGATCACATCAAGACAAGCTCTATGGAGGAGTAGTCGCCTATGATATCAATGCAGAGAGTGAGAGTGGATGGTCGATGATTCCACATATCTATCATACACCGTTCTATTGCTATGCCTACGCATTTGGCAATCTGCTCACATTTGCCCTCTACAACAAGGTGCAAGATGGCTCACTATCAAAAGAAGACTACAAAGATATCCTCAGATCAGGAGGATCAGAGCGGCCACGATACCTCCTAGCTCGATATGGTATCGATATCGCCTCGCCAGAGTTCTATCAGTCAGGACTACGCGAGGTGGAGAAGATGGTGGAGGAGTTTGAGAAGATGGTGTAATTTTTAACTTTCCAAATTATGAGAATAGGACTTATTATTTCGGGAATTATTCTTTCAATTGGAGCAATTACTTTCTTTGGAATAAATTATTATGAGAATTCTAATAATTGTGAATTCAAATCAATATCTACAGTGCCATTTATTGCGTGTACTTCAAAAATAAAGAATTCCCCGTATTTTATTGATCATTCTGGTGCTTGAATGCTCAAAAAACCTCTTATCCTTCTCTATCCCACTTCTGATACTCATGTCGATATTTCTCTCTCGTATATTCCTTGATTCTCTGCCACATTTCCAGAGTACTATACTCCCAAAAAATGATGGTCAGTTCTCGCACATCCAGACGGAACGCTCAAAGATTCTAGAACCAATCAAGATACCTATGGACTCTTTTGGGAATGAAACTGAGTAGATACTTCAGTATTTGATCTCTCGAAATGATTCATTGTACGAGGAACTGATGTTCGGGGGTTTCTCTATAATAAGCTCACAGAAATCGGACTCAATACCAAGGAAAAGAGCGACTTCATCATGTTCTGGTATCCAAAACTCCAAGGGTATCCGTATGTCCAAATTACCTTTGCTGGAAAGGATTATACTGATCTCGCGAAACTCGATATCAATCCAAAACCAGATTCACTTCTCAGGGTCTTCATGATTGCCAGGCCTCTCACACAATATAGGGATCTTCCAGAACAAAAACTCCAGAAATTTGAGCGTAAATGATTTTCTGTAGTCGAGTGGTGAGGAACAATTATTGAATAAATTTTGAAGAATTACCATGAAAACCCTCTCTCGCTCACTCATCCCTAATGATTTTATCTACTATCGCTCTGGATCCAGAGTATTTTTTGACTACTATCGCAAGTATACCAACAATATCGTAGAGCGAATAGGGAAGTGATATGAGTTCTGGACAGCGTGGCATATTTTCCCTGGATGCTGGAGTATCATAGTGGAAAAGAATGATACCGAACTCACGAGAATAGACCTCAAAAAAGCTGGAATATCACATGGGATAATCTGGTGGACACCGATGCGGAGATTGGATAAGCCTGCATGATGGTGGAAAGTTCCGACTTGGTTTACCAAAAAAAATATTCATTCTTCCAGGTCAGCATTCTCTATCTTCGATCATCCCGACTATTGGAATAAGTGGATAGCTCCTGCGAGAGCACACCGTCGCAAGGTGATAGAGAATATAGAAAATGGAACTATCGAGATATCAACAAATTGTTCACTTGATGATTTTCTTATATTATATCAAGATACCCCTGTCCATGATGGAGAAAAATCCTCTCGTATCCGTATGACCCGCAAATTGCTATCTGATCATGAATTAGGGTATCGGATCTACACAGCAAGCGTGGGTGGACGAGTGCTCGCAGGAGCAATATTTATCGATGAGGGGGTGACGAGTGAGTACTGGGTATCTTTTTATCATGCTGATAGTCATCCATATCATCTCGGAATCGCCCTCATAGATCGATGGATGCTTGACTCATACGAATTATCTATACAATACTGTGACCTCGATCATATGCGAGATAGTGGGCAATCGAGATCATATGCTGGATATACTCAGTTCAAGTCGGGCTTAGCAGATCATGATGTCTATTTCCACGATATGTGGATTCGTATATTCTAAAATTCGCCATAACTTACTATTATAACTTTTCATACTTATGAAATCACTCATCATATTCGACCTCGATGATACCCTTGCTGAGAGCAAATCTGCTATATTGCCTGATATGGCCATAGCCCTCAAGGATCTTCTTGCGATCAAAAAAGTAGCTATCATCACAGGAGGGAAGTATGAACAGATCATCAAACAAGTGGTATCCAATCTCCCTACAGATGCCAATCTATCCAATCTCTATCTCTTTCCTACTTGTGGAGCCTCGTACTATCATTTTATTGATTGACATTGGATCAATGTCTATGAGGAGCGACTCTCTCCTGATGATGTTAAGAAAATATTCCAGGCACTCAGAGATGCTCAGGCGTTCGCAGGAGTCATCACTGAGTGACCACTCTACGGTGAGCAGATCGAGGATCGTGGTACACAGGTATCATGGTCAGCGCTCGGACAGCAGTGTCCACCAGCTCTCAAGGTCATATGGGATCCAGATCAACAAAAACGACTCTCTATGCTTCCTTTTCTCGGTATTAGTATCCCAGAGTATGAGTCTCGAGTTGGATGAGCAACGACGATCGATGTCACTCGCAAGGGTGTGGATAAGAAATACGGTATATATCAGATGGAGAAATATCTCGGAGTCCCACTCGCAGATATGCTCTTCATCGGAGATGCAATATTCCCAGGTGGCAATGACTATGCAGCGGTCGAGGTGGGTATCGACTATGAGAAAACTACCTGACCAGAGATGACACATAGGCTCATCGAGGAGATCGTCGCACTCGGATAGTTCGATTTGCCCTCATGAGAGATATATGATATACTCCTCCTATGATCAAAAAGGACGACCTCATCCAAGAAAATATAGAACTTAAAGCAAGGCTCGATCTCGCTGAGAAGTGGATGCGTCGCGAAGTGGCGAATTCTATCGACCGTATCGATCGAGAAAAATTTACTAGATCGACTCGCAAGTCTCTCACTAATATGTTCGAATCTGAATGACTCGATATATTGACCAAGCGTATCCTCGCTCAGTTTGATGACTCGCTATCCAATGCTCCCAAATATACCATCGAACGACTCATTGATGCGGAGATCTACTGGCAGACACTCCAGCGATATCCTCAGATGGATGCACTCCCGATCATGCTCGCTTATCAGAAGATCCTCGATGCCTGGATCGAGGAGAGGCTGATTGCTCCATATCGCACCAAGATGCAACATATCAAAATCGGACACGCTATCCATAGTACGGATGCAGATATTACCAATATCATCCAGAAGTGATATACTCTCTCTATCGGTCGTCTCTATCAGCTCCTCTCTCTCATCTGTGATGGTGTCGATATCTCTCCGATGACGGAGTCCCTGATCGCCTATTGGCAAAAAGAAATCCCGAATACACTAGCAGTGCTGATCTCTGATGAGTGTTTTGTGCCATTCTCAGATCTCATAGAACTCGAGGTTTTCTCTCGCAAGCGTCATGAGGGCAAGGTGAATTATAGTGATGCAGAGAAGATCAGGGCTGTGATGGTCGATGCGACGAGTACAAAAAGTTTCCTCGAAATGATTTTCTCAGTATAATTCCATCATGATAATCCTCGGAATAGATCCATGAACCGCGACCACCTGATTCGCTGTCCTTGAAAAAGAAGGGAAGCGAGTGACGATACTCGAGTATGGAGTCATCACAACTCGTGCTGGAGTCGACTTCTCTGACCGTCTCGTGCAGATTGGTACAGATCTCAGTGAGATAATCGATACCTATCGTCCGACGATATGTGGGATGGAGCGTTTATTTTTTCTTCGCAATGTGACCAACGGTATCGATGTCGCACAGGCGAAGGGGGTCATGATCTACATACTCGCCACTCGTGGTATCCCACTCATCGAGTATACGCCATTGCAGGTGAAGGCAGGGATAGCGGGGAACTGATTCGCCAAAAAACCCCAAGTCCAAAAAGCACTCAAGATGCTCCTCGGACTCACTGAGATCCCGAAACCTGATGATGCAGCCGACGCACTTGCGATCGCATATCTGACGAGCCTCAAAATAAAATAAAAGATGATGAGAAAAATCCCTTGCTTTCGGCTCTCTCTTCTATACAATTCATAGCAGTTATAGTTTTATATATCAAAATATGGGTCTTGTTGCTGCATTTGCACAGACATTCCAAGTGAGTGAATTCGATATCATATTTTTTGGTTTCAGTTTTTTCGCGACACTGATCATGTACTACTATTGGACACTTCATACACTCTATGAGATCGCGTTCGGTGCTATTGTAGGACTCGGTATCTATATTCTCCTCTCGGTACTCCTCCTCGGTAATGGTCCGATGGGAACTACAGGTGGACTCTTTCCATTTCCTTTTGCAGTACTCATCATATCAATCGCTGTCTATGCTGTATTTGCTCTGGCTGTATTATTCCCTCTACATGGTTGACTGGTTATTGCTGAGACTACTCATCAAGGTATCTATATCATTCAGTATATTTTTGTTGGTATGTTTCTCATATTCTCATGAGCTGCAGTCCTCGTGTATATGATAGAACAAGTGTATATATTTCAGGTAGGTACTATATTCGTCTGGTTTCGTGATAGTTGGTATTACCAAAATATTATCCATCCATCGGCCGTATTCGGTTATATCATGGTACATCGAGATGTGATCATCCCACTTGGTGTTCTCCTTATGCTTTACAAGCTCCTCCTCTCCAATGTTGTCAGTGCTATAGCCCTATCTATCTGGTATAACTTATCTCATATAGGATTCTATCGAGCCAAGGACGAGGCATCTGCCTATCGTGTCGAGTTCCATGAGGTCGGTGGTGGCGATGGACATGGACATGCTCCAGATCCACATGGAGTCACTGCTCCTGCTCACGATGATCACTGACATCACTAATACTCTAGCAATATACTATGGCTACCCAAAAACCTACATTCGAAGAAAAAATCCTCTATAAGTGTCATCAACATTGGATCATCCCAGTGATAAATTCACTCAAACTCATCATCATTGTTTCCATCCCGCTTGCCATTATCACCTACTTTCTCTCTGGCTATTCATGGCTGATGACGAGTCTAGTTTTTCTCATAGTATCGACGATTCTCGTCGCCTATGATCATTATCTCTGGCATCACTCATGGCTCATGATCGGCAATCAGAAGATCACTCTCTCGATCCGCAATGGACTCTGGTCACAATACGCAATGAATATACGCTATCGCAATATCCGAGACTCTGCCGTGAGTAAAAATAGTATATGGGGATATCTCTTCAAATATGGATCACTCTTCGTCAGATCATCCGTTGCAGAGGGTGACTTCCGGGCACATTATGTACCAAAAGTAGGTAAAATATATGCACTCATCAATGCACTCTCAAGATACTCAGACGATGAACGAGCCGGGATCAATAGTATCGAGGCACTCCATGAGCACCACCAACGGTCCGAGTTCTCATCGCCCCTCTAGCCTTATGATACAGAGGTTCTCTTTTCTCATCATAATCTCTCTCATATCTGGCTGTACGAGCCCGTATCATGAGCATTTTTTTAGGGAAAATATCGAACTCGCAAGTTCCAAAACAGCAGTATCAGGAGAAGTGTTCGTCTCGGATGGTCGACTAGAGTCACTCCCAAATATTCATACCCAGAGAGACCTGATTTCTCGTATCGATGGTGCTACTCATAGGGTCTGGATCGAGATATATACCTGGACTGATGCAGCGAAACTAACTGATCCTATCCTCCGAGCCAAAAAAAGATGAGTAGATATTCGAGTAGTCCTCGAAGGTAATGTGTTCGGTACTCCTCGGATCAATATGCCAATCGCTAAAAAACTCAAAGAAGCCGGTATCCCAGTCATATATGCGGATAATCATCGGTACTCGTTTACTCATGCAAAGTTCTGGATCATCGATGATACCTACTCGATCTCGACAGGCAATTGGACGGCATCGTTTTATACCAAGAATCGAGAGTATATTTATAGTGCTACTGATATGGTGACGCTCCATTTTCTCGAAGATATATTCACAGCTGACTCGACTCATATGGGGTACAAGGATATATCGCAGATCCCGAGTCATATCGTGATGTCTCCACTCAATGCGAGGTCTCAGATCGAGACCCTGATATCATCCACCCAAAAAGATCTCACTATTTATGTCCAGACCCTTGATGATGATCATATACTAGCACTCATCACTGGGATTATAGCATCAGGTAAAAAAGTCGAAATCTGTACAGCAGATAATGAGTCGAATCATGTCAGGCAGCTCGAGTTCCCATCTTGGCATTGGAAAATGATTCGCAAGCCGTATCTCCATGCCAAGGTGATCATCGTCGATCGTACTCGAGTATTCATCGGGAGTCACAATCTCACGACCAATGCTATCGAGAACAATCGCGAGATAGGAATATTGCTCGATCATAGAGATGATATAGTAGGGCAGATCCAGAGTGATTTTATCCGAGATGGCTGTAGGTAGTGTGATTTTTTGCTTTTTTGGATGAGATGTGCTACTATCATAGTATGAATATCTGGAAAAACAGTCTCATCACCCTTCTCTCCATTGGATTTGCTGCATTTTTTGTGTATGCGTCGTTTGTATTCGGTATGCCAAAAACTCAAAATAAAGATGCAATCGGTGATCATCAGATAAAAAAATCAGTTGCAAGTATCCTCACAGATAGTAAATGACTCCAGAGTGTCGAATATAGTCCATATCAAACTGGTTCGACTGCTTCTGGAATACTATCACTTGATCTCGGACGCTTATCGACTGCTTTTGTGATGAACAATTCGGCTCTTGATATCACATTTTCAGGAACTCATGATCTTATATTTCATGGATTTCAGGGTATTGTATCACTCTATGATCCATTTGTCTCATATACTCTTTATCCGAGTGATGCGAGCTACCGAGTGACCCAGATAACCAACGGGAGTTATTATCTCTCATCCGAAAGCGATGGCACGATATCTATCTACTCTATCGATGTTGTCGCAGAACTCGCATTCTATGACCAATGAGAGCAGATGACAAATATGATATTGTTTCCTGGTATGTATATTAGATTTGATCCAAAAGCAAATAAAGATCTCAAATGAGCTGATTTATTTCGTATCATGCTCGTACTTTGAGATGAACATAGTGACAAGCGTACTGGTCTCGAGTTTGTCAATCCGAGAGTTGATGGTGGCAAGTGAGAAGATATATTTTTTATGTACCAACTGCCGACACCGACTCGTCCACTATTTCAGATGCTCCATCTCTTATTCCGTGATCGTATCAAGCAGGTTGAGGATCTCAAGAGTTATGCAAGTAGTCGATGATATATTACTGAGGATATCAATACGCTTGTCTATAATCCCAGCAAAAAAAATCACTACCTTCTTGATTACCTCAAATCAGTTCTCTCTCGAGCGGTACAGTCTCAGATGGTGGCATCTGATTTTCGTACAAAGATCGATAAGATCCATGTAGCCTCTACACAACTGGTTCAAGGCAATAGTGTCCAGAAAATGCTCGAAGGATTTCTCACAGATGCCAGATTTGCTATATATGGTAATGTGAGCAATAGTCAGTTCGATTCTATTTATACGGAGACTGCCAATATTCTTGGAATTATTCCCGGTACTGGTAAGGGCAAATTTTTTCAATACCTCTCTGATATCTACTCTCGCAATGTTGTCCTACAGCGTAAAGATCCTACATTCTCAGGTATTGATACCTATACACCGACAGCTGATGGACTCAAGGAAACTCTCGAAAATAGTAATATAGAGTCCAAAGACTATTTTGACATAGCACTCTATACATATCAGCTCCTCCAGAAGACGCAAGATAAACAGATGTTTACCTATGAGTCTATCACCTCTCGTGCTACCTATGAACTCATAGATACACTTTTTGGAGCTACTACCAAGTATATCGATTGACTCGCTACCCCAGAGCTCCAGAAATCCGCGTATCAAACACTCGTCATCCAGTTCTATGCACCCATTGCCGCTACGCTCAATCGCTCCCTCTATAGTACATATGCATCATATTCTGATGGTAAGATATATATCGATCGCCAATATCTCGATGGTGACTTCGTCAAGTTCGATGTGAAGATGCGAGATAATCTAGAGTCTACATATGCCATGATGCTTGCATCCTATGAACGAGTGGCACCACTCTACGATACCGGGGAACAACGATACACGCTCATTGCACTCAGAGATTCTATAGTACGAATAGGTGGATTCCTAAAGATGGTAAAAGAAGGTAAATATAGAGAATATCAACTGGCTCCATATTCTGGTATCGATATTTGAGGTATCCCAACTCCAGCCATCTCATCCGATGGAGATATCACGATATTTGGAACTCCTCCTGTTATACTCATGTGATCAGGTTGACTCATTCCATTGTGATCAGGTTGACTCATACCAGTTGCCTCAGGTACAACCATACTCTCGATAAATGCTATAAAATAAAAATTCCCTTCTTTTAGGGAATTTTTTACGAGAGATGTGTTATTTTCCACTCTTGGATTTTTTTCAGATTACCTGATAGGAGAACACTCGGGACAGTGATATTCTCGAATACTTCTGGTCTCGAATATTGAGGGTATTCTCTCTGTCCACTGAGCCCAGGAGAAAAACTCTCCTCAGCAAGTGATTCGACTGATAGTGCTCCGGGAATCAGCCTCACAATGCTATCGATGATAACGAGCGAGGCGAGTTCACCACTCGAGAGTATATAGTTGCCGATCGAGAGCTCCCGTATATCGAATAGGGTATGTATTCGCTCATCAATTCACTCATAGTGACCACAGATGATCGTATATTGCTCTGACTCTTGTGATAGGTTTTGTGATAGCTCTTGCGACAGAGTCTGTCATCGGGGACTTGTCAGTAGTATCGGCATCTTGCCATATTGACTCTCTATATATCTCAAACAATTCGTTATGGGCTCTATAGTGATCAGGGTTCCAGCTCATCAACCATATGGACGATCATCTACTCGTCTCGTATTGCGGACACTATAATCTGCGAGATTGTGGAGGATATAGCAAAAGAGCCCCTTATCTTGGGCTCTTTGCATGATGCTCGTATCGAGATACGGTCTCACACTCTCGGGAAAGAGAGATATGATGTGTATCGTGATCATACTATTGGATATCTACGATTTCAACATCGAAGTAGAGATCCTTTGCCATAAATGGATGATCAGCAAGGATGGTCACTGTTTTATCACCTATTTCTTTGATTGTGATCTTTGATCCATTGGCTGGAGTTGCTGATTCACCTATGGCAAATGATTTACCATAAAATGGGCTCTCTTTGTTTGAGATTTCGAGGGTAACATTGCTTCCTTCGATAGATACAATCTTGAAGTCTGCACCAGTACTTGTCGCTACCGCGCCTACTTTGATTTGTTTTTTGTAGAATGGATTCCCTATGTTCTCGATGGCGAGAGTGATAGATCCTGACGATATAGCTGATACTTTTGCTGTTGCATTGTTTGCTCCAGTGAGAGTATCTCAGACTTTTGCATTCATCACTTTATCTTTCATATCAGCAGGGAACTGGGATTTCTCTATGGTTTGAGAGAGTACATTATCGAACATTTTTTTATCACGAGTGATAGAGAACTCTGGGGCAATCTGCTCCTTGGCTATCACTACTGGACGACCATATCCATCTGATGGGATAACTTTGATAGTTTTTTTCTCACCCTTGTGGAGACCCATGAGTCCAGCCTCGAATCCGACGATTACCTGACCTTGGCCGAGTGTCACTTGAAATGGTTTATATGTAGATCCAGTTTTGTAGAGCCCGTTTGACATAGCTACAGACTCAAGTGTTGTCTCCTGTATAGGCCCAGTTGGCGAGTCAGTACGGAGAGTATAGTTGAGTGTGAGAACAGATCCAGTAGATGCCATACCAGACATCATCTCTGTAGGAGCTACCTTACCTGGGGGCATCATTTTATCATCACCCTTCATACCAGGGAAGGTACAACTCGCGAGAGAGAGGAGGAGAGCAGATATCAAGAGAATACGCATAAGAAAGAGTGATAAAGGATAGACATATAAAGGTGATCGCAATATAGCGGTACCAATTGATAGATATTTTATAGATTTTTTTATTTTTGCAAGTCCAGTAGGGCTAGCTCTATTGCTAGGATTCGTCATAATTCACTATCTTTGAGTCATTTTCCTCTCTTGTATGCGACGCTCATCATAGCGATTTTATTATAGAGTTTTTGCAATTCACTATATGATATCTTACTTTTGTATCATTTTTGTACTACATATGAGTGGAGTCGAGTGATATCTATGATATCGGATTCTCTCTCGCCATGCTCTCTGAGGTATCTGATATAGAGAGTATTTCGTAGACTCCCCATCCAGCTCCCGAACCACTCATCGACCTTGGTTGTTGCAGTGATGCGATGGAGTATATTGATAGATCTCGCTATATCCATAGATACCACAGCATCTGCGAGAGCGAACATCGTATCTCCCCCATAGCCATGGCAGAGCCCTATGATATCCTCTGTATCGAGTTTGTTACCACTACCCGCGAGTGAGACCATCTCGATAGTATGGGCAATATTGTGTCCGAGTAGGGGATTGCCGATCTCATCTTTGCCACGAGTTGCCTCACCTGATTTGTAGGTCGATAGTATGAGTTTCAACGTAGATATATCTATATCTGATCTCTTTTCCCAGGCATTTCTATCCCATATCGTATCGATTTTTCTCGTATCAGCATTTTTGGCTATCCAACTAGTGAGTCACTCTTCTTTTTCTCAGATATTGTGGAAGAGGAGATAGTGATCTTCTGGTATATTTCCTACTTTCTCATTCAATATTTTCTCGAATCATTCGGTCTTGCTCTTGCGATCTCGTCCACCACGGAATATGAATAGTCGCTTCTCGGCGAAGAGCCCACTCATCAATATCATCTCGCCGACTCACCGCATACTCTCCTTGTCCCCGAGATCATATCGATCGATGTTGATATCTCCGAACTTGCCACGAAATACCCCGAGCCATCTCTCGAGCTCGAGCTCTACTCAGTAGCTATCATTGCCAGTGATGTGGATGATATTTTTGTACATAGTCCTATCCTAGGAGTATCTCTCCAAAATTCAACTTTTCTTTTTATCTTTTTGTACTACTATATCGATATATGCTCAAAATCCTCCTCTCCATCTCTATAACACTCACACTCGTATCGTGTACGAGCCATAGATATGAGACGGTCGAAATCATATGAAAAGAGACCCAAACTAATCAAATAATAGTCCGTGGTATGGGAGTCAAGCTATCAACTGATCAGATCCTCACGAGTGCTCATGTCGTCCGCGATGATGCTATGATCTATGAGATAGGATGACAGATATACCAAGTGAGCTACCGAGATAGCTGAGGAGATAGGGCTATCCTCTCGACACCTAGTCATCCACAAAAACATACTCAGATGCCTCAGTTCCAAAGAGTGCGACTCTGAGATCCCATATACACTGAGGTGAGTAGATCTGGATCAATCGTGCACATAGCAGGGAAAGTGCTAGATCCTGCGTGATCAGTCCTCGGCTATGATCCTCTGGGTAGGGTCGTATCACTCTCAGGTATAGTCCTCACGGATATAGATCTTCAGCCAGGAGATAGTGGTGCTCCGATATTCACTACTGAGCGAGAGATAGTAGATGTGGTACACGTGAGATAAAAATAAAACACCCGAGAGGGTGTTTTTGTTTGGATAAAAATAAGAATTATTTCTTTTCTTTCAATGCTTTAATTTTTTCCATAATCTCATCAGCCTTATCTTTGAATTTGGAATTACCTTTTAGTGCTTCAGTGATTTGTTCTTTTGTGGCACTTTTTTCTTTGAGTTCTAATGCAATGCTATCAACTGAACTATATTCAGTTATATTTATAGTGAGAGGGCTTGTAGGGCTACTTGCAGTTGCTGCTATACTACCTTCATTTTTATGAATTAATTTATATATTCGATCTCAATCTCCATTTTCCCAGAATTTTTTGTCTATTGATCCACTTGTATTATATCTTGCAATTAATTTATCGGATTCATTCTTATCTAGATTCATACCTTTTAACGCATTCAGTAATTCATTACTTGATGTTACTTTCATTTTTCAGTCTACATTGGTAGCAAATTTACCTAATACACTATTTGCAATATCCGTAGTAGCAGATTTTTTATTTTCTTTTCATGCTTCTAGTCAGGCTTGTATAACAGCATCTTTAACATGTCGTTCATTGAGTATATTTTTGTTTTGTGCCCCTATATTTTCTATTGCTTTTACTGTTTCTTTTCTTCTTGCAGCCTCTAATCCCAGAAGTTGTCCAAGTGGACTCTCAGCATCCTTATTCGTTCTATGATCTTTGTAACCTTGCTCTACTTTTCCTATACCCTTTTCCACACCACTCATACTCATACCGAGTCCAGGAATAGGTGTATATTTCGGTATGCTTGATGCAAGAGACCCCACTTGTTTACCGATCTTCTCGAACGGCTCCACTGCCATAGAGACTGCTTTGCTCACATTTTTCGCTGCCATGAATGCGAGCCATATGAATACGAGAGCGATGATATCGATGATGAGCGTGCCGAATATACCACCAGCAGAGTTGAGAACACCAGTGAATGCCTGTACGCCATCCAGAGTTGCAGCGTCAGTACTTGCTCATGCTTTACCATTGAACGTAGTAGTTACACCACCGAATTTGATGATATTTTGTGTTCTCGGATTTTTTGGATCTGTCTCATCTATTTTTCTAGATATAGAATTAGCCGTATTACCCATGATACTAATAAGCTCACATCATGCTGGCTCCTTGAGTTTAGGTACAGTACAAGTGGAAGTATTGGCTCATGGTTGTGCACTCGATATAGCATTGATGAGTATGAGTCAGAATGAGAGAGAGAGCCCTACGATCGCAGGGACGAAGCAGAGTCCGACGAACTCCTTGATCGTGAATGTATCCTTATTGTCTCCCATCATCGCTGATCCAGCTACAAACTGGAATGTGAAGAGTGGAGAGAATATAGCATATACCCAGAGCTTGATCGCTCTCACGAGGAGCATAGCGACCAGAGCGAGTGTGAGGAGTCCGAATACGAGGAACATGATAGCCGCAACCACGCCTTGATGTACTATACCGAGACCAGTTTTGAGTATATCGAGTCACTGTGGTATTTGCGTGACTTGATCGAACTTGAATATAGAGTATGCGTATACCATCATATATCCATACATACCAGATCAGTCTCTCAAGAACTTGGCTGGAGTCATACATGTAGCCTCGCTACAAGGTACTATTGGTTTATCTTTTGGTTTATCTCCATTTGATGCATCGATTGTTATATCTTTTGGTATAGATGGTGTATCAGCCCATGATGTACCATCCTTGGAACCGAGTGTCTCAGCGGGGATAGTTATCACTGATGCTGTCACTACCGCTGAGAGTGAGATTGTCCACTGGACGAACCACCAGGTGAATGGTACCATCAGGATACCGAGGGCGAGCTTCGGGAGCATCACCTTGTAGGAGAACGACTCTTTCCCGAACATTGTCCCGAGTGCTATGAGGATCAGGAGGATCGCATAGACAAAATATACGATATTGGATACCGTCACCCAGAGTGAGTACATCGGAGTACGGAGTCAAAATAGATCACCACTCGTCCAATCTGGGGACATGAGCCATCCAGCGAACATGATAGCAGGGGAGACAATAGCGGTGATGATGCCGAGTATGATATTGAGTCCATCGATGAGACTATTCCACATCTTGAGCTGATCAGCGGAGGCTGTAGATTCACATGGTGCAGATGCTGTTGATGCAGCTCATGCTGCACATAGTGCAGCATATACTCCATTCCTTTCATATGAGATCGATGCTATCTCTACACCCGATTTCTTGTTCTCGATATGTACATTCCCAAAAAACCCACCAAGAGCGACGAGAGAGAGGAGCGAGTATGTGAGAAGTCGTCGGATGAGCATAGAGATACAATGATGAATATAGAGTCATTAGACCACAATTTATATTTTTTTGCAAATATTCGATTCCTTTTTATCAAAAAACTCCCCAATTATTGGAGAGTCTTGGATATATTCGCCTCTGCCTCAGTTTGGATCAGTTTCAGCGTTTTGATGATATCAGTACCAGAGTCAGGTATGACTACAGTCGATCTCTTGATGAGAGCATCTCGGTTGTTCGAGAGAGCATCGATGAGTCTGAGATTGCGTACCTGGAGTGCTGTATAGCTCTGCCTGAATCTCTCCAGATATATCAGGTATACTCGAGCCCTCGTATCAGTATGTTTCGCAGTGATATAGCTATCGATTGCTCCATCGACACCACTATAGTCATAGGCGTCATATGATGATTGCATGATTGTCTTTGCTCCACTCGTCTCAGTAGTTGACTTATCTATGATTCCCTGGAGATCTCCGATCTGCTCACCGATCGTAGAGAGTCGCTCGAGGGTACGATTGTAGTATGACTTCAATAGTGAGATATGTTCACCGAGTGCTATCGCCCTATCTGTTGCACTATCGAGGAGATGTACTATGTCTGTAGAGAGTATATTCGCATAGCTCGATACTCCCAGCATATTACTCCCTATGAGTCTTTGTTGTCCTATGTTCGGAGATGAGAGTACCTCAGCAATAGAGATAGTACTATTTGAGAGATCGACTCATATATTTTTTATCTGTGTTTCTTTTTGTCCTATAGAGAGACTCATCGCTGTTGCTATATTGCCCATATAGGTCATATCTGCTTGTGAGAATGAGAGATCATTGGCTCCTGCACTCATCTTGAGCCCCAGCATCGGTCATATATATCCCCATGACAGATGGAGGACGAGTGTGAAGAATAGCGTCAGAATGAGTGTGTTTCGTATGAAGTCCTTGACTTCGCTTGAGAAAACCATAATTTGGGGAGTAATCTTTTCTCGTATTGTATCGTTTATTTCCTATTATTGCAAATAAAATGCGTTATTTTGTCATTATTTCTACTCTTTGTCTCCTGATGATAGGGGTCCTGCTACACCCACTACCGATCCATGATATGACTATAGAGAGATCTCCAGTAGTATTGGCATGAAATGGATCATATCATATCAGTACACAAAAACCAAAGAACATCTGGTATATAGGAATCAAAAATCCAAAAACATCCGATGAACATATTTGTGTAGAGTGGCAATTTGCTACTGAGTCCAAGCGAGAGTGCATCGATCATGACGGAGCGAATACGAGCAATGAAATATTCTCGTTCCCAGTACTCGTGGATGCGACCGATAGAGCATCACTGCATATCCTGTGATCACAAATCGACTCCAATGATATCACTATATACTCTATGGATACTCGTGCCTCGGGGTCCCGCCTTACACTCGCATTGCCTAGTGCTATGGCAGAGAACGGTATCATATCTCGAGCTGAGTGGGGAGCGGATGAGACAATGAGATATACAGATAGCTCCTATTGGCAGACTCGCTACCCTATATATCTCCAGTATGTGCAGTCTCCAAAAACTCAGGCTCAGCTCGATGCTATCAATATAGAGAATAAAAAAGTCGATTATCTTATCAAAAATGGATGAGCTGCTACAGAAATAGTTTCACTCAAACGAACTGAAAATGGACATCCACTCGTATGGCCTATCGAAAACACACGACAAGTATCACGTATTGTCATCCATCATACAGCCCAGAGTCTCGATAGTACCAAGACAGATGCTGAGATGATACGAGGTATCTACGCATATCATACGCTCTCGAGAGAGTGGGGAGATATCGGATACAATTATCTCATCGGTCAGCGATGACTCATCTATGAGGGGAGGGCTGGTGGGGACTATGCAGTAGCATCACATGCCGCTTATAACAATATGGGAACTGTTGGTATATCTATCCTCGGTGACTACAATCGTGATCATCTCAATCGTGATCAGATAGCTGGTATCGAGCGAGCGATATCTATGATGGCGGGCAAGTATGGGATCACGCTCTCAGATAACAAAAAATGAGTTAGAAAGTGTACTATAGCGAACTGCGAATTATTTGAAAAACTAAGCACCAAATCACTCATGGGACATGAAGATATCGGACATACGGATTGTCCATGATCAGATACCTATCCACGCATCCCTGATTGGATAGCTCGTCTTGATCGACCATATGCTCCAGTATACAATAGTGTCTGAGGTACTATAGAGCCCAAGTTCCCCGGTACAGAGATGAATATGGTATTGCGAGTCGTGACCCCCATAGCTATATATCCTTCAATAGTCATCCCTCCGAGTATAACAGCAGTCAAATACATATGACCCAAGTTCCGAGTCAAGCTCTCATATCCAGATCCGACGAGCATCGTCCTCGCAACAGCGGATGGCAAGACCTGAAAACTCTCACTCGATACACAGAAGATCCCTATGCAAGTCTCTCAAAAAGTACAAGTATGAATAGTATGAAATAGTACAATATCACTCAAAATATGAGAAAAATACTATACTGGATCAGTGCTCAGGCTCTCTCATAGTGTTGTACGTATCGACTCATGGGATCGGGTACCTGACTGGGACAAGAGTGGCAAGTACAACGATAATCTGTTCCGTGACACGATCCGAGTGATGTGAAAAAACGGCAAGTTAGTCATCACCAATGATTTGCCACTCGAGTGGTATCTCAAGGGAATGGGAGAAGTATCAAATAGTGATCTGACCGAGAAAATCAAGACAATAGTTGTATCTGCTCGTTCATATGCGAAGTGGTATATGTCACCTCAGAACCGCAAATTTTCGGGTGAATCCTATGATGGATCGGATGATCCTGATGTATTCCAGAAATATCTCGGCTATTCCTATGAGCTCAGATCTCCGAGTGTTGCTCGGGTGGTCGATATGACTCGTGGGCAAGTGATCACCTATTCTGGTCAGCTTATCAAGCCATGGTATCACTCATCTTCTGATGGTCGTACACTATCGGCTCTCGAGTATTGTCAGAAAAATGGCTCGCTGAACTGTGTCGATACACCCTATCTCCAATCTGTTGTTGATCCAGGATCAATTTGACGAGTGAGATCTGGACATGGAGTATGAATCTCAGGTGTTGGTGCCACTTATTGGGCGAGTTCTGGATGGGATTACAAGAAAATCATACAATACTACCTCCAGTGAGTTGAAATCCAGAAAAAATAGATATACTGGTCTAAAATAACAATTACCCTATGTATCTCTCTGATCGTGATATCCGTACTGCTATTGAGTCTGGTACTATTTCTATCTCGGGTTTTGATGACTCTCGTCTCCAGCCTGCGAGCTACGATATCCGTCTCGGAGATAGATTTCTCGTGGTTCGAGAATACTCCGTCGCCAATATCGATCCTGTCAATCATATACTCCCAGAGTATGAGGAGATCATCGTCACCGCTGAGCAATGACTCATCCTCCGTCCCGGTGTGACAGTCCTCGGTACGAGTATCGAAAAGTTCGGCTCTGAGAAATATCTCATCCAGCTCTCTGGCAAGTCATCTCTGGCTCGTATCGGACTCATCGTCCACAATACGGCAGGACTCATCAATCCGGGACACTATCTCAATATCACATTCGAACTCGCGAATATGAACTCAGTCCCGATTATTCTCCGTCCTGGTATGGATATTGCCCAGCTCCTCTTTGCTGAGATGAGTTCTCCACCAGACCAAGACTACAAAAAAGTGGGACGATATGGGGAAGGGGAAGATAATATGGTTGGGTATATCAAGAAATAACTTTTTCACTAGCCAAATCCTCCTATTTTCATATAATCGGGAGGTATTTTTATAAAATTTGTTATCATGATCAATGAGCAGTTGGTAGAGAAATGGATCCATACGGCGAGAAATATCGATTCTAGTATGCGTATGCCGAGCCATGATGACGCTATTTTGTCACTGAGAGTCACTCTTGAAGAGCTTTTTGAACAAGCAGAAGCATGTGGAGCAGATGTATTATCTGCATTTGCTGATATTGTTATCTATGCGAGTACTCACCAAAAAGAACGACTCTCCAAGTGAGAAAAACTCAATACTGGTATAGTAGCCCTGAGAGACGCTATTGCTGATACATTTGTCACTGCATGCAATATGCCAGTATATTCTGGTTTGATTTCTGTCGCTGAGACCGACTTCAACGAAGTGATGCGATCCAATTTTACCAAGTTCTGTGAAACAGAATCAGAAGCAAAACTCTCAGTCGAGAAGTATGCGAGCCTCGGTCGGGATGTCATCTATCAGAAAAAATGAGACTACTATGTCATACTCGATGCGAGTACTGGTAAGATCCTCAAATGAATCCACTACGAAGATCCTCGACTCGTATAAATATGCAAATTACAGCAATACTCGCTATGGACAGTTCACTTTTGATATGAAGTAAAAATGGACTCCCATGGCACATTCCCGAAGATATGAAGCGATTCAAGGAGTTCACGACTGGAGGGATTGTGGTGATGGGTCGCAATACCTATCTCTCACTTCCAGAGAGATTTCGGCCACTTCCCAACCGTCGAAATATCGTCATCACTCGTACGGAGATAGATGGAGTTGAGTGCTATTCGAGTATCGAGCTTTTTATCTCAGCTATGCAAAAAAAAACAGTCGAGCAAGTATGGCTGATCGGATGAGCCTCTCTCTATGACCAGTTCTTTGCTCGCGGGCTTGTCGATCGAGTCGAACTAACTCTCCTGGATTGAGAACATGAGTGAGATATCCGAGTATCAGAGTTCTGCTCTGATTTTCACGAGATATCGAGTACAGAGTTTTCACAAGGTCGGTTCATCACTCTTGTTCGCAATTCCTAATTTTTCTCTTATGCACGCAGAACAACAATATCTCGACCTGCTCCAGAAGATCATGGATACTGGTGTGGATCGTATGGATCGCACTGGTGTGGGGACTCGGTCGATTTTTGGTCATCAGATCCGATTTGATCTCTCGGCCGGATTCCCACTCCTCACGACTAAAAAGGTATTCATCCGAGCTATCATCCATGAACTCCTCTGGTTCATCTCTGGCGAGACCAATATCCGACCGCTTGTACAAAATGATGTGAAAATCTGGAATGAGTGGGCATTTGCTAAATATCTCAAAAAAACAGGAAAAGATATAGAGTTCCCTCGCTATAGTCCAGAGTGGGATGCTGAGATGGTCGCTTTCATCGAAAAAATAAAAAATGATGCAGAATTCGCACTCGAGTGGGGTGATCTCGGCCCCGTCTATGGCAAGCAGTGGCGAGCCTGGGAAACCAAGAAGGGGAATGTGATAGATCAGATGCAGAATGTTCTCAATACTCTCTCTAGTGATCCCTATAGCCGTCGCAATCTCATCTCTGGGTGGAATGTGGGTGAGATAGAGGAGCTCATCAAGGACAAGGATACGGCACCACCACCGTGTCATACGCTATTTCAGTTCTATGTTGCTGATGGCAAGTTGTCTTGTCAGCTCTATCAGCGATCAGCTGATGTGTTCCTCGGAGTACCGTTCAACATCGCATCATATGCACTCCTCACCATGATGATCGCACAGGTGAGTGGTCTCCAACCAGGTGAGTTCATCCATACATTCGGTGATGTACATATCTATCAAAATCACTATGACCAGGTTCGTGAGCAGCTCACGCATACACCTCGTCCGTTTCCAACTATACAGATCAATCCTGATGTGAAAGATTTGTTTAGTTTCAAGTATGAGGATTTCACTGTAGAATGATATGATTCGTATCCGTCGATCAAGGCTCCTATTGCTGTTTAATTTTCATCTATGTACATAGTATTCGAAGGTATTGTCGGGTCAGGGAAGTCTACTCAGTCCAAAAAACTGGTAGAGTATTTGAGGCAAAATCCCCCTAGCCCCCTTTATCAAGGGGGAACCCGACCAGAGATCCTCCATGTCCGAGAACCAGGATCAACTCCGATTGCTGAGGATATCCGGCATCTCTGCCAGGGTAAGGAGTGGGAGGGTGAACAGATGCATCCACTCACAAACGCCTATCTCTATGCGGCAGCTCGTGCACAGACACTCCATACGGTGGTACGTCCAGCACTGGAGTCTGGTCAGATCGTGGTTTCGGATAGGTGTTTTCTCTCATCATGTGCGTATCAGGGTGAGGCACAGTGACTCGGTATTGATACTATATTATCAGTCAATCAAGATGCAATACAGGGCATATTGCCAGATATCGTGTTCTATATGGATATCGATGTGGAGACCGCACTCTCTCGTACATTCGATACTGTATGAGACAAGTGGGAAAAAATGGGGAAGGAATTTTTTGAGTCAATTTCTCGTGGGTATGATAAGTGTGAAAAGTTGGATATCATGAAAAATAGATTCATCCGTATTGATGCAAGTGGACCCGAGGAGGAGATATTCGATCGGATTATTCGACAACTTAAAATATAGTGTTTATGAACTATCACCTCCTATTTGCTATACTGGCTGCCTTTATGGCTATTACAGTCGAAGGACGCTATATATATTCTATACTTCGAGGTATCACAATACCCAATTTTTCAGGTTGGTTTATCATCAGCCTCTCCATGTGGGTGATATTTTTTGCATCATTTTTTTCTGGTGGTGGATTCTCTATATACCTCATTGGAGTTCTTGCTATATTACATAGTATAGAGGCAATATTATCTTTGCGATATGGGGTATTTCAGATGACTCGCTTCGAGAAAATTCTTATTGGATCATCTATAGTGGGTATCATCTTATGGGTATTTACAGCTTCTCCACTCTATGCTTTGTTGATCAATATTCTCATTGATTCTATCGGGATGACAGCTATAGCATACAAATTATTCCGATTCCCAGAAACAGAGGATACGTATGCATGGTGAGTGAGTGTGTTGATGTACTGTATAGATATTTTTGCTATTGAAAAATGGTCTATATCAGACTCATTATTTATTGTAATCAATGTATGTACTTGTGGGATCGTCTTTTTACTCACATTTCGTAAGATGCATCTTCTCAAAAAGGCCCAACTCTACTTTGCTCAGTTTCTCCATATTAAGATCTAATCTATGTCAATCCCATCACTTATTGCATCTCTTGAACAATACAAGATAGATAATCTAGGCAAAAAAGATATCGTCGATACATTTTTGGATCTTTTGCAGACATACTCAATATCTGCTTTTGCCAATGATAACTGGGATTGACATATCACTGCATCAATGCTTATCAATAATCCAGAGCATACTAAGGTACTCCTAATGTTCCACAAAAAACTCCAAAAGTGGCTCCAATTCGGGGGACACTCAGATGGAGATATGGATACCCTTGGAACCGCTATACGAGAATTTCATGAAGAATCTGGGATCATCGTAGAGCCGACTCTATTTTCAGGTATTTTTGATATAGATATCCATGATATTCCCGCAGATCTCAAGTGACGACCAACTCATCAGCACTATGATATCCTCTATCTCGGCGTCATTCCTGAAGATACTCCATTTGTTAGACAAGAGTCTGAGGTAGATGATATCAGATGGTTCGATATCGATCGTATCTGAGAATATGTTGGAGAAAAACGAATGCTCGATATGATAGAAAAAATAAAATTGTTATGAAAATAGTTATACGTCCACCGTATACATCTTTTGATAGACTAAAACTCCCAATAGTCATCAAATCTATACTCAATACTCTCTACAAGAGTTGAGCAGATATGAGTATTGCCCCAGAGTATACTGATTGTGTTACAGCTATTCGCTATATCCTATCACAAACGAGTGACTATATATTGCCAAGAGCCTATATCGGGGATATGCCGAGGATGATGATCGATGCTGGAGCAACTGAAGTATCAATTCAGTCCGCTCAGCCCTGAGATATTATATTTTTTGAGCGTATGTCATTTACTCATGGGCACTATATGATAGCTCATATTGGCATCATCATATCGGAGTCAGAGTTTTTTCACTCCTCACCCCATCACCGTGGATGACAGATATCATCATATCATACGCAAGAGTATGAGTCTATAATCCTCGATGAATCCTATCTCTCTATAGCCTCTGACCCTCGACACCATGCCTAAAAAAACCCTTTTCGTCATCGATGCCTATAATCTGATATATCGTATGTTCTACGCTATTCCTGAGATGACGACTCGATCAGGTGATCCTGTGAATGCCATATTCGGTGTCGCGAAGTTCCTCAGGAGTCTGGCAATCGATAATCCTGATGCAGCACTCATCGTGACGACTGATGTAGGCAAGAGCTTCCGAGCTAATATATATACTAAGTACAAGGGAACTCGTGACCGTATGCCTGATAACCTCAGATCTCAGATTGATGGAGTGTTTGCACTCTTTGCGGCTGCAGATATCGAGACGCTCTCTCGTGAGTGATATGAGGCGGATGATATCATCGGATCGATCGCACACCAGCACGAGAACAACGAGTACCAGATCGTGATTGTCTCCTCTGACAAGGATCTCTGTCAGTTCGTTCGAGATTGACACGTCCATATATTCGATGCGATGAAACAAAAATTCCTGAAGGAAAAAGATGTTATCGAAAAGTTCGGTGTGCCATATCAGCAAGTATGTGACTATCTCGCGATCGTGGGTGACTCATCTGACAATATCCCTGGTATTGCAGGATTCTGACCCAAAAAAGCAGTCGATCTCCTCTCGAAGTATGACACTCTCCAATGAATCTATGATCATCTCGAAGAGCTGACTCCCAAGATGCAAGAGGTACTGATAGCTCAAAAAGAAAACGCATTCCTATCGCAAAAACTCGCCAGTATCATCACTGATCTCGATGTCTCGCGACTTCCAGAGTGCCCATTTGCTCCTGGGGTATCGTTTCCTGCATATATCGCATTACTCCAACAGTATGAGTTCCGATCACTGATCCCGCAGAGTCTCCTCGCTCCGCAAAAGGAAACACCCAAAGTGGAAACTATCAATATCGATACAATAGGAAGACTCGAAGTACTAAAGTCTCAGATAGAATCATCCACTATAAAACAAGTTATCATATCGACCGATGCACATGGCAAGATATGTATCGGGCATGGCAGTGAGATATATGTGATCGACTCCACTCTGGTCGACTGTAGTGGATTCATCACCTCTCTCCTCGACTCAGATATCGAGCTCGTAGGATATGAGCTCAAGTGAGATATCAAGAGACTCTATGCGATACAAAAACCCCTCCAGAGTTGAGTTCCAGAGGGGCAGGGGAGATTGTTTTAGGAATAAAATGGAGGAGTTCATGCACTGAGTTTGGTAGATATTGGAACTTCTCTTGTAGAAACTTTTCATGCTCATGAGGTTTTTCATGAAGCATCGAGAATTTCTAGATTTCAATTCTTTGGTGAATTGAGAGCGATAGCCACATGAGATACTCCATTGCTTCCACTATGCCAGAAAATCAAGTCTCATTTCACCACATCTTTCATTGGCTTATGTGGAGTAATTCCACGTAAGTCAGCAGCAACTCTATAAAAACTTTTTTTAGAGGCTCATAGATCGGATAAAGACTTGCATACTAAATGAGAACAATCTATTCCATATTCTGTATTTCCTCACCAAACATATTCTGTTCAGATATACTTACTAGCCTGTTGGATGAGTGCATCTGGTGTTGTTTTTGCAACTAATTCAGGAGTATTTACATTAAAATCTCGAATGGAATCATATTGAGTCCAAATTCTCTTGGCTTTACTGACATATTCTGGGTCTGTTGCGTATCAAGCTCTAATAATTTCTCATAGAAATAATTCTGGATTATTTTTAAACTTGAAAGCATTTTGATATCGGGGATTTGTAGTAAGCAGCTTTCAATAGTCATCAAATGATTCTTCCATACTCGAATATCATCGAAAACTCGCAATAACTTCAGTTTCTTTTCCATTAATAAATTCCTTTGTTTTTAATCCAGATGATCCACCCTTGATTCCGAAATAGTTATTATTCGGTGCACTTCTTCAGTATCATGTCTCGAGTGTTGACTGAGTATAGGTTACTTGCCAAGGAATTCCATATTTTGTTTCCATAGCTTTTGCAACTTCTGTGGATTTTTCTTGAAATTGTTTCTTCTCTAGGATATTCCAAGGTGTAAACTCTGATCAAAGTGCATCATATTTCTGAGCTACCTCAATAAATTCATCTTTTGCTGAGTTCTCTTGTTCTTCAGTATTATTGACTTTAATACTTTGATTTGATTTTATTATATATTCTTCGGATTCATTCTTTTTTGGTATCTCTATTTTGAATCCATTATATACAGCTATATACCCTTGTTCATCATAGTAACCAACTTTACCTCATTGGATACTTCTTTTTCCCATTCTAATTTTTCAAGCTGTATCGATAATTTTAACCACTTTAACGGTCATTGGAATCATATCACCGGTGCCTATTTTTCCTTCAGCACTCCTATTTTTACCGAAGTCTACATAGAGTATATCTCACTCTTTGAGGCTTTTCCCATCTGTCGGTTCTTGGAATATATTCCCGTCAGTATCTGTAGTTTGTTTGTAGAGAAATGATTTCGATAAAAATTCTCCACGACTTCACTCCTCTTGATCTATTCTCATGAGCTCGGCAGCTGAAAGCGAATCCATATTTTTGTTTTCAGCAATTTTTTTGGATCCTTCCTTTCCTATATTTGTAAATTGCTTGGTACGATTGAGTTCTCGACGTAGCTCTGCAATCTCTCCACGGATTTTTGCATTCTCAGGATTTTTTGGATTTTTGGCGAGTTCTTCCTGAAGAACAGTCACTCGTGTACTTATGGTATCTTTATATTGTTTTTCAGGATTTATTGTCATAACAATGTATATTTATGTATAGGTGTCTTGTTTATATATTTATTTCGAGAGATCTGCGATCGCAGCATCGAGAGTATCGAATACTGGTACGATAGAGGTGATCCCGACAAGATCGAGAGTATCATGTACCTCGCTCGAGAGCGCACAGAGGGCGAACTTACCAGCCCCATCTTCAGTTCTTTGAGCAATATCAGCAATATATCCGATGGACTTGCTATTGAGGTACGTGAGGCCACTCATATCGAATAGAGTTCGAGAGTGTGCGAATTCCCCGATCTCAGAGATGATATTTGGGAATGTAGTATCTACATTGGTCTCATCGAGTTCTCACTTGAATGCGAATATCTTGACACCAGTATTGGTAGAGGATTTGTTGACCTCGAGTTGCGTGAGCATAGTAGTTTAGAATAAGAAATACCCATGCAGTATATCAGGTTTCGGCTTTTCTTGCAACTTTTTTCTTGCTTTTCTCACTTTTTTGCTACACTTACCTCTATGCAGTATGGTATTATCTGAGCATCTGAGGTTCCTCCTGGTGACCTCTCCTGGTGGCAGTCGCTAACCTGGGCTGAGATATTGACAATATCTGGACAAGCTCGTGAGGTTTTTTATTTTGGCTCTATTGGCTCGAGTTATCTCCTCGTCGAGATACGATCTATCTGACTCTGATTGTATGGAGTGTTCTCGCTCGGAGTATCACGGTCTCAGATGGGAACAGATTGGGAGGACTGCATCATCGCATTGCAAAAAGAGCTCAAATCCAGAAATATACTCTTTCTCCAAATAGAACCAATAGATGGAGAACTCGAATCAAATATTACACAAAAACCATATAAAAAATTCCTCACGCCACATACACGAGTGCTCGATCTCACTCTATCGGAAGATGAGATACTCGCCCAGATGCACGAGAAGTGAAGATACAATATCCGTCTCGCAGCCAAGAGGGGAGTAGCAGTTGAGCGAGTTACAGCAACAACAGCGAATATCGATATCTGGATGGATCTCCTCTCAGATACGCTCTCTCGGGATGGATTCGCGGGGAATAGTCGGAGCTATTATGAGACATTTATCCATAGACTGGAGCAAGATAATCAATGATGACTCTACTTTGCTCGGTTCGAAGGCAGGGTGATCGCTGGAGGTATTTTTGTATTCACACCCTCACGGGCTATCTATTACTACGGAGCGAGTTCATCACGAGTTGAGGATCGCAAGCAGATGGCTCCCTATCTCCTCCAGTGGACGGCGATCTGTGAGGCAAAAAGTCGACAGATTCCAGTCTACGACTTCCTCGGTGTAGCTGACCCTACAGATCCAGATGATACGCTCCGATGAGTGACAGAATTCAAGGAAAAATTTGGCTGAAAAATAGAAATACTCCCATCTAAAATACTCTACTCACTCTCATGGAAATATAGTATATTTTTCTCAATACAAAAAATAAAAAATCTCCTGAAGAGGAGATAGATATTTATTCTACTTGAGATTTCTCAAAAACAAGTAATTTCCGAGATTATTCGTAAAAAAGAATGTTTTTACGAATAAGATAGTATGCAGAAAAATATTTTCGATATGAGTTTCGCGGGTATGGAAATGTACCCCAAGGTATTTCCAATGCGATAAAATCGCAAAGGGACATAGAGAAAATATTTTTTTAACGATGAAGTACGAAGTTTTTCCGAAATCTCTAAAAACTATTGCAACACTCCATGATTATCTCCTCCCGTATCACCGGCCCCAGATCTATCGTCTGCGATCTCATATCGATCTCAGATATATCATCTGGATCTCACTTTTCGAGCTTGATTTTCCAGGTGCGATCGAATGGTGCGAGGTCGATAGTTTCTTTTTTGCCCTCGTACTCGACCGTAGTCTTGAGGTAGCTCCATGAAATATATATACCATCATCGAGCGTCATGATGGATACTGCGAACTCGAGATCCGAGAGGAATCTGATATCTTCGTAGTAACCATCAAAAATAGGACCTGCAAATGCAAATTCGCGATTGTCACCAGTATAGCTCGATATGAGATCCCCGACAGGAATAGTAAACAAGGGAAATATAAATTAAAAAATTAGTTATCCATCGCCTCGATCGCACCGAGTCCGAGAGTGTGTCAGTTGCGTTCGAAGAGGAGTCGAGCCTCTTCCTCGGCTCCACTTGCCATGAGGGCAACACCGAGATCGTTGACGATCATCATATCAGTTGGAGCCAGAGCATAGGCACGCCTGAGGAGCGAGAGTCCACGAGCGATCTCGCCGAGCATCACATACGACCATCCGAGATTGCGGATGATCTCAGCGTTATTTGGAAACCTCCTATTTGCCACTGTCAGGATCGCAACTGCTCGATCAAAATCCCCCCGAGCTGCAGCTATATATCCCTCGAGATATGCCCCAGTACCAGAGTCTGGATGGAGAGCACGAGCGTATCTGATGACTTCTTCTGCCTTATCGAGATTCTCCTCGAATATATAGATATCAGCGAGCTCCTCATAGATACGATAGTCGTCAGTATATTTGCTCAGGGCTTGGAGAGCAGTACGCCTCGCCTGAGCATATTGGTTGCGACCCTTGAGCTCCTCTATGTTCGCTATGATGTCATCGAGTGGACTTGGGATAGTTGGATTCATGAATTATAGTATAGGGAAATACTCGAGAAAATCAAAAAATTCTCAGAAATTGACAAAAATATAATATATATTTTATTAATTGACATTAATTAATATTAATGATAATATATCAAAAATAATATTAATATATGAGAAAAATCATTTTATCCCTCCTTTGTTTTGTGTATTGTACTTCTCAGTGAGTAACACTCGATCAACTCAAACCCATTGAGATACAAAAAACAGGAAAGCATGATATATGCAAGATTGGTAATATAGATGATGGTGATACTTTTGATATAGATTGTTCTAGTGGATACTATCATGATGTACGGCTCATCTGAGTTAATACTCCAGATTATAACTATCATACAGAGTGAGGTAAGTGTTATTATGATGAGGCAAAATCATATATAAAAAAAAGAAACAGAGGATATACGAAGTGATTTTTTATTGAAATGACCTCTGTAAAGATTCCTTCAAATGATGTAGGAATCTCGTACAGCTCATTGATACTGAAACTCGTGTAGATATGGGGCAGATGATGATTATGAGATGAATAGCATTTAGTTGGACGAATTTTTCTATGGTACCGCCAAGTATGAGCAAAAACTATAATCATATGCAAGAAATTGCATCTCAATATAGTTTTTGACTCTGGAAGCAGTGCAATATAGCTACAGACTTGACCACAAAGATAAATTCTAGTATTCCTCAATATATGACTACTACAGTTATCAATAGATCTAGGATATAAAAGTAAAAATCCTCATTGCGAGTATTCGCAATGAGGATTTTTTTATTTCTTCTGAGGTATTCAGAAATTATCTTTGACGAATACTTTTTTCTCAGGCTTGGAGACTGGAGTATCACTTTGCTTGAGCGTACCGGCTTCTTCTCTCGCTTGGATTTTTTTTACGAGTTTGCGTTTGCTATTTTCTCGCTTGTTTGCCTTGACTCGCTCTGCCTTTACTACGAGTTTGCGTTCCGCTTTTTTGGCGACTTTGACCTTTCGTTTTGCCTTTTCTATCATCTTGGCTCGACGAGCCTCTCGTTGTTGTGCCTTGCGTGATGGTTTTTCTTTTGCTACAAGAGTAGGAGATATGAGATCAGATATATCCATAGAGAGTATTATATTTTGTTCGTTGTTTTCCCGAGAGTGCGACCGACCTCTGTAGCGAGTGACTTGCCCTCTTCTTTGAGTGCGAGCTGTCCACACGCCGCATCGATATCATCGCCCATCGTGTGACGGACAGTCGATGGTATCCCATAGCGGTCGAGAGTATCCTGGAATTTTTTGATCATCATCTTCGATGTCGGGAGGTATCCATTGCTATCAGTGCCTTCTCCTGGATTGTACGGGATGAAGTTGACATGAGCGAGTCGTCATTTGAGGAGCTCACCGAGCTCTTTCGCGTATTCGAGACGATCTGTGACGCCGTTTATCATGATATATTCATAGAATATCCTCTTATTCGTGATCTCTACATACTCGTCTATTGCAGAGAAGAGGACATCGATCGGATAGGTATTCTCGACGGGCATGATTTTCTTCCTGGCCTCATCGTTCGGAGCGTGGAGTGAGATCGCGAGAGATACCTGGGGAAAATCCCGAGCGAAGTCGATAATACGCGGAGCAATACCACAAGTTGAGACGGTGATACGACGGTTGGAGAGATCGAGTTTTTTTTGACAACAGGCGATATGGATCGATTTACTCACTTCACCATAGTTGAGAAGTGGCTCACCCATACCCATATAGACTATATTTCGGAGCTTTTTATCTTCTTTCGCTAGATGATGTACTGCCCACATGATCTGGTCGATGATCTCCGCGAATGTGAGATTGCGGATGAGTCCGAGCTTGCCCGTCGCACAGAATGTACAGGCCATAGGACAACCCGCCTGAGAGCTGACGCAGAGAGTATTGCGACCTGAAAGATGACGCATGATCACCGCCTCGATCATCTTGCCATCATGTGTTGTGAAGAGGAACTTCGTCGTCTGTCCCTCCGGATCCGTCTTCTCACTATGGAGTGAGAGTGAGTTATATGAGCAATTTTCTTTGAGCAAATCGCGGATCGATTGTGGCAATGTATCGATCATATCAAAATTAGTCACGAGATTTTTGTAGATCGCGTTTTCTATCTGTACATATCGGAATTTTTTGTGTCCGTTGGCTTCGAGGAGTGATATGATTTTTTCTTCGTCGTGGATGGAGAACATGTTTTATAGACCGAGTAGCACTACTGCTGTTAAGAAACCGATAATACCACCGATGAGAGCCTCGAGCGGTGTATGTCCCATAGATTCATTGAGCGTCTGTCCATCATCTGGAGTGAGCCGATTGAGGACTCTCGCGTGGAGACCTGCCTGATATCTCACATTCATTGCATCATATATGATGATGATCGAGATGACGAGACAGATTGCGAATTCGTCACTCCATGGTCCATATTTGAGCCCCATCGCAGTAGAAAGTGCGATGACAAATGTCGAATGAGCTGATGGCATACCACCACTTCCAAACATCCTCGCGAATGAGAATCGTCCCTTGAGTGCATGAACAACTCACTTCACTACTATGGCAACTATGAGTGATACAAACGGTATGATGATCGTATGTGTCTCGAGAAATGTATGAATACTTGTGAACATATTATGCAACACGGATAATAGAATACTCAGTTTTACCAGATGGTGCGATGACGGTCACAGTATCTCCAGTATTTTTGCCTATAAGAGACCTACCAATAGGTGACTCGTTACTGATTTTGCCATCGAGGATACTTGCTTCTTGTGAACCGACGATCGTATAGGTGATAGTTTCTTTTTTCTCAGTATCCTCTAGGGTTACGACTGATCCGACATTGATGCCAGTTTTCTTTTTCTTTTCATCGATGATCTCATATGATCCTGGCTTGAGCATCTCTTCGAGTTCAGCAATACGGAGCTCTGCTTGGGCTTGGTCATCACGAGCTGCTTGATACTCAGCATTTTCAGAGAGATCCCCATATGATATAGCCTCTTTGAGTTTGGCTGCTATCTCTACGCGAGTTACTTCTCGCAGTATTCGTAGTTCGTTCTGGAGTTCTGTGAGACCATCGCGGGTGAGGAGGATTGATTTATCAGCCATAGGAGTGAGTGGGTTAGGAGGGGATAGAATGAGTCGTATAGAGAATGTTCGTTGGATTCTCACTTTGGGTGAGAATCTCTCTAGGAGAGAAGGTATAGTGTGTTTTTGCTAGTGTTTGCTATTCAGTTACTTTTCTTTAGTCATCATGGTTTTGAACTCTGGGAATCTCGACTTGGGTATGGATATAAGGAGCGTCTGAGTCTCTACTTGCATCACTATCCTGATAATGTTATCCTCACGAGGAGGGTTGAGATAGAAACTTGCAAATGGAAATGTTTTTGACTCGTTGACGATGAAGAGTGACTTATCGATTGCTCTCCAGTTAGCAAGCCAGGCAGAATATGGAGTTCGTGTTGCTATGATGATGATACCAGATTTTATATCTGTATAGGTCGAGTAGATAGTACTTGCATCAAATGTATAGAGACCGTATATGCCATTGTTTTTGTCGAGCGTCAGATTCATCTTAGAGATTACTTTTGTCAGGAACTTCGCAGATATCGGTATGATAATAGGAGTTGTCCCTGACTGAGTTGTTGATCCAGAGTTGATCGAGTTCGTGGTACCAGTATTGGTGGGCAGTGAAACTTGAGTTGATATCGGATTTTTCCCTGAGAGTAGATCTACTTTTGCCTCTAGTTCCTTGATACGATCCTCTGTTTTCCACTGAGATCTGAGTATCTCGATTGCAGCTGTTTCACTTGAGATTTTCACACTTGAGGTATTCTGAGTTGGGATGAGATCGACACCATTTCGCTGAGCAAAAATCCAAATAATACTCCCAATAAAGGCAAGACTCGCAACAGCAAGAGTGATCAGTGCTATACGCATAAGGAGAGATAATTATTTCTTGGCGATACTCGAGAACTCGATCTCCACAGGGGTCTCACGACCGAGGAGATTGACCATGACTTTGACGAGACCTTTTTGTTTGTTGATCTCGACGATCTTGCCTTCGCTGCCCTCGAACGGACCAGATCCGATAGTGACGAATTCACCGACTTGCATATTGGTCTTGTACTCTTCACTCTTCTCTTCGAGGATACCCTTGAGCTGCTCGAGCTCCTCTCCACGGACTGGAACTGGGACAGTACCTGCTCCGAGAAATCCTGTCACATTCGGAGTGTTGCGGACGATATACCAACTCTCATTGGTCACTATCATACGTACGAGGATATATCCTGGAAATATATTTTTTTTGCGTTTTACTTTTTCTCCACCTTTGCGGACGGTCACACTATCGTGTGTTGGGATGAATACATCGATGATATATTGCTCGAGGCCAAATGCCTCACGCCGCTGCATCAGAGAGGATCGGACATTGTCCTCAGTTCCTGAGATCACACGGATCACATACCATTCTCATTCTTCTTTTGTAGTCAGGAGGTCGAACATAGTTGTTGGTGATTGGTAAGGTAATAATTGGAATAATAGGGCAGCTTATTTGCCGGTTCCAGTCTTGGATCCTGATGCGGTTGCACCAGTTTGGACTTGGATATTTTTCAGGAGCTTGTCGAGGTCAGCCTGACTCATAGTATCCTCACCACTTACAGTAGCTGTAGGAGCTACATCATGAGGGAATTGATCTCTGGCGAGTTTGAGTCCATTGGTGATGCTATATCCGAGTACCGCGAGAAAAATCCCAAGTACTACGATGACACCGACCGTGTACATCATATATTTTTTGTTCTCGGCAGGAGTCGGCCAGACGACATGTTCGAGCTCGGTGTTAGCCTCAGTGATAAAATTGGACATAGGAAAGTGAAATAAAAAATAGACGAGATAGAATAGGGAAGAGTATATAGAATTTCCTCTTTTCGTCAAAGCATTTTAAAATCCGCCGAAGCGGATTAATGGAGATGATTATAGAGAAAAGTCAAAAATGTCAAAAGAAAAGCTGGAGCCACCATCGGGACTTGGTCGCTCCTCCGTCCGCGACCCGCCTCTCCTCATCGTAGAGACCTGACTTGGGTCAGGTCTCGAGCACAATTCGGATTCAACTACCCGATGTTTGAAAATATACTGGAGCCACCATCGGGACTTGAACCCGAGACCTCTTCATTACCAATGAAGTGCTCTACCACTGAGCTATGGCGGCATTAAAATTTGGAAAACATCGATTATCTTTGTTAGAAAAATTTATTTCTCGTTCATTTATATCTCGATAAACTCACTGCGAAAAATTTTTCTGCCTCGATACTCTCGTTTTTGAATATTTTTTATGTTGTCTGAAGTACAGAAGCTATATATCTTATATCAACTCCGACAGTATATGATCAATCACAAAAATTCAAGTTTTTGTTGGTTTTATTCGGTTTTCATGGATTTCGAGAAGTCAACCCGTGATGAGTGTATCAAGTTTTTTTGATCCCTTATCATAGTCCCATCCATCTCTACGGAGTCAGAACATCATCTGTTCCATAACTATCTGCTCTGGTGTCAGTGATTCTTCATTGTCCCTTCTTGATCCGTAGTACCCAGTAAATGAACTCGAGTTGTTCCACCGCTGTCCTCATTCATATGATGCAGCAGAGAGTCCGAATCCTCTCGTATCTGAGTGATCCCAGTATGCCTGATTATGCACTGACTCATACTCTGGTCGAGCCCAATTCGAGAGCTCATAATGGTGCCATCAGATAGTCTTAAAGTATTCCATTATCGCGATGAAATCACTCTGCATCTCATCTTCTGTGATTGAATTTTCTCTCCAGTGTTTTGGATAAGACTCATCTTCGAGCATATAGACACTCGTATGAGTGATATATGGGAACCGCTTATGGAGTTCGCGGATTCCTGCTAATGTCTCTCCAGGTTTCACAAAAGGAAGACCGAGGATAAAGTCGAGATTGAGAGAGATATTATTATTTGATTTTTTGATTTCAGGATTAATACTTTCAAGTGCACCGAAAATCATATTTCTATCGCTTCTATGAATTTCTTTTAAACTCTTTTCATTCAGTGTCTGTATGCCAAGTGAGATTCTGATAATCCCGAGTGTGAGAATTCCAGCAATGTATTCAGGTGTGATATCCTCAGGATTCATCTCTATGGTGATCTCAATATCTGATTCTCTATAAAAAGGGAAACATTCCAAAATCTCTTGAGTCTCAGACTGAGATAGGATTGAGGGGGTTCATCATCCGAAATAGATGGTTTTCTTGTGTATCTTTCAGATACTATTTTCCATACTTTTGTGACCAAAAGTATCAAAAGTCTTACTTTCTTCTACTTCATTTTGGTATCTATTTCCAGTTTGATTTTCTAAATCTCAAAAACCCCCCCGTTCTAGGAAGCCACGGGGTCAAACAATTTGAGATTTTTCACGAAAATCTGCACTGACAGATCCTCAAAATTCGCAGAATGAAAGGGGAACAGTAAAATATTCTCGTATCTCTTTTTTCAGATACTCGATATATTTCCGTTTATTGAATTCATTGAAAACAGGGGTAAGTGCGAACTTGCAATACGGACATCGTTGTCGGCAGAACGGGATATGGATATAGTAGTGATCCGTCATAAGATATGAGAATATAGATAATGAGCTAAAACACAAAAGAATAAAGCGTCCCATTGTGGGACGCTTTTACTATTTCATGATTACTTTCTCTATCTCAGTGAATATCTCTTCCTCACTCTGACTCGCATCAATTTTGTATATCCTGTGCCCGTTTGCTTCCCATGTATCGATGAGTGGGAGAGTATCTGCGATCGACCAGCTGATACGAGATCTGATAGCATCCTCCGTATCATCAGCTCGAACTACGAGCTTGTTGCCAGTTTTCGGGTTGGTTTCTCCCTTGTAACTGGATGGGAATGTCTCACTCGTAATCGGGTCTATACGGCGACCACCGAGGCGAGCGACAGCCATCTCTACATCCAGATCGAGATAGATCACGATGAAGTCACCGAATATGGGCTCGAGAGCAGTATTTTGTTCTGCACTGCGGATGACTCCGTCGAGGAGTATTTTTTTGTCCTTGTTGGTTGCCACATATGCCTCTGCCATGGCGACGACAGCACTCGTCGGAGCCTTGAGTCCTGCCTCGATACACCGACGAGTCTCATCTCACTCTATCGTACCTGATTTTGCGAATTTGCGGAGCTCTGTTCCCATTTCAAATAGGGTATAGACATCTGAGTGTTCGAGGATCTTGCGGGCTTGTGTTCCTTTGCCAGAACCCTGGATACCGATGAGCATGATATGGGACATATATGGATTGTAGATTTTGATAAAAGTTGACTCCCCGGAGGAGGAGATAATAAGCCGGATTCTGTATATCGGTATACATCTATCTAGGATCACAGTCGCCCATGACCTCCAGCGGAGTATACTCTCTATGACTGCTCTAAGACATTATCATATTGAGTACCATTCTCCTTGCATCAGAGAGGGTTTACCACTCCCACTTTCGTAGGATTCATCTGTAGCCACTTCACTTTACACCTGAGCGGGCCCAGGTAATCAAGTGCGATGACACCAGATGACTTTTCACCTTTCTCCCGATTGCTCGGGATAGTATTGTCTCTGTGGCACTATCCGTACTCGACATTTTATATATATTGCCGAGCCAGAGCCGTTAGCTCTTCTCACCTTGGAGTGATGTCCAGACTTTCCTCATCCTGATTGCTCAGAACGCGTATACCTGTCTCCTCCTCCCGAGAGTCGTCGTCGAGTATAGAGAAAAAATAGAGAAAAGCAATATTTGCTCGTGAATCTTTTTCTGTGAATATCGTGTGATTGCCGAGGCGAAAAAATTGATTTTTGGATATTCGTCTCTATACTGATTCCAAGTTTTACTCCTTCCCCCATATAATATATGCGAAAAATCATATTCGTCGCTCTCATCCTGGTATCGTCCCTGACGAGTGTCGTAGCTGCCGATCTCGATCCTATTGTTCAGGCCAAAGCCCTCCTTGATCAGTATGGTTCTCGTGTCAAGTCTCTCGAAGCTGAGAACTCTATACTCCGAGAGGAGATGCGAAAGGCAAATATCAAAATACCACTCGCACTTTTCTCATGAGCTATCCAGACTGTAATAAATAATGGGAACTCAACGATATCAGTGCCATCTGCTAGTTCTACCGGATCAGTTGCCTTAGTGGCACCTCCTGTGGTACCTGTGACTACGAGTGGAGAGGTTTCATATGTGGGTATCGAGAAGAATTATGGAATAACATATGCTGGATTCATCAAGCGGATTATATCCGAGTGGGATAAGATAGTACAGGCCTATGCGATGCCAAAATGAGCTCGAATCTGAGGATATGAGTTCGTCGCTACTGGAGCACTCGATCATGTATTCGTCGATATCGTCTATACTGGATCAGTATCAGGAACTGGGATATATGATGCGAAGATCCTCTATCAGTTCGATAAGACTACCTATGCTCGCAAGCTGATAGGATTTTTCGAATACAATAGTACCACAGGATACTATGCTACCAAAACCGGGAAAAATATATTCCCAGGAGTCAAGCGAACATGGATCGCTGATCCTCGTAACGTGACACCTGTTGTTCCTACTACAGCCAGCGGTACGACCGTAATCGCGCCAACTGGAGCCACCACTGTGATCTATGCGGATATCGAGGCTGCATATACTGCTAAGAGATTCCTCTCGACAATATCTCTCTCGAACAGTTGGTTACTCGCTAATACGCCAACTCTCGAGGTACTGCGTATCCGATATCGTACCTATTTCATCATTGCGAAGTACAATGAGGCTCTCGCTGAGATCGAGCGTATCAAATCTATCAATCAGCTCTCTGCGGCAGTAGCGTGTGAGGGGTATGTGATAGCAACCTATGCGAAGAATACATCTCTTGCCGACAGCTACAAGGCGACATGTAGTAAGAAATAGTATCTAGAAATCATATATTCTCTACTGAGATCCTGAAAAACGCACTGTAGAGTGCGTTTTTTTATCAGAATCCCTTAGTGTATTATCCCCTTACTCTTCGCGAGTTTGGATTTGAGAAGCCTGATTTTATCTATCTTGCTATCTCCAGTTGCTATCCCAAAACTCCGACCACAGCCACATCTAGTAAGTACTGAATCACTTTTCATAATCCACTTTTTGCCAGTATGTGTGATATAGGCTTCACGGAGAGTGAGTACGGAATCAGGCAATGTATAGGTGAGAATATCGCTACTATTTGGTAGAGTCACGTATCATGGGAGAATCATATTCTCGTGTATAGCTATACTCGTACCCTCGCATCCAGATGGGATGAACTCTATAGATATAGAGCCTATATGGCGAGATTGCCAATCGGCGAGAGTGATAGGATCAAATTTGAGCATAGTATTGGGTAGATTATTTTGCCTGGTATTCCCAGATTCCGTTTTTTTCTCTGACACTGTATCATTTATGGATAGACAATGTTGGTATACTTTCTATTTTTCCGAGTCGGATGAGGTCCGCTCCATTTTTAGCATTCGTTCACTTCGCGAGATCTGCTATATAGCTCAGGTAGATAGTCTTGATGCTACGGGTTGTCATATCATAGCAATTGTCACTCGAGTTAGATATGGGATTGGATTCATTTTTCGTGTCTTTGAGTCCTTGATCTATTTTTTCGAGTGAGTGGATCCATGTACTGTCTGGTTTTCTTTTTGCTAGGAGGTCGTGGCTCAGATCCTCTGCGATAGCTCTACAACTATATGGATCAGTATCGTATCCCGTGGAGCCTACAAGAGCAAAGTTGAGTGCACTCGCCATATAGTCACCCTCGCCAGAGAGTGCGAGGATACCGAGGATCCGACTCGCTTTTGGTCCATCATCATTCATACTCGCTATCTTGTAGTATTCTGCTGCTTTTGCTCTATTTTCACCCATCTGGTATGTTGTGAATGCGAGATAGTAGGGGAGCATACCACTGGCACATGGATTTTTTAGTGTTTCATCATTCCAGAGGCGTTCTGATATTTCTCGAGTTTTGATTTTCTCTATTTTTTGTGAGTCACAGAGTCGAGTGATTCATTTTTTACCGAGATTGATAGCATTGATCGCTATTTGTTTGTTTACTACTTTTTCTTGTAGAGTAGTATTTTCTCCACTCGAGAGTGGTGCGAATATGAGATCTATCTCATATGGTCTATTGAAGTAGGGATGGAGATCGGTTATCTGAGTGAGTATGCTATGTGAAAAGCTCAAAAATCGATTGCCCCCAACGTTGTCTCCAACATACTGGATCAAACCCAACCAGGCCCAACTCGCGTAGGAAGTGGTATGTCACATATCGAATAATTTGATGATATCTGGTGATGCTATGAGCTCTGGGTGGAGACGACGATAGTCTCATCCCGCCAGATACTCAACATATCCTCGAGTGGTTCCGTATGACAAAAATCCCCATGAAGCAATAGATATAATAGTAACAGCAATGAATGAGAGAAATAGCGATTTCATAAAGTAGGAACAAATATATTTTAGATACCAACTCCATCATCGGAGATGATTGGTTCCATCTTAGTTGGAATGATATGATCGGTTTGTGATATAGGAAGAATTACTCCAGTGTATGATAGTACGAGAATTCGTTCTATTCATTCACCTTCTGATTGTGTTCATAATCAGATGATTGCCAGTTCCGCTATATAGTTATGAGCCTTCTTACGTTCGTATGGAGTGAGACTCGGTATGCGGATAGATCCTCATTTCGATTGTATGAGTAGTATTTTTGAGTCTATGAATTGCATGAGTTTTTCATCCTTGAGTTTCATATAGTCATTGATCTCAAGATGTACATGGACAAACTTTGCTGTTTTTCGCTCAATCATGCGGGAGAGAAGGTGTTGAAATATGGCGATATTTTTGCCATGCATACCAATCAAGATAGCACTATCAAGTGTCTCGACACGGATACTGACATCGTCTCATACAACATCTACCATGATAGACGTTATCGCTATACCGAGTCCAGTCCAGAACTCCGTTATGAGTGGTAGTATTATAGTATTCATAACCAGGGAAAATATGATAGTGTATGCTTTGTAGTATATGGAAAGTATTGGAAAATGGAAGTTTTTTTTACGTTCACAATTACTTCACATAAAAAACTTGCAAAGTACAAAAATACTCGTATACTGTGGGGGAGTATTGACCATATATATCTATAATCTATAATGTTATGAAAATCAAAGATCTAGACCAAAAAAAACGAGTAACAAACAGACTCCGTCGTATCGAAGGACAGCTCCGTGGTGTCATTCAGATGATCGAAGATGAGGAGTGAGTTCGTGAGATCATCCAGCAGCTCTCCGCTGTGAGATCTGCTCTTGGACAGGCTATCAATGAAGAGATACTCTGTTCTATTGAGAAATCCACTACGAAAGGTGAAGGTATCGCTGATAAGGATATGGAAGAGATACGAGAATTTCTCAAGATTATGAGATAAACTCTCTGAAATACATCAAATATCTTCGTTAGAAAAAATTTCCTTGGTTACTTACTCGTATGTAAGCTCACTTCGGAAATTTTTTTCTGTCTCGATCATTGCATACGGTCTTATCAGCAAAAATACTTTTTGCAGATGATCCCGGATCTTCTCGTATTTTGAGATATTTTATACTTGAGATTACCCGAAATATTTGCATTTTAAAAAGTATCGATACTATGTGGGTACTTTTTTGTACTATATGAATTTCATATTCTGGACTCGCAAATTTTGGTCAGATATCGGATATTGACTCGGATCATCCCGCTTTCTCGTTGCACGTGTCGTATCTCTGGCTGATATAGAATCAGCGAATACTATAGTCGAACTCGGTGCTGGATATGGACCAGTCACAGACTATCTCATTCGTCACAAGTCTCCAAATACAAAACTCATTGTTATCGAGAACAATGCAAAGTGCATCATAGAGCTCAGACGTAAGTATGGACAATACTGTGATATCCATGAGATCAGTGCAGCTCATATTGGGCAAATACTCCCTCTTGGCTCTGTAGATATTATCATATCAACTCTCCCTCTTGGAAGTATATCACCAGAATGAGTCGATCATATCCTTAGAGCCACTGAGGTATCACTACGTACATGAGGGCGATTTATCCAGTATCAGTATGCACTCCAGAACCTACGAGATGTTCGCCGATATTTCGACGTGACGCATATTGCATTTGAGTTACGCAACTTTTGGCCAGCTTTTATCTATCAAGCGAACAAAAAATAAGTTGCATTCTCATATAAAATTCCTATAATCGATCTCGGTTAGAGCTATAGCCTCAGTCAAACAAAACACGAAGAGTCGGATATGATCGGTCAGGATCAGCTCCACAATCATAGAAACAAATATCACCATCCTTATCTTGTATAGGTATTTTTTTTTTTAGTGTTTTTTCTATTTTTCTATTTTTTCGAAAATCTTTTGACTTTCGCTTGACTCACACTACTCTCTAGACAAGTTAATCATCAATATATGGTAAAAAATCTCGTGATCGTAGAGTCTCCAGCAAAGGGAAAAACTATCGAAAAATTCCTCGGATCCGACTATCGAGTCGAGGCGTCGTTCGGGCATATACGAGATCTCCCAGCCAAGAATATGGGTATCGATATCGCTGGTGGATTCGTCCCTGCATATGAGATATCCCCTGAGAAAAAGAAACGAGTCACTGAGCTCAAAAAACTCGCCAAAGAAGCTGATAAAATCTGGATAGCGACCGATGAGGATCGTGAGGGCGAAGCGATCGGATGGCATCTCTGTATGGCTCTCGGACTCGATCCGACGAGTGTGGACCGTATCGTGTTCCATGAGATCACCAAGACTGCTATAGAACATGCTATCGAGACGCCTCGCAAGATCTATCTCGATCTCGTCAATGCTCAACAGTCTCGCCGTATACTGGATCGTATCGTAGGATATGAGGTCTCACCAGTTCTGTGGAAAAAGGTCCGACCAGGACTCTCAGCTGGACGAGTCCAATCAGTCGCGGTGAAGATCCTTGTTGAACGAGAGCGAGAAATCCGAGCATTCGTTCCTGAGGAGAGCTGGAAAATAATGGCCAAAATCGGAGGAACAACTCCGATGATGATCGAGCTCATCAAGGTGGGTGGCAAAGTAGCCAAGATGAAAACCGAGGCAGATATTCAGGGATTTTTTCAGAGTCATGGGATCGATTTCTCTGTGGCCAATACACAGAAGGACAAAAAAGGAAATCTGATCTTCACATTTCCTCAGAATGAACAATTCGTCTTGAATGAAAGTGAGGTAAAAGCAAGGACTCGTACTCCAGGGGCTCCATTCACGACATCTACTCTCCAACAAGAGGCATCTCGCAAGCTCGGATATGGAGTCAAGATGACGATGGACATCGCTCAGCGACTCTACCAGAACGGTCATATTACCTATATGCGAACTGACTCAGTGAATCTATCGGATCTGGCGATCGGTGCCGCTCGGGATTTCATAGAAAAAGAGTATGGGAAAGAATACTCGATACCAAATGGTCGAAAATATAAAACAAAACAGGCGAGTGCACAAGAGGCACATGAGGCAATCCGCCCGACAGAGATAGCGAAGAGTCCAGATCGGATCGGACTCGACTCTATGGAGGCCAAGCTCTATAGGCTCATCTGGGAGCGTACGGTTGCATCACAGATGCAAGAGGCACAGATCGAGACGACGACCTATCACTTCTCTCCTGTATCTGCACCGAGTGAAGACTGGATCGTGAAGGGTGAGGTGATCAAGTTCCCAGGTTTTATGAAACTCTATATCGAGGGTACAGATGACGAACAGGACGAAGAAAGTGAATCCAAGAAGCTCCCAGTTATCAAAAAATGAGAGCAAGTGAAGTCTGAGAACTTCGCTGGAAATCAGAAGTTTTCACTCCCACCACCACGATATACGGAGGCATCACTCGTGAAAAAACTCGAAAGCGAGGGGATCGGTCGACCATCGACCTATGCTCCGACGATCCAGACGATCCAGGACCGAGGATATGTGGTGATCGAAGCCAAGAAGCTTGCTCCAACCGATATTGCATTTGTCGTGGTGGACTATCTCGAACAGGAGTTCTCAGGATTTATGCAGTATAGCTTCACTGCTGAGGTGGAGTCACAATTCGATCAGATTGCTGATGGCAAACTGGAGTGGACGAAGATGCTCGGAGAATTCTATAGTCCATTTCATGCGTCGATCGAGGAGGCACTCGGTGCTGAGGGGAGGTTCTCAGGAGAGCGAATACTCGGAATTGACCCTGCCACTGGTCGGACAGTACTCACTCGTATGAGTAGGTTCGGTCCTGTCATCCAGATCGGTGCACCATCAGAGCTCGCCGAAGATGAGAAGCCTCGCTACGCGAATCTCTCACCCGGTATCTATATCGAAGATGTCACGCTCGAACAGGCTCTCTGACTCTTTTCTTTCCCGAAGGATATCGGATCCTACGAGGACCTGACACTCATCGTCGGACAAGGTAGATTCGGCCCATATGTGAAGTGGGGAGAAGCGTTCATCTCGATCCCTCGGACAGAGGATCCACAGTCCGTCGATCATGCTCGGGCGGTCGAGCTTATCGAGGCCAAAAAAGTCGAAGATGCACCCGTCGGAACCTACGAAGGAGAATGATATACCAAGGGGAAGGGGAGATTTGGTCCATTTCTCAAGTGGAAAAGTCTCTATATCAATGTTCCAGCTCGGTTCGATTTTGACAATCTTACTGAGAGTGAGGCGAGTACTCTGATAGCCGCCAAGGTCGACAAAGAGGCCAATCGCTATATCCACAACTGGCCAGAGGAGAAGATCTCGGTCGAGAATGGGAGATATGGTCCGTTCATCAAGTTCGGTAAGGAGAATGTCTATCTCAAGCGAGGATCGAAGAAAATCACCGAAATGGAAGAGATCAAGGTACTCACGATAGATGAAGTTAAAGACATGATATTAGAACAGATACCTGATGCATTCAAAGAAAAAAAGAAACCAGCGAAAAAAGCAGTAGTCAAAAAGCCCGCTGCGAAAAAAGCTCCAGCGAAAAAGAAATAGCCTCATAAATTCTACAGTTTTATAAGATAATATCTTTTGGGCTGTAGCATTTTTACTCTATAAGTAACAAAATCAGCATGAACTTCATAGAAAAAACAAAACGATTTTTTGAGCCACTAAAATATAATAAAAAGCTCGCACTTCTCTCTTTTCTCAAATTCAGTATGTACTGAATTTATGCGATTGGATCAGTATTGATAATGAAATTTGCATTAAAGGCTATGGAATGAAATAATATTGAGCAGTATAATCTCAATATAATAGCGTCAATAGTATTGATAGTAATGTACTTTATAATAACCTGGTTTCTTAGAAATACTGATTGGCCATGACTTTTTCATGATCTCGAGAGGTGGATCTATCACCGATATATTCCTATCATCGTACAACTCGATAATAATTACCTCGAGAGTATCGGTACTGGGAAGATGATCTCGATATTGAGAGATGGTCGGACAGTATGGGTAGATCAGTTATGTCATCTTCTTCAAGAGAGTGCGAAGATGCTCGTTACGTGAGGAATGCTTTTATATCTCATATTTAATTTCCAGGCTGTATTAGCAGTTGGATTACTTGGGTGACTACTTATGCTCTATATGGGTATCGTATTTGTTGATACATTTGCACATAAAGATCGCAAAGTTCGTACTATGGAAAAAGGAGAATTGACCCGAAAACTGGTACGTGTGGTTATGTCTAAAAGTGAAATTCTTCAAAATAATACAGTAGATAAGGAACTATCGAATATAGGCGATTCTGTCAATATTATCGATGTGGCCAATTTTAGACTCCAACGATCTATGTATTTTATTTTTAATCTTGTGAGACTCTTCGCATTTACGCTGAGGATCATTGTACTTTTAGTAGTTTGAAGTAGTGTATTTTCTAGAAATATTACAATTACAGAATTTGCTACAATTATGGCAATGATCATTGTATTTGAGAGTTTCCTATTTAATTCTACAGATTTCTATAAAAATTTTACAAAAGACTTCTCAGATATTGAGAAACTTTGGGAAGTGTTTGATAACTGACCGAGGATGAAATGATATGATTCTGGCTCTCCTTTTCTCAAAAAACCTAAGGATATTGAAATCAATAATATTTCCTATGGATACAATGATACAAAGGTATTCGATAACTTTTTTCTCACGATCAAGAGAGGACAAAAGACAGCACTCGTAGGAGCGAGTGGAGGTGGTAAGACGACTCTCATGAAGCTGATTGCCGGCTATCTCCATCCAGAATCAGGATCTATCTCGGTACTCGGGAATCAGCTTGATGAGACAGCACTTCGGACATACTATCCATACATAGGATACCTCACTCAGGATCCAGGAGTATTCGATGCGACGATCAGAGAAAATCTGGTATCTGCACTGATTGCAATATGAGATGAAGAAAAGATAGAACAAAAACTCATCAAAGCACTCACACTCGCTCATTGTGATTTTGTATTTGACCTCGAACACTGACTCGATACAGAGATCGGCGAGAGGGGAGTGAGGCTCTCAGGTGGACAGAAGCAGCGACTTGCTATTGCCAAGATTTTTCTCAAGGATCCGGGTATCATATTGCTCGATGAGCCAACCTCAGCACTCGACTCATTCTCAGAAGAGGCGATCACTGAGGCTCTCGATACTCTGTTCAAAAATAGAACAGTCGTCATAGTGGCGCATCGTCTCCAGACCGTCCGAAAGGCAGATGATATCATAGTATTGGAGTGAGGTGCTGTTGTCGAGCGAGGCAATCATACTGAGCTCGTTGCAAAGTGAGGAATATACAATAGAATGTTGGAGTTGCAGAGTGGATTCTAATATTATTTTTATATATGATTCGTTTTTTTATAGTTTTATTCACGGTATTCGTACCGCTCTCGCTCGTGTCTGCTCTCCCGAGAATAGCTCCTATGGAGATCTCTCGTGATCTCATGAATATATTACAATGATGATCCCAATTGGCAGATATGAGATCCGAATCAGGTGTAGATGTGTGACTTATTTCGGCTAAATATTTTCATGATATTGATATTTTCACCCACAAGTATAGTCTTGTATTCCAGTCTCTGGTACTCAGACCAACTATCGATCGTTCGCTCTCATATCAACTCCATATACAGGACTATAGTCTCTCATGTGAGATAGCGGCACTCCGGATTGTTCTCGATCGACTGGGTGTCATAGTATCTGAGAGGGATATATTTGCGAGTATCCCACAATTCCCACAGGCCTATAGTACAGGAGGTATCTGGTGAGATCCAGATACCGAGTTTGTTGGATACTATACTGGTGGTCAGACCAAACAGACAGGATATGGAGTATATGAGTTTCCACTTGCACAATATAGTCAGATCTACTCTCTCCATACTCGTATTATCAATCAGGCATCATATACTGGATGATTTGATAGTACTGCTCATATATGAGAGCTCCTTTCGATTCTTGATGATCCCAAGAGTCATGTCATCCTTTGGTGAGATTGGTGTAGCGATCCAGTATCAGACGATTGATTTTTTGCAAAGTGAGGCAAGTCTCTACTCAGATTTTTCCCAGTGCCTGCACGCAATCGATGTTGGCGATCTGCATCAGAACGTATACTCAAGTGGCAGACCCCTCTTGGCAAGAATATAATATGACTCTCTGGAGAACATGCATTTATCCTACTCGGATATGTAGGATCCAAAAATAAGCCAACACATATCGTAGTGTGGGATACCTATACTGGGAGACATGTTTATCCGTATGATGAATTGATGCGAAAGTGGTCACTTCTCCAGTATCGATCTCTTATCATTTCACAATAAAAAATATAAAAATATACCCCTAGTGGGTATTTATTGCATAAAAGATTTGACTTCTGAGTTCAATATCATACTATGACGAGTATATATTAATCTATATCTATGTCACACTCTGAAACAGAAAAAAAGTCTCCAAAAGCTCATCTTGATACTAAGCAAAAAGAAGATAAAAAATTCGCAAAAAAAGTAGCGAAAGTCCAAGCTAAAGAAGCAAAAAAACTCGAAAAAAAGCACGAGAAAATGATGAAAAAAGCTGAAAAAGAAGCAAAAAAAGTAGCAAAAGCTCAAGCTAAAGAAGCAAAAAAAGTTGAGCAAAAATCAAAGAAAATCGCGAGCAAGAAGTCAGCAAAAATAGAAAAATCAAAAAAAGCTCCAGTCAAAAAAGTAGCTACCAAAAAAATCGTAGTCACTCCACAAAAAGCAGTAACAACTACTCCAGTCGCTAAAAAGACTCCAGTTCGCAAGGCTACTCCAACAAAGAATCCAGCTACAAAACCTCTCACTACCAAGGCCACAGTAGTAGCAAAAAAAGCTCCAGCTAAGAAACTAGTCGCTAAAAAAATTGTCACTAAGATAACTCCAATAGCAACTGTTGTAGCTTAATAGAATCCAAAAAATCTCTTCCATAATTTGGGAGAGATTTTTTTGATTCTCATCTATTTCTGATATACTGTGTTCATGCAACCTACCTCTCACTTTCTCTGACTAGCTATAGAACCATTTTTACTGGATGATCTTTTCGATGAACTCGGTGCATATATTCGAGAGTATCAACTCGAGGATATCGTAGAATTCGGCTTAATAGAAAATAGTGTGTGGCTGGAATGATCGTTTTTAGCTGTATAGGAGAGAAAGAATCAGTTTGATTTTTCTCTCCTTTTTTAGTCATCTATGTATCCGTACTTTGGATTTGAGATGAGAAAAATATCATT
>JACMPW010000007.1 GCA_014377305.1 Candidatus Altimarinota bacterium | reverse complement strand
ATGAGCCTCTTGGTCTGATAATGTCGATGGTACTGGTACCATCAATACTGCCTCATCCGGAACCGTAGATACATCTACTCTCGGTACATACACTCTCCAGTACACTCATACAGATGTTGCTGGCAATGTCGGCAATACGGTCACTCGTACTGTGAATATAACCGACGGTACCCCACCAGTCGTCACACTCTCAGGATCTGCGAGTATCACTATCGCCCATGGTGGAGTGTATACTGAGTCAGGAGCTACTTGGACTGATACGGTCGATGGATCTGGAGTTATCTCATTTCCTGTTACTGGATCGGTCAACACGAACGCGGTAGGAACATACTATCTCACATACAACTATACAGATACCTCATCTAATATCAGTAATAACGTCATCCGTACTGTTCGGGTGAAAGATCAGACAGCTCCAGTAGTCACACTTGACTGATCAGCGGGTATGAGTCTCATGCAATGAGATGTCTATACAGAACCGTGAGCTTCATGGACTGACAATGTCGAATGAGCTGGTAATATATTTTATGGCACATATGCTGCAACGGGGTCGTTCCAATCATCCGGATCCGTCAATACGGCCGTACTCGGGACCTATGTACTCTCCTATATGAGAGTTGATGTAGCAGCTAATGTGAGTAATATAGTCACTCGTAGCGTGACAGTCACGGCTATTCCCGATACGACTCCACCTGTTATATCACTCATAGGCTCTGGTACAGTCAGTCTCACACAATGACTCCCATATGTCGAGCAGTGAGCTACTTGGACTGATAACTATGATGGAAGTGGTACCATCACGATAGCATCATCTGGAATTGTCAATACGATGATAATTGGTACATATGCACTCAACTATACTCGTATAGATGCTGCGGGTAATACAGGGAACACTCTCACACGTAGTGTGATGATACTTCCAGATGCAACCCCTCCAGTAGTTACACTTGTCGGTGCTGCCACACAGTATGTCACACAGAGTGGATCGTATACAGAGCCATGAGCCTCGTGGGTAGATACGGTAGACTGATCTGGTAATACTCTCACTGGTACATATGCTGCAACTGGATCGTTCCAATCAACAGGATCTGTCAATACGGGTATACTCGGTACCTACACTATTTCGTATACAAAAGTCGATGCAACAGGAAATATAGCTACTGCTAGTCGTAGTATTATTGTCGTTGCAGTTGTCCAAGCAGTGGTCACAGGAGGCGGTGGAGGAGGAGGCGGTGGATGATCGGCCTATGTACCAATCGTGAACAATCAAGCAGGTACTACAGGAACACTGGCTCCAACTCTCATGCCTGGGTTCACCACCACAAATACTGGTACACTCAACTCAGCTCCAACTCTCACACAATCGGGTACTACTCTCTCTCTGCCACCAGTGATGAGTTCTCATCTCAAACGAAAGATACTCAGAGCTCTTCTGACAAATAGAGCTCTAGAGAGGAGTAGATCTGAGAGTTCAGAGTCATCAACGATATCAGTCGATATGGCAAGTGCTCCAGTACTCAATATGCGTCTACTCAAGGTAGCGGATATCCGAGTCAATATCCGCCTCGCACCAGCTACTGATGCCAAGATTATCGGAGAACTAAAAAAGTGAGATCAAGTAGAGCCTCTCCGCCTACGAGATGGATGGATCGAGTTTCGTATTGGTGAGATCATCTGATGGACCAAGCAGTCATTTCTCACAAGTCCCACTAAAAAATAATATATCGGATAATAATACTCCTCTCAGATATCTGAGAGGAGTATTATTATATTCCAGTACGCAAGAGATACCACCACTTTTGAGGATTAGTCATATTTCGCATAGGATCATCTTCGCGGTTTCGAGCCTCTTTGATGACCGTAGCAGAGTTTATATCTCTATTTCACTCTATGACGTCACTACGGATGATATTTATGACATCTTCTCCTGGGAGTTTCCTATTTTGTGTAGCCTTGGCAACTTGACTCTGGTAGGCGGGAGTATGTATATATACTGCGAGGAACTCTTTTTCTCGATTGCGAGAGAGAGTTCTACTATTGGCCGCCTGCATACTTTCCATGAAGCTACTTGTCTGAAATTGTTGCAAGGTATAGTACCCAATCAAATATATCAGATAGATGCTCACTATAATGAGAGTGATGAGTATGTAGTGGAAACGAGAATACATGATAAATTGTAAGATGAGAATTATAGAACCTGAAAATACTCTCAGAAATCTATTTGATGATACCATATTCAGAATTCTCTTTTTTTCCACTTTTTCTCTCTACCGTTCCTGTTCTTTCGAATTTCCCCCATCCGATAGCACCTCATTTCATCCCATTCCATAGTGCTCGAATATTGATATAATACATAAAAAATCGATATAAAATTCGTTGAGGTAAAAAATATATGAGGAGTTTCCAGCTCTCATTTTTCTCAAATGCAATAGCAGTATATGCAATCAGAAAATCAAGTATAAGGAATAATACAGAGTAACTGAGTACGTGCAATAGTGTCTCGACATAAACACCTGAATCATAGAGAAAGTAGCTCACCATATTGATAGCGACCATGATGATAGTGAATGAATCAAATAATGGGGCTATGATAGGCACTATGATCTGATAAATAATAAAACTCGGGAAGATAAACAATCTGAGTGCTATCGGTGTATCTCTAGCAAAAATAGCATCAATATGTTTCCACGTAACCTGCAGTACTCCAAATGCCCATCTAAAACGCTGTTTTGCAAAAACTCTCCAGGTTGTAGGAACCTCTGTGTACGCATAGGCATATTCCTCATGATGGATACGGTAACCGGCCCTGAGAATACTGATAGTCATATCACTGTCTTCTGCCAGAGTATCATGAGAAAATCAACCAAGCTCTATGACTGTTTCTCGTCTCCAGGCTCATACTGCACCAGGAACTACGGTGATGATATTCATAGCATCATAGGCTCGTCTATCGAGATTCTGACTCGTATTATACTCGAGTGCCTGTAGATATGTGAGGAGATTTTCTCGGTTTCAGACCACTACATTTCCAGATACTGCACCAACTGATGGATCGAAAAAATGTCGAGTAAGCATCCCGATCGTATCAGTTGCAAATATCGTATCTGAATCTATGACAATAACTATATCTGCAATAGTATGCTCTATGGCGTAGTTCATGCTGTTACCCTTTCCGGTATTCCCTTTTGTCAGGAGTCGTATTTTCGGGTTATTCCCATATTTATCTTGTACTATGCCACTCGTATTATCTGTAGAACCATCATCTACGACTATGATATCAAAATATGGATAGGTACTCAGTAGGAGTGAGTCAATCGTTTTTTCGATTACCTTTGCCTCATTATATGCCGGTACAATCACCGATACAGATATGTTTTTGCTGGGGTCATAGATACGCTGTGGAGTGTAGTGGTATTTTTCGACCACAGCAAATATCAATATCAGGATCAATCGTAGCAATCCAAAAACCAGAGTTGCAATGAATATATAGTATATACACCACATAAATAATGAGAACATCGAAAATGAAGTATGATTCACATTTTGAAATATTGCATCATTCCCAACTACTGCTGGCATGATATCATCTCTAGAGCTTCATAGGAGCTCATTGAGTCCGACGATTTGATAATTGAGTTTTTTGAGTTTTTTTATCAGGATCGGGAGTGCTAGTATCGTTTCACTCCTATCACTCCCTGCATCATGGAGGAGTACGATGTTGCCTCTTCCTGATTGCACTTGCTCGATTACACGCTCTACGATCATATCAACTCATGGATTCATCCAGTCGTTGGGATCGATTTTCATCCCTACTGTGATATATCCGAGAGCTTTGGAGTTGATTAGTGGTTGTACTTGGCTTGGGGTTTCTGGCTCTATATCTTCGGCATATGGTGGACGCCAGAGGATTGTCTTGTGTTTGGTGATGCTCTCTATGATACGCTCCGTAGATACGAGCTCAAAGTCAGTACGCAAGTGTCCGATTTTGGATATATCAGGATGTGAGAAACTATGATTTCATAGGATATGTCACTCATCATATATCCGCTTCACGACTTCAGGATATTTTTCGGAATTTTCTCCAATTATAAAAAATGTTGACTTTATATTTTCTTGCTTCAGTATATCGAGTATACGAGGTGTGAAGTTGATATCTGGGCCATCATCAAAAGTGAGAGCAATTTTTTTGTCTACAATATTGCCATAGCGAGCAATGATATATGGCATAGGAAAAGTATCGATTGCCTCCTTCGTAACTACTATACCTGAAAAAGAAAGTCTCCTTTTTCAGAGAGTTGGTTTACTTTGGAGCTTATAGAACTCACCAGTTCCCTCATAATCTATCTCGTATCCGTAGCCAAAATTTTCAATATTTTTTGCATTTCTTTGACTTGCAGGCTGCCTGAAGATGTTCCATATACTCGGATCCTCTGATCCGAGACGCCAGAGCGATATATTCCCGATTCAGAGTGACTCCATAGCTGAGAGTTCATCATATGCTGTTACTGCATCGAGGTACCAGACCTCGTGTTCTTTATTTTGCTCATCAGTATAGGAATACATCGGATTGAGACTCCCAGAATCGAATACAATTGATTCATCAGATTCTCTCATGATAGTATGAGCTTCCTGAAAGGTGAGTGCTGTAGATTGTTTTTTTCATAGTGTCCAATCATAGCCATAGTTTCCGAGCGTGACGACGAGTTTTTCTTTTGGTACTTGATTCATTGCGGTCCCTACTCCGTCTATGAGCCAGTCTTGTGAAGCGATCGGACCCGGTACTGCACTCGACCAGTGTTCATCATATGCCATCAGGAAGATGAGATCGACAGATTTGTTGATCTCAGCTAGATCAAAATTATCATTTGAGAGTGGTACATTCACGGAGAGTATTTTTCACACACCGTGGAGCTGAGATCATAGCTCTTCTAGAAATATGAGATAGTAGGGAATAGTTTTGGTATCGAGTTCCTCAAAGTCGATATTGATACCACCCAAATTATGGAGTGTAGCGAAATCCTTCAGTTCTGTTTCGAGATTTTTTCTTTTGGTTTCATCACTGAGTATACCATAGAGGATGTCAGTATCCCAAATCCCGCTGATCTGATTATAGTTATTGATGAGGGCATAGATCGAGAGATCTGGATCATTTTGTGTGAGGTATTGTTGTGTGCGTTTGAACTTGTCTGGAGCAAGCATCATCATACCACTATCAGACAAAGAGAGCTCCTCCATGATGAGAGTATTGATATTTTCTTTGTTTTGCTCGAGTGATGCGTAGCTCGCATCATCCCACTCTACTCCGAATGCATATATCTTCCTATTTTCTGGAATGATACCCCCTGTTTCACTGCGAACTAGTATCTTTTTGTGAATCGGTGACGGCACTATACTCGGTGGCACTAGGGCCCTATGGAGTCCGTGTTGAGATACAATATCGCGAAATACCTGTGGTAGAGGTAGTATAGGATGGAGAAAGAGACTCAGGAGAAATACAGTCAAGCCAAAAAAGATGACGAGTATAATAGTAAAAGACACTCGTTTTGCTCGAGAGCTCCTCCTCTCGCTCGGATCGAAAAAAATAGGATGTGACATGTAGAACTCTATATTATATAGTAGTGAGCAGTGTAGTCAGAATCCCTATGAAATCAATATAGACATACAATACTATTTCTGTATACTCTCTTCATATATAGTTTCCTACTCATCTTATGAAAATACTTCCCCAAATTCTCTGGCTCGATCTTCCTGAAGAACATGACTATCCAGCAGCTGCAGACTACTTGCGACTCTTGTTCTCAGTGGATATCACCGAGTGATATATATCACGACTCCGATGAGTGGGCGTATCTGTTTTTAAGGCGAAGGATATATTCCGTGCCTCGGGACTCAGTCTCCTCGGCGTGAGTAATTTCCATGTAGAGAGAGATCAGAAAAAAATCAAGAAATGAATTCTTCTCTCTCCACTCCTTCTTGTGAGTGATCCGAAAACATCCCGAGTGATCATAGCAGATTGATATCATCGTCTCTGTGCGGTATATACACTTGATGAAGATGCTAGTATCCCTTGCAAGATTACTAACTAATTACTCTCTATGAACAAGAATATTCTCTTCTCAATTGTAGTAGTTATCGCTTCGATTCTCATCATCGCGTTCGCTATGACGACCTATCGCTACTATCAGGCGATCCACTCGGATGACCCGATCAGTCCATATCTCGCCGTAGAGCAATGAAAAGCAACAATCACGAGGGGCAAGATCGCTATAGATATGATGACTCCAGAGTCGTATGAGGTAGCGGAGTGAGATATCATCATCACGAGAGCGGATTCTCTCGCTGTTGTCAACTGGCCAGATCACTCGATGACGCGTCTGGGTTCGAACTCACGACTCACTATCGAGCGGATGCGAGTAGCAGATGACTATAGTAAAATTGAGTTGGTGGCATCACTCGAATCTGGTAAGGTGTGGTCCAATATTGTCCGTACACTCTATCCTGAGAGCCGTGTCGAGTTTCATTTACCAAAAAATGGGACGGTCGCAGGAGTCCGTGGTACCGTATTCGAGATCAATCTGGATGCCAACTATATCCATTCGATCGATCATAGTGTGGCACTCTCGAACTCGATCGGACAACTCGTGACCCTCATGCCAGGAGACAGTGTATCTGCGAGCAATATCCTGACAAAAATCGGAACAAAACTCGATACGGCATGGATCACTGCGAATACGCTCAGAGACAGCACATATATGATGCTCCGCAATGTAGAGCTCAGAGATACCTATACTCGACTCTCTCATTCTACGGGTGGCATATTTGATCTCTGGGATCGGTTTGTGAGATGGATACTCTCATTCTTTTCGGGATTTGATGCTATCCGTACGCTCTCGGTGATCAGCTCTGGTAATATATCTGATATAGGGGGGCTATCACAGGCAACCGTGATGCGATGGTATCAGTCATTCCAGAGTACAGATTTTGTACAAGAGCGGGATCAGTTCCGTGGAGTTATCATCTCCCTACGAGATCAGTTCACGGGTGGAGATCAGATCATAGAGAGCCTGACGAGGGGAGCAATGTGGGATATGATGAGCGCCTCAGGTGCTCCCCTCCAGAATTCAAAATGACTCCTCGATACCTATGCAAAAAAGACAGGGACAACCCTCGATAGTCTTATATCAGGAGCTCGTAGTATTGACGCGAGCAAGATCACTGAAGGTGGACGAGCCATATATGACAGATTGATGAGATAGTTTTTTCGCATTTTCTTTTGACAAATGCTCATCATTTCATATGATGCCCCTACTTTTACTCCTCTTGGAAGTATTCGCTTCGGCGAATTGATGTTGCTCGTCCAATACCTACCTTGTGTAGAGTATCCGAACAACCTCTCATTATTTATATATCCCCTCTATCTTATGGCTGGAATACTCGGTAAGAAAATCGAAATGACTCGTGTGATTCACAATGGAGTCTTTGTTCCTGTGACGCTCATACGCGTTCCTACTCTTGATGTCGCTCAGGTGAAGACCATAGAGACTGATGGATACTCGGCAGTCGTTGTTCGTATGACTGATGGTAAGAAAGTAACTATGCGAGAATTTGATCTCGATGGAGTACTTGCCAATGTTGTGAAGGGAGATGTCCTCTCACTCGATATATTCGACGCTATCACTGAGGTGGCAGTATCTGGTATCTCGAAGGGTAAGGGTTTCCAGGGTGCGATGAAGCGTTGGAACTTCTCCGGAGGTCCTGCCTCTCATGGTTCCAAGTTCCACCGAGCACTCGGATCTATCGGTAAGCGAAAACCTCGCCGAACGAAACCAGGTCAGAAGATGCACGGACATATGGGTCTCGATGGTATCACACTCAAGCATGTACCACTCGTCCTCGTCAACAAGGAACTCCGAGTCGTTGCTATCAAGGGTCCTGTTCCAGGAGCCCGCAACTCACTCGTGACAATCACATTCTAGTAGATTACATATCGGTTCCGCCACTCTCTCAATCCTAAAACTCAAATTCTATGAAAGCTCCTCTCTACGACATCAAGGGTAAACAGTCTGGTACTGTTGATCTCGAGGTATCATACTTTGGTATCACTCCGAACACAGCACTCATGCACCGTCTCCTCGTCCTCCAACAGGCGAACGCCCGTATCAATATCGCTCATACCAAGCATCGAGGTGAAATCGCAGGATCAACTCGCAAGATGTTCAAACAAAAAGGAACTGGCAATGCTCGTATGGGTGATCGTCGTTCTCCTATGCGTCGCGGTGGAGGTGTCGTATTTGGTCCTCGCAACGATCGTAACTACTCTCTCTGTATGAATAAACAGGAGCGTCGTCTTGCTCTCGTCTCACTCCTCTCGACGAAGGCATCAGCTGAGCAGATCAAGGTGGTATCTGGATTCACTGGATTCGGAGAAAAAACCAAATCAATGACAGAGTATCTCACAACTATCACAGCTCGCAAGCCACTCTTCGCTATCACTCGGGAAGAGAAGACCACAGTCAACGGAGCTATGAATATCCCAGAGTCACGAATCGTGAATGTCGAGTATCTCAATCCACACGATCTTCTCAAATACTCTGATGTCATCTTCACTGAGGCATCTCTCAAGCATATGTACGCTCACTTCTCAAAATAATCTCTGCCCGAAGGTATACAATATAATTTCCCCCTTATGAATTCCCTCTATTCCGTCATCAAAAAATTCATCGTTACTAATAAGAGTACTGATGGAGAGCTCCGATGAGTCTATACTGCTATGGTAGATATGGCAGCTACCAAGATCGATATCAAGGCTGCTATCCGCAAACTCTATGGCAAAGAAGTAGCAAAAGTAAATATCAACTACACTCGTGAAAAATTCCATAATACAAAAACTGGAGTACAAAAGAAAAAGTGAGTTGAGAAAAAAGCAATGATCACTATGAAACCTGGAAACAGAATCGAGAACTTTGAGGTTATTAACTAGCTCCTTCTCTCGTCCCAGCCGTCAAAACTAAAAACTTATCCTCCCTCCCATGCCAATCAAGAAGTACAAACCATATACTCCATCTCGTCGTTTCATGACAGGTCTCACCTATGAGGAGATCACAACGAGTACTCCACACAAGGCACTCACAGCCTCTATCCAGAGACATGCAGGACGCAATAGTGCTGGTCGTATCTCAGTTCGTCATCAGGGTTCTGGACATAAGAAGCTCTATCGTCAGATCGACTTCAAGCTCAACAAATTCGATATCCCAGCTACCGTTGAGACTGTCGAGTATGACCCATATCGAACTGGATTCATCGCTCTCGTATGTTATGCTGACGGCGAGAGACGGTATGTACTCGCTCATATGACAACTACAGTTGGTGATCAGATCATCACATCGAACACTGCGAAGCCAATTCCAGGAAATCGGATGGAGATCGGATTCATCCCTACAGGACTCATGGTTCACAATGTAGAGATGATCGTCGGACAAGGAGCCATCGCAGTTCGCTCTGCTGGTGCCTGTGCTCTCGTCCTCTCTCAGGAAGGTGAGTATACACAGCTCAAGATGTCATCTGGTGAGATTCGTCTCATCCACAAAAAGTGTTCTGCTACTATCGGTACAGTCTCGAACTCTGATTGGGATCAGGTCACTATCGGTAAAGCGGGTCGTAGTCGTTGGATGGGTAAGCGTCCAACCGTTCTCGGATCGTCTATGAATCCTGTCGACCATCCACACGGAGGTGGTGAAGGACATCAGTCAGTCGGACAACGAAAAGGACCAAAGACTCCATGGGGTCGTCTCGCTCGTGGTGTCAAAACTCGCAGTCGTAAGACAACAGATCGTTGGATTCTTCGCACTCGTGCTGGAAAACTTCAGGGCTAGTATGGTTCCCTGAGCGAATCTCTCCCTGACTCTCAATTCTAAAAATTAATTTTTCTCCCTATGACTCGTAGTCTAAAAAAGTGACCATACATCGATCTCCGTGTGATGAAAAAAGTCGAAGCACTCAATGCAACTGGTCGTAAGTCTATCATCAAAACTTGGTCTCGTGCATGCACTGTTGCTCCAGAGTTTGTTGGGCACACATTCGGAGTACATAATGGCAAAACTCATGTACCAGTCTTTGTCACAGAAGATATGGTTGGACACAAGCTTGGAGAATTCTCTTTTACTCGTAGATTCACAGCTCATTCTGGTAACAAATAGTTTGATACACAAACTATTAATCTAGCAAATTTTTAAACTTCTTTTTATGAAAGCTTCTGTACGAAATATCCGTATCTCTCCAAAAAAACTCAATGTCATTGCCTATATCGTTCGCAATATGACAGCGAAGGAGGCTCTTGATACACTCAGGTTCATGCCAAAAAAAGGTGCTATCATCATCCATGATGTTATCAAGAGTGCTGTACACAATGCAGAACACAATGATAATCAGAATGTAGAGGGACTCAAGATCTCCTCTATCTGTGTCACTCAGGGTCTCGTTCACCGACGGATCAATCCTATCTCACGAGGACGAGCACATCGTATCCTCAAGCGGACTAGTCATGTCGATCTCACTCTCTCTGCATAATTCTCTTATTCAAATATAAACTACTCACCCTATGTGACACAAAGTTAGTCCTATCGCATTCCGTATCGGATACATCAAAACATGGAGATCAAATGGATACTACGATCGCAAGTCGTATGGTCAAAATATCTCTCAAGATGTTGCTATCCGCTCTATGGCGATGAAACACTTCAAGAATCTCCCTATCGGAAATCTCTTCATCAATCACTCGACCAATGGAGAAGTAGCAATCACTGTCTATACTTCTCGTACAGCTCTGATCCTCGGGAACAACGATGAGAATATCAACGCTCTCAGAGTCAATCTTGCGACATCATTCCCTGAATACAAGTTCACACTCGACGTCAAAGAGGTCAAAAAACCAGAGCTCTCAGCTCCGATCGTCGCTGACTCTATCGCTCGTCAACTCGAGAAGAAGATGCCATACCGCAGAGTTATCAAAAACGCTATCGCTAAAACTCTTGAAAAGGGAGGTCTCGGTATCAAGGTAAAACTCGGAGGTCGTCTCAATGGAGCAGAGATCGCTCGTCGTGAGACATTCAAGGATGGATCTATCCCATCTCAGACAATCCGGGCTGATGTCGACTTCGCCTATGAGCGAGCTGAGACTCCATCTGGAACTCTCGGTCTCAAGGTATGGATATACAAGGGTGATGTCTTCAAAAAATAAAACTTGCATTTCTAAAATTTTCTTTATAATTCTAACGATTTTCGTATGTTACAACCGAGTCGAACCAAATATCGCAAAGCCCATCGTGGTGTCATCAAGGGTCTCGCTATGCGAGGATCAGACATCAACTTTGGTGAATATGCTATCAAGACTACCGAGTCAGGATACCTGACTTCTCGCCAGATCGAGAGTGCTCGTAAGACCATCGTCAGATTTCTCAAAAAGGGAGGAAAACTCTGGATCCGAGTATTTCCTGATAAACCATATACAACTCATGCCGCAGAGGCTCCGATGGGATGAGGAAAGGGTAGTGTAGAGATGTATCGAGCTCCTGTCAAACCAGGTCGTATCATCTTTGAACTCGGAGACATCTCTCCTGAGATCGCTCGTGAGGCTCTCGAGAAGGCAGCCTACAAGCTCCCTCTCAAGATGAAAGTCGTCCTTTCTCGAAATGACTTCTAAAAACAGAAATTGATATCGAGATATATAACTCTCTATCAAGATCTCAAATCAAAAAACTAAATTCCACCTATTATGGCACCAAAGAAAACAACATCAAAAGCCGCTGCTGCAACAGATCTCAAGAGTCTCTCAGATCTCAAAATGCTCGATCGTAGTGACCTCGCTCGCGAACTCGAGTCAGCTCGCCGAGAACTCTATATTCTCACGATGAAAAAAAATCTCGGAGAACTCAAACAGCCACATGTTCTCAAAGGACAGCGTCGCTATATTGCTCAGATCTCTACATTTCTCACGAGCTCTATCTAATTCTATTACCATCTGCCCCTATGCGTACAAAAACAGGAATCGTCACGAGCACAAAAATGCAAAAAACTATCGTGATCTCGGTAGAGACATCAAAAACTCATCCAAAGTATAAGAAGCGATATGTATCAACATCAAAGTTCTATGCTCATGATGAAAATGGACTCGCGAAGCTCGGAGATACTGTCACAGTATCTGAGACTCGACCTCTCTCTGCTCTCAAGCGTTGGATGCTCGTCGAAGACTCTATTGTCTCTGCGAAATAATCTTTAGAGAGTTCTCCTTTCATGAGATATTCCCAGATATAAGCTATAAAATATAAACTCTCAATCCTATGATCCAGACAGAAACAAGACTCGCCATCGTCGATAATACAGGAGCCAAAGAAGCCCTCTGTATCAAGGTCCTCGGAGGATCAAAACGACGCTATGCGAGTGTCGGAGATATCATCGTCATTGCTGTCAAACGAGCACTCCCAACCGGAAATGTCAAAAAGAAATCAGTATGTAAGGCCGTTGTTGTACGAGTATCGAAAGAGGTACGCCGTCCAGATGGTTCATATGTCCGCTCTGATGACAACGCTTGCGTGATCATCGATGATAAGGGGGAGCCGAAAGGGACTCGTATATTTGGCCCTGTGTTCCGTGAGCTCAAAGCTCGAGGATACCAGAAGATTATCTCTCTTGCTCCAGAAGTAGTATAATTGGTATATGTACCAATCCAAAAACTATTCCACTACAAAACTTTTAAACTTCATTTTATGAAAATCCACACAGATGACCAAGTCATCGTCATTGCCGGTAAGGACAAGGGCAAAACTGCCAAAGTCACTCGAGCATTCCCTACTGAAAAGAAGGTCCTCCTCGAAGGTATCAATATGGTCACTCGCCATATGAAACGCCAAGGATCAACTCCTGGTCAGAAGGTAGTATTCGAAAAGCCTATCGATGTCTCAAATGTGATGCTCATCGATCCAAAGACAAGTAAGCCAACACGAGTTGGATATAAAATCGAAAATGGAAAAAAAGTCCGAATCGCCAAGAAATCAGGTACTGTAATATAATCTAATCTTCCACTTACACTAACACCCTGCGTAGTCTCTATCCAAGGTGCCAAATAAGATAACCAACTCCACCCATGACTTTCAAAGAACAATATAAAAATAAGATCCTCATCGAACTCGCTAAAGACCTCGGTATAGCCAACCCTATGCAAGTCCCTCATATCGAGAAAATCGTTCTCAATATGGGTATCGGTACCTATGTTGCATCAGGAAATAAGGACTATTCAAGTCTCAAAAATGACTTTGCTCTCATAGCGGGTCAGCTCCCGCGTATCAACCATGCTCGTAAGGCGATCTCGAACTTCAAGCTCCGTGAAGGTATGCCTGTCGGAATGATGGTAACACTCCGTGGACAGCGTATGTATGACTTCCTCGAGAAGCTCATCTCTATCGTCCTTCCTCGTGTTCGTGACTTCCGTGGTATCTCGGCTCGATCATTCGATAACGAAGGAAACTACCACTTTGGTATCAAAGAACATACGATCTTCCCAGAGGTTCCTCAACTCGATGTCGTGAAGTCTCATGGTATGCAAGTCACTATCAAGATGCGAACTACCTCAAAAGATCACTCAAAGGCACTCCTCGATAAACTCGGATTTCCATTCTCAAAATAAGTCATCTCTTCTCAGTCTCAACTACAATATAATCTCTTCCCTATGGCTCGAACAGCAATCGTACACAAGTGTCAAGAAGCTCAAAAAAAAGCAGAGCGTTCTCGACTACTCGGTAAGAAATCAGAATTCTCAACTCGACTCTACCACCGATGTTCTCATTGTGGTCGTGTTGGTGGATATGTCGGGAGATATAATCTCTGCCGTATCTGTATACGAGAAAAAGCAAATGCAGGTGAGCTCATGGGAGTTCGCAAGTCAAGCTGGTAGTATACTGAACTCGTTTCATCACGTATCGTTTTATTTCTCTAGAAATAGTGCAATGATAGAAACACTCACAATCTAAAATCTAATTCTCCAATCCTATGACTCACGATCCAATAGCAGATCTCCTCACTCGTATCCGAAACGGATATATGGCTCGTCTCCACGAGGTAGCTGTTCCTTGCTCGAATATGAAAGCTGAAATTCTTCGAATCTTTAAGAAGAATGGATATATTGTAGACTTCATCGTCTCCGAGGACAAACGATCATTCATCGTAGAACTCCAAGACGTTCGCAAATCCAAGTATATCCCTTCGTTCCGAAGAATATCTACACCAGGTCAGCGTATCTATATCAAGTCAGGCGATATTCGCAAGTCTCGAAATGGAGTTGGTATATTTATCCTCTCGACACCAAAAGGTGTGATCACTGGATACGAGGCACACGCTCTCGGAGTCGGTGGAGAGCTCCTGTGTGAAATCTACTAATTTTTTCCAGAACTGAGTGTCTCTTTCCATATAGGGAGAGAGCTCCAGACTCTAGGAGCTACAAACTAAACTCTCAATACTATGTCACGAATCGGAAAACAACCTATCACTCTCCCCTCAGGAGTCACTGTCGAGATCTCCCCAGAGCTCGTCACAATCAAAGGTGCTAAGGGAACTCTTCATTTCAATATCCTCGAAGGCGTATCAGTAGCACAAGATGCTGGTATCCTCACCGTCACGATCGCAGATGCTACGAACAAGCAACAAAAAGCCTTTTGGGGTCTCACTCGTGCTATGATCCAGAATATGGTCACTGGGGTCTCTGCTGGATATACGAAGGCACTCGAGATCATCGGTGTTGGATACAAGTTCGATATCAAGTCACCTACGAAGATGGAACTCGCAATCGGTTTTTCTCACAAGGTACTCGTCGATGCTCCAGCTGGAGTCACGATCACTGCTGATGCAACTGAGAAGAATCGTATCCATATTGCCTCTCACGACAAGCAACTCCTCGGATATTTCGCCGCATACATCCGATCACTCAAAAAACCAGAACCATACAAAGGAAAGGGTATCCGTTATGTTGGTGAGCATGTTCGTCGCAAGGCTGGTAAGACTGCTGGTAAATAATATCCGAAATCATCCCTTATACACTGTTAATTCCCTATTATGTTAAAAAAGATCAAAAATCGTCTCTCTCGAGCTACTCGCGTACGAGCTCGTATGACTGGTACAGCCGAGAAGCCTCGTCTCTGTGTAGTTCGTAGCAATATGTACATCACGGCTCAGGTAATCGATGATGTCACAGGAACTACTCTCTGTGCAGCGAGTGATATCACTGCAACAACTGGTACAAAGACAGAACGAGCAACGACTGTCGGAGAGACTATCGGTAAGGCGATGATCGCTCAGGGTATCAAGCTCTGTGTATTCGATCGCGGAGGATCCCTCTATCATGGTCGTGTGAAGGCTCTTGCTGAGGCAGCTCGTGCTGCAGGAGTTCAGTTTTAATATTTCTTTCTCATATTTTTCCCTATGTCAGATACTCAAGCTACTCCAGAAACAGAAGCACAAACAGAAGCCGTCGAGACTGTAACAGTCGAGACTCCTGTTGTTGCTACACCAGAAGTTGCCAAAGACGCTCCGAGAGGAGATCGATCTGCTCGTCCAGGTGACCGCAAGGGTGGACCTCGCCGTGATGGTGGTCGTGGTGGAATCCGTGAAGAGGCAAAAGAATTCCGCGAGGAGATGCTCGAGATCGCTCGTGTGACTCGTGTGACGGCTGGTGGACGACAACTCCGCTTCCGTGCATCGATCGTGATCGGTGATGGCAAGGGTCGTGTTGGCCTCGGTATCGGTAAGTCTGGAGAAGTTCAGGGTGCGATCGAGAAGGCAATCCGTGATGCAAAAAAGAATCTGGTTACATTCAATATCGTGAATGGTACCATTGCTCATGACGTATCAGTCAACTTCAAGGCGAGCTCACTATTTCTCCATCCTGCTCATCCAGGTACTGGTATCATCGCTGGTGGTGCAGTTCGTAAGATCTGTTCCGTCTCAGGACTCAAGGATGTCATCGCGAAACAACACGGTGGATCCAACCCTATCACCAATGCTCGTGTGGCTATGAGAGCATTTGCCTCACTCAAGCCAGTATCTCAGATCAAGTCATTTGCCAAAGCTCCTGTTACAGAGACTCCATCTACTCCAGCAGCAGAGACAAAAAAAGTCCCAGCTACTACTCCAGCAGCAGAGACAAAAAAAGCTCCAACTAAGGCTCCAGTAGCTAAAAAAGTAGCAGCTCCAAAAGCCGCTAAATAAGTCAAAACTCCAAAAAAAACTAAACTCTCAATACTATGTCAAATCTCACAACACTGAGCCCATCTCCAGGATCTCAAACTCGCAAAACTCGCCTCGCCAGAGGTCGAGGGAGCTGAGTAGGTGGTACATGTGGTCGCGGTATGAACGGACAGAACTCTCGTACTGGTACGGGTAAGCGCTATCCTACATTCGAGGGAGGACAGACTCCACTCTTTCGCCGTACTCCGAAGAAACGAGGATTCACCGCCTACAAGCCAGAGGAGTTCGTCATCGTCAATCTCGATCAGATCGAATTACTCGCACTCGATGGTGTCACTACGGTAGACTACGCTGTACTCTATGAGCGACGCATCATCCGAGAGAAGGGCAAGTTCCTCAAGGTACTCGGTCGTGGTGAGATCAAGTCAGCAATGACGATCACCGCTGATGCGGTGTCTGCAGGTGCTCGTGCTGCTATCGAGAAGGCAGGTGGTACAGTCACTGTTGCTGAGGCTCCAGCTGCTGAGTAATCATATATCAAACCAAGAATCTTTCATGAAAATGAGGGATTTTTGTGTTTGGCAAAGTGAGGGAAATGTATAGAATGTGGTCAAAATAACTAATCTACTATGCCTGCACACAATGACTTCGATCTCGAAAAATGGAAAGAAATAGATCTCAATATGGATAGTCTCTGGGTTATCGGAGAACGAGCCAAGTGAGGAAAGAGATCCAACTTCTATCACGGGAACTTCATCCCGCAGATTCCCAATCACTTCATCCAGAGATATACCAAAAAATGAGGCTGGGTCTATGATCCATTCCTCGGGAGTGCGACGACCGCTATTGAGTGCGAAGAACTCGGACGCAATATCATCGGTATAGATATCCAGCCATCTCTCATCGAGAGAGCCAAGGAACTCGTCCCATCAGATCATATCCATACACACTTCTGAGTGGGAGATAGCTCATCGCCTGAGACACTCAGAGACATACAGAAGATACTCAAACATCGAGATATCGATGGTGTAGATCTCGCCATATTGCATCCTCCATATTTTGATATCATCAGATTCAGTGAGAAGTCCGAAGACCTATCGAATACCAAGAGTGTCCCACACTTTCTCGAATCATTCGGAAAAGTGATAGACAATACGCACAAGATTCTCAAGAAGAAGTGATATATGGTCATCGTGGTCGGTGACGCCTACAAGAATAGTGAGTGGGTTCCACTTGGTTTTATGTGTATGGTATGGTTAAAAAAACAGTATAACTTCTAAAAAATCAAATATGTCAGAATATTTTGTTACAATAAAAGCTACAGTGAATAGTAATCTCTCAGCTCAGGAATTATGAAAACGACTTGTTATCGCATTGTATGATACTGAAAAATGATACTCAAAACTTGATAATGTAGATGAAGAATTATCAGTTATAGATTATATTGAAACTGTAGCCCAAGAAATATGTCCAAGGTGTAGTATTCCTCTGGAAAATAGAATGATCGATGTAGATGGTAGAAATTTGCAAGAATGTCTTGTCTATCTTGAATGTTGATATTGAACACCTAGTCTTCGTTAGGTCCACTTATAAAAGTGCTATTTATAGCATGTAGAACTATAGTCATCATTTGATATATTGATGCTAGTATTTTTGCATGGAAAAAATTATGGATATCAAGAAAAAATTCTGAGTTAAAATCAGATCTTTACGACTAAAAACTGGACTTTCTCAGGAGTCTTTTTGAAATAAGGCCAAGCTCCATCGGACTTATATTGGTAATATTGAGAGATGAGAGAAAAATATTACATTGGAAAATATCCAAAAATTGGCAATTGCATTGGAAGTAGAAATTAAAGATCTTTTTGAAGAATAATATGGATATTGTTGCATTAAAAACATTCCTAATACCTCTCAAAGAAAAAATGGTTTGAGATTTTTTACTCAATAACTCCAATTATGATGGAGCTTTGTGTGATATTCTCTGAATGCAAGAAGATACTTGTAGATATTGGGATGCCAGGTGGAATGATCATAAAATAGAATTCAAAAAATGAACGAGTATCTGGCTTGATCTCGTTCGATATAGTGAAGTAGTTCTCGGAACTACCGATGCTGCAAAATATGAAACAATAACATTATTTTTTATACCTGATAAAGGGAAATCAAGAATTCAAGAAGTATTTGGAATTAAAACAAGCACTCTTATTGCAAAATTATGATTGAATAATGAAATGGCAAAAACTCTTTTGGAGCTTCATAAAATAATGCCGAGATCATTAAATGCTCAAGCAAGTCTAACGGTAAAGGATATACGAATGATTGCTGACTTTGCCATATAACTTATCACTACTTCGGTGGTGAGAGATCAGAAATATATGTTTTCGGATCTTTTTGCAGGAACGGGTCAAGTATGAAGGTACTGGAAAGAAAAATGACATCAAGTATGGGCAAATGACCTCCAGTACTATAGCTATGCACTGAACCGTCACTACATCGGCAATCATCATGATCTCTACTTCGTAGGGCTCATATCAGAGATCCCAGAGCTCATCATCGCATCAGTGAATGAGACCAAGGAGATCGTACTCGCATATCTGAGTGGGCTCGAGCTCACGAGCGGATTCATCTACGAGAACTATTGTTCTGGTGGTACGAGTGGAGGTATGCATGAGCGACAATACTTCTCCGATGAGAATGGTAAGCAATGTGATACGATCCGTACTCAGATAGAGATCTGGAAAAATGAAGCAAAAGTGACAGAGGATGAGTATTTTTTCCTCCTCGCATCTCTTCTGGAAGCCATCGACAAGGTGGCCAATACCGCATCGGTGTATGGAGCATTCCTGAAGAAACTCAAAAAATCAGCCGAGAAACCACTCGAACTCAAACCAGCGAAGTATCATCTCAACGATCATGATCATATCGTGACGAATAGTGATGTCGGACTCCTTGCGGCGAGTAGTAAGCACGATGTCGTCTACCTCGATCCGCCATACAATCATAGACAATATAGTGGGAACTATCATATCCTCGAGACGATCGCGAGATATGACTCACCTGAGATCCATGGCAAGACTGGCATGCGAGACTGTCGTGAACAGCGGTCTGACTATTGTAGTAGAGTCAATGTGAAGCGGGCATATAGTGAACTCATCGACAATCTCGATGCGAAGTATATATTCCTCTCGTACAATGACGAGGGACTCATGAGTCTCGATGATATCCGAGAGATCATGAGTCGTCGTGGCAAGTATGGAGTATTCGAGCGAGAGTATACGAGGTTCAAGGCAGACAAAACTGAATCACGCAATCATAAGAAAGATAGTGTGATCGAGTACCTACACTATGTAGAGGTGGATGGAGTGATGGATTCTGATAAATAATAAAAAATATCAGTATAAGAAAATAACTCATAAAACATTATGAGTTATTTTTATTCCCTTTGAATTTGTATTTTTTGATATACGAATATAATTTAAGTCCATACAAAATTTTTTCTGAGTACCTCGTTTAATATTTTACTATTTATTTATGCCATACCAATCACTCAAAGACCTCCCTAAAGGAGTACAACACGTGCTTCCAGAGCATACAGAAGAGATTTATCTCGCCGCATTCAACAGTGCGTATGAAGAGTACAAAGAACCGTCAAAACGTCGTGGAGACGAATCTCGCGAAGTTGTCGCACATAAGGTGGCATGGGCCGCAGTCGAGCATGTATATGAGAAAGATGCTCTTGGAAAATGGGTAAAAAAAGTAAAGACTAACAATTTATAATAATAAAAGGTTGCTTTCTCGCAAATAATGTACACCTCTAACAGAATTCTTGATTAAGCTTTTGCCATTTCCTTGGATTCACCGAGATAGTATGATTCAAGAATCCCTCTCCCGAGTACTCGGGAGAGGGATTCTATTTTAGAACATCTTGAAGTATGCTTTCGGGAATGAGAGCCTGTGTTCGACGAAGTTCTCCTTGAACTCGGTATATCCTCGTTGATCCGATGGCCCATGAGGATTGCGGAGCTGATCGAAGGTGATATACTTGATGCCCTTCTCGAGAGAGGAACGGAACCACTCATCGATGAGAGCGGTACCTCACTGGATCGGATATGCGGCTGTACCTGTGAATGCGACGAAGTGGACGGAGTGATTGTCGACATAGTCGAGACAGGCGAGTCCCGCGACCGCTCGTCCCTCGCTATAGACGAGCCATTGTCTCACCTGGTCAGGAGCAAATGATCTGATCCGCTTGTAGTTGCGGATATAGTCATTTTTGATCATCTTGTAGTTCCAGGTCTTCACATGTGATGCCCGGAACGCTGCAATGAATGTGTCAGCATCGACGAACTTGACCTCAGCGCCTGACTTTTCATATTTTTTCAGAGCTCGACGGGCTCTGTCATTCCATTTGCTCCTATAGTCCTGAGTGAGCTCATTCACACTCGTCTCTTGGAAGTGATCTGTGAGATAGAGTCGTCTCCATCATGTTGGGATATCTGATCGTGAATAGGGGATCCAGGTCACCATCGCATGTTTGACTCATTCGGCTTTGAGTTTCTCGATATCTGGTTCGATATCGGTGCGCTCGTATTTCACCACATGGACGCGATTCCCGAGGAGTCACTTTTTCCAGGCGTATTGTGGAGCATTCCCGATGTCGAATGTATCGATATTGCCACACGACTCGATATACGGACGGTAGATCTCGGCACTCGTCCGGTGATAAAAAAAATCTTGAGGATACTCGGATGGTTCTAGGTGTTTCATATGGTATATCGTAGCAGTATTATCTCAGAAAAACAAACATTATCGTTTGACTCGACAGGTTTCGAGATTGACGAGTATATCCCAAGTGGCGTAGAGGAGTCAGATCGCTCATATAAGTTTGATCTCGAGTCCATCATAAGGGAGGAGATTCATGAGTGGTAGGAGTCCAAATGATGCAGCGAGTGTTGCCCCACAACATGATGCCCCAGAAATGATCGTACCAATGATACCACCGACTATTCCTGTGCTCGTTTTTCCACCTATATCTGCCCGTTTTCCATATTTGTAGCTCTTGTATACTAGTGCTATGAGAAAGAATGGGAATATGAGGATCATGATCATCGATAGTGCTATATCTATATAGGTATGGATATCTCCATAGTTGCCAAACATGATGACTATATCAGTCGAGTACCACCAGATTGCGAGAGCGATGATGACCAGAGCGAGGTAGGATAGGAGACGATGAGACGATGAGATGAGAGTTTTGAGATTGGTATACATGGTTCGGGTAAATATAGGACAATTATAGAGTATTTATATTTTTTATGCAAATAGGGCTCCCGATTTTTTCTCGCCAAATATGGACAAAACACTCTAAAACACTGAGATCCCCATCTCATGGATACTACCCATGATGTTCTATCCACTCCATGATCGGATTGGCAATCGGCGATAGCCAACCATAGGTATTCACACTGCAGCTCGCTGGGTCATCTTTTTTGTTGTACTCGATCGCGTCACTGTCGACGAGTGTATCCCACTTGGCGAGTACCTCTTGTTGAGTACCTGTTCCATACCAGATAAGGAGTCGATCAGTGCTTGCGACTGAGATATTCGCAGGATTCATCACTATAGTTCCATTGTATATATAGTAGAGATGATGAGTGGTATCGGCAAGATATATACTATTGTATCCGCTACTAAGATAGTCCGATCATATTCCCCAGCCAATATTGGCGAATAGATCGCCCCAAGTGCTTGCTGCCATATGGACATGGAGGAGTCATCCCTTGTTATCGTGGAGATGTATTCGATCCGCTGGGAGCACTCACTCGGTGATATTGCACCGGGAAACCTCTTCCATATAACTTGAGGGTGAAAAATCCCACTCCTTCCCTTCGATATATACTGCGAAATTCGCATGATAATGCACCATATAGGGTCGTGGCGTGAATATGTAGGTTGCAGAGATACTCAAAATAATGAGGCAGAGAAAGATGATATATTTTTTCATAGTTCAAATGGAGTGAGAAAATAGAACTTGCTCGATACCCCAAGGGTATTTCCAATGCTTCACAAAGGAGCATTTTCGAGCGAAATGTAGAATCAAGAGAGATAGCCTCATAACCCAATCGGGTTCATATCTATATTATTCGATCGCTTGGGCCATGACCTCTATACAACCGAGTGTGAGCCAGACGGTCGCGATGAGTCGTGGCTCGTAGATATGAGTTCCATAGAGTCCGATCATCAAGATGCCTCAGATGGAGATGAGGATTGCCTGACGTATACTAGTGTGTATGGTTGATATATGGACATCACCTCTGTAGTAGATCTTTTTCACAAAAAATAATGCCAATGAGAGGAAACTACTCCCAGTCAGAAATAATCCCATACTCATCAGTGAAAACCCCATCATCATATTGGTAGTTGGATCCATATACCAATATAACATGGCCATAGAGCTACTACTTGCGAGGAATATGAGAAACAGGATGAAGAAATAAGCCCGGAGTGGCATGATTATTTGACAAAAAAATAGAATCGGAGTACACTTGCCTACAAGATATCCATTTTCTCTCTATTGTCCATCCCTCCTCATGCAAAAAAACACTCACAAAAATACAGACTTCTTCAAAGAATTCAGATCAGCTCAGATACACAAGTATCTCTTCTCAGGAGGAATTGCGGTATTCGCAGCATTCTGATTTGTTTCGCTCATCCACTCAGATATCGATCCACGAGGACTCATGGCGAGTGTGGTAAATGTGTCTAATGTTCCTCACTATGACGCAGATATCATGATGACACGACAGGATGATAATATCACATTCACCCTCGGTACACGAGCTCAGACAGTCGATATGATCGATCTGACTCTCCTCGGAGATCCGAGCCGACTCCACTCAGTGACTACAGTGAGTCCAGATATCCGTATCATAGGACAGTCAGAGAGGGGCGTTTATCATGTGTCTATCGATATGCATGGTCGAGATATCATAGCTGGTACTCAGATTGGTACTCTCACAGCGAGTATAGATACTGGAGCGACACTCTCTCTCTCAGATACACAGTTCGTGAGTGGTGGACAGAGATATAGTCTCTCGAGTCAGTGAGAATAAGTATATGCTAATCACCTGAACATTACGAATATCAGAAACATGAGATAGTTATACATTTAGTGTAAAGGCATTTAAAAAATGGAAAAAACTATTTCAAGAAGCCTATCTCAAGAATCACGGTGTATCCCTAAAAACTGATATTCCAAATTCACAATGAAGAGAACTCGCATATAAGTCGGCACTAAATATGAGCACGGTTGATATATTTCAAACGTGATGCACTATGAGTCATATTCCAGAAGATATATATCGACGAGTTATATCAGTTGCAAATATTTTGAATTGAAAGTAGATTTCCATTTTCCCGACTTTTCTCTATAATCCCCGAGCAATTGGGGGATTTTTAATTCAAACTATGATCCCTTCGGTCTCTTAATTCCGCATTCCGTTCGCAGGATAAAAATTCGTTTCACTCTTTTCTCCTCCTCACTCTATTTGAATTATGAAAAAACACGATATCATCGAAAATATCAAGATCGAGAAGCTCATCTTCGGAGGATCAGGACTCGCGACCGCATCAGATGGACGCAAGATCATCATCTCCGGTGGCGCGATCCCAGATGGGATCGTAGATTTGAGGATCACGAAGTCGAAGAAAAATCACCTCGAGGCTCAGATATACCGAACCGTGAAAAAGTCTCCACTGGAAAAGGCGATCCCAGCCGAGTGGCAACTCTACGGTGGGTGCAAGTGGCTCCCGATCCCATATGACAAACAGCTCGAGATCAAGGAGCAACAGATCACGGAGGCGTTCCACTCACTCAAATGAGAAACTGAGCAAACGGACTGGCATACGATCATCCGATCACCAGACTCAGAGCACTACCGCAACAAGGTAGAGTTCTCATGGGGCAAGTATATCTCAGAGCGAGAGGGGATGCACGATGACTACCGATTCGGATTCCATGTGCAGGGACAGTTCGATCGGATCGAGGATTGTTGGTATTGTGTCCTCGCAGATGAGCTGACGAATCAGGTATTTCGCGATATTGATATCTATGCTCGCGGATCAGATCTCCCTACCTATGATCCCAAGACGGGTATCGGATTCTGGCGACATCTCGTCGTGCGGAGGGCGAAGAAGACCGGAGAGATGATGCTCATATTCTCGGTCAATGGAACTTGGGACACAGAAAAAGTGGGAATAACGGGAACAAGAGAGCAATTTTTCACAAATATGGTTCGAGAACTGTCCGAAAAATACAGAGAGATCGCATCAGTCTACTATCTCGAGAATATGAGTCGAGCGGATGTCGTACAGGGGAATCAGGTCCTCCTCTATGGGGCAGCTACGATCACGGATGAACTCCTGGGGCTCACATTCGAGATACAGCCGAAGTCGTTTTTCCAGGTCAATACTCTCTGAGCCGAGAAGCTCTATGGTCGAGTCATCGACTCTATACAATACAAGAGATGAGTACTCCTCGATCTCTACGCGGGTACTGGTACGATCGGTATCCTCCTCGCAAAATATTTTTCCAAAGTGTACTCAGTCGAGCTCGTGAGTTCATCGAGTGAAGATGGAGTAAAAAATGCGGACAGAAATAGTGTCACAAATGTCGAATTCATCAATGCAAAAGTCGAGGACTTCGCCAAACAATTCGCATCAGAAAAGGGCAAAGCAGATACTATCATCCTCGATCCTCCACGAGATGGACTTCATGCGAGTGCGATACCCCATATTCTTGCATTCGGAGCTCGTGAGATCATCTATGTATCATGCAATCCTGCCACACTCGTACGAGATATCTCTATCATGCTCGGCCGAGATATGAGTCATCAGACGACAGATACCAATGCTACTGAGATGATAGCAGATCAGGCTCATCAGGATAAAAAAGAAACCAAAACAACCCTCCCACTCTATCGCATCTCGGATATCACCCCGATGGATATGTTCCCACATACGCATCATATCGAGACAGTCGTGAGACTGGAGCGAGTGTAGGTATCAAAAATCCCCGACTGTAGCCATACAGTGTGGGAATTTTCTTTCTGTCAATTGCATTTCATCCCAGATTCGATACTATCTCTTTATGAACTCCTACCTCACCGCTCTGATCGCTGAACTCCCATCTGATCACCTCATCACGATCACTGGAGCAATAGCACCACTCCGCAATGGAGATGTCCACTATCCATTTCGGCAAGACTCAGATTTTCTCTATCTCACAGGACTCTCAGTACCAGGTTTGATTTTGACTATATTCTCAGATCAGATCATCCTCTGGCGAGAGGCGATCACAGACCTGGATAGAGTCTGGGGATCTGACAAGATCTCAGATAATGAGATAGTTCGTATTGCGGGGATTGTAGATATCCGAGATAGGAGTGATCTGGAACTGTATAGATCAGGCAAAAAAGAAACAAACGATGATGCTGTCCGAGATATTATCCATTCGCTTCGTCTCATCAAGACCCCCGACGAGATAGAGAAAATCCGACAAGCGATCAGTATCTCTCAGGAGGCATTTTCTCATATCGAGTCCATACTACAACCGTGAATGTATGAGTACGAGATCGAGGCTGAGGTGGCTCGTATTTTTCGCTCACATCATCTGACTGAGGCATATCCGAGTATAGTTGCATCAGGTCCCAATAGTTGTGTCCTCCACTATAGTGCTCATATGAGACAACTCGAAGAGGGTGATCTCGTGCTCATCGATGCGGGAGCAGAGTATATGGGATATGCGAGTGATATGACTCGGACATTTGCTGTATCGGGTTTTGCTCCTCGGCAACTCGCCGTCTATGAGGCAGTGGATAGGGTCAAAAAAATCGCCGAAAATACCCTGAGTCCAGGAATATCACTGACTGAGTACGAACAGATCGTGAGAGTAGCGATGAATGAAGAACTCACAAATCTTGGTCTCATTCCACCAGATGCTACTGAAGATGAGGTTGCAAAACTATCGCGAAAATACTATCCACACCGTACCTCCCATTTTCTCTGACTCGATGTCCATGATGTCGGACCTCGTGATACTCTCCTCGTTCCTGGTATGGTCCTCACGATCGAGCCCGGGATCTATATCTCGGATGAACAGATTGGGTTCAGAATCGAGGATGATTATCTGATTACGGAGACTGGTTGCGAAAAATTGAGCTAGATAAAACACTTGAAAAAATCAACTTTTCCTATATACTGTCTCTATCCTAATTCTCACTTATGCGACTTCTCACCCTCATTGCTGGATATGCTGCAGGACTCGCTGTCGCGATGAAATATCGCAAAGATGCTGGTACATCCAAGCTCGCTACCCCGACCAAATCTCATATTGATTCATTTTTTGATGAGATTGTAGATATCCACAAGTCAGCATTCGCTGATGTAAAATGATTCGCAAAAGAAAATTTCGATGATGTCGAAAACTTCGACGATCTGCAATCCAAGGTCTCATCTGTAATATCAGGGTTCTCGGGTAGCCTCGCCTCTCATATCGCTACAGCAAAAGAAGCTGGGACTACCAAAAAAGCAGAGCTCCTCAAAATTGCTCAAGAATACTATAGCTCACATGAGGCCACTCTCGAGAATGCAAAAGCCAAAGCGGCATCGTTCTCAGGGATCCCAGAATCCACGATCGACTCTTGGATTGCTACCGCTCGCCGAGAGCTAAGCTCCACCTATGAGACGATAGAGAAACAGTTCCAGTCAACAGTAGTCGTAAAGACTCCTGACAAGAAACCAGCAGCCAAGACTACCAAGAGTCCAGTGAAAAAGTCAGTAGTCAAAAAAGCTACAGCTCCAAAGACACCAACGGTATAACTCCCTGACTCCAGTCGGTCCAGTGAAAAAGATACCGAATCTCGGTGTCTTTTTATCTCAATAATTCCTCACACATAGTAACTATGACAACACAAGATCCAACACAACAGCCATCAGATCCATCGATAGTCGATGAACTCGAGGTGATCGCCGAGCAGGCAACAGATGATACTGATAGTATCGGAACAGATACGCCGATTGATGGAGATGCACAGGTCGCTCAGCTCCAGGCATCACTGGCTCGGTCTCAGGCAGACTATGCGAATCTCCTCATGCGAGTCGAGCGGGACAAGGCGGATATGGCATTTTTCCTCTCGGCGAAGATGCTCGCACCACTCCTCACTCAGATCGATAATCTCGAACGAGCTGTCGCACTCAAGACAGGAGTCGAGTGAGATAGTTTCGTCGATGGGATCCGCTCTGTGCTCGCAGGATTTGCCAAGTTCCTCGAGTCACAGGGAGTGATGGCATTCGTCTCTGTGGGACAAGAGGTTGATCCAGATCGTCACGATGTGATGACCGAGATGCCAGGAGAATCAGGAAAAATAATACAAGAGTTCGAGCGAGGATATATGCTTCGAGATCGGGTACTGCGTCATGCGAAGGTGATCGTCGGTTCAGGAGAATAGTCGATATCATTTATCTAATACCCTATGCAATCCAAGATCCGAGAAATCCTCACGGCAATAGAGTCCCTCAATAATGATCTCAAATGAGAATACGACCGACTCTCCGAGAAGTATGGGTTCATCTTACAGCAAAAGAAGGTGATATTCCTCGAGATGTTTGCTAAGAATAATAAGGCCAAGAAAACCCCACTCTACAAGTATCTCATCCCGACCAAGTGGATCCATATTCGCTATATCCTCTCGATCCCATTCATTTATGGGATAATCATCCCGACCGTATTTCTCGATATCTGCCTCAGTATCTATCAGTTTGTTGCGTTTTCACTCTACGGCATCCCGCATGTCAGACGATCAGAGTTCATCACCTATGATCGCAGATTCCTCGACTATCTCAATCTCCTGGAGAAGATCAATTGCCTTTATTGTAGCTATGTGAATGGAGTGTTTTCATATGCGGTCGAGATCGGTGCCCGTACTGAGAGGTATTGGTGTCCACTCAAGTCGGCTCACAAGCCTCGATTTGCTCATGGATGGTATCGGGACTTCGCTGACTATGGAGATCCAGATGAGTGGCATGAGAAGATGCGGCATGAAGATGGAATGTTCGTTGATTCTTTTGGCGACAAATATTCTATTAAATAGTCCCCTAACAGAAAAGTTGCTTTTTTGAGACTTTTTCTCATAATCGAGTGAAGTGAGGAAAATGAGCTTGCTCAAATTTTCCGAATGAACGAAGATTTCCAAAAAATTTATTTTTTGATACTATATGAGAACCCACCAATATCGTGATATCATCTGTACGACCTGTACCTGCCGACATCTCTCGGCGGATGATATATTCGATGAGGTCAGGGTCAAGGAGCCAAAAATCGGGCGAGCAACCGTCTATCGTAATATCGAGGCAATGGCTGAGGAAGGAGTGCTTCGTCGGTTCCCTGGGATCAATGGCAAGACATACTATGAGTGCAATGATGCGACACATGCTCATCTCGTAGATGATGCTACTGGGATGTTCTGTGACTTCCCGATGTCGAATATCTCCGTTTCAGGTATTCCTGACGGTTATGATATCGCTGAGATTCGTATCCAAATTCGCAAACAATAATATATGCAGTCAGTCATCTCCCTCCAACATCTCTCGAAAACTATCGGAAAATCCGAAATTCTCCATGATATTTCATTGAACTTGAAGTCTTGAGAAGTATTCTGATTCCTTGGGCCCAATGGTGCCGGCAAGACGACTACCATGAAAGCGATCCTCGGTATCATCGAGCCGACCAGTGGGAGTATCGAGATACTTGGCAAGTCACCACGAGATACGACTGTACAGGTACGAATCGGATTCATGCCAGAGAATACCTATCTCTACAAGTACTTGACTGGAGATGAGTTTCTCGAATTCAATGGGAAGTTCTACGCCTTATCAAAAGCAAAACTCGAAGAGCGAAAAACCTGGGCACTCGAAAAAGTAGGACTCCTAGAAGCTCGCAGTAAGCGACTCAATACCTATTCAAAATGAATGCTCCAGCGTATCGGACTCGCCCAAGCAATACTCCATGATCCAGATATCATATTTCTCGATGAACCAATGAGTGGACTTGATCCGATCGGTCGTAAGATGGTCAAGGATCTCATGCTCGAACTCAAAAAATCAAAAAAAACCATATTTTTTAATACCCATATCCTCTCGGATGTAGAGACTATTTGTGATAGTTTTGGCATTATTTGTGAGGGACGACTCGTCGCCAATATGCATATCCGAGATCTTGATATACCTCTTGAAGATTTTTTTATGCAAAGAATATCTGAAAATAGTACCCGTAACCATCTCGGATAATGCTCCCACAGGATATATTTACCCAGCATACACAGATAGGACTCGATCTTGACGAGACACTTGCGTCTACTTTTGCAGGAATGTTGCAAATCGCTCATAGTGCTGGTAGGCTTATCTCTTGTCAGACTACGGAGGATTTTATTATCCATGATATATTCGATGATCCGTCATTCGGCGTGACACGCGATGAGATGATCGATATATGGCATCAGTACAATCTCAGTATCAAAAAACCAGAGGATACCATGGTTGTAGAGAAGAGCCTTCAATGAGTGAATCTCTTGATGCAACATGGAGCACAATGTGCCATTATCACTGCTCGCAATGGCAATGATCCTATAAAAAGAAAAATGACTATAGAATGGGTATCATACCACTTTCCTCATATTTCTCTCTCTGACCTCCACTTCGTCAATCACTATAGTAGCGAGTCACTCCCGAAGTCTAGCGTCTGCAAGAATCTCGGTATCACCCTACTCATCGATGATCATATCGATAATGCGAGAGATATGATAGATGCTGGACTCTCAGTCATCCTCCTCGAGAAGCCATGGAATCGTGATATCATATTCGATCATCCGAACCTCTATCGTGTGAAAAATTGGCAAGAAATAATCGATAATCTCTCATCCAAATAATGTCCAAAATCCTCGTCTGACTTTCCTGAGGTGTTGACTCTGCAGTCTCTGCTTGGCTTCTACGAGAACAGGGGCATGAGGTGTCGTGTGGATATATGATCAACTACCTTGACGAGGAGAATCCGACTTGTCCGACGAGAGTCGATCTCGAAGAGGCAAAAAAAGTCGCTGAATATCTCGGACTCCCGTTCTATACTTTCGACTACCGAGAGGAATATGAGAGACGGATCGTGGACTATATCTACCGTGAGTACGAGATCGGGCATACGCCCAATCCTGATGTATTTTGTAATAATCTCGTGAAGTTTGATCTCTTCCTCGAAGAGGCACTCTCACTCGGATTTGACACTATCGCTATGGGGCACTATGCACGAGTTCAGGATGATCAGCTCCTCAAGTGAGTCGATCCTCTCAAGGATCAGTCCTATTTTCTTTCGCGACTCTCTCAGTTCCAGCTCTCGCACGCCCTATTCCCGATCGGAGATCTTGAGAAGTCAGAGGTCAGAGAGATCGCAAAAAAGGCAGGACTTCCAAATGCTGATCGCAAAGATAGTCAGGGACTCTGCTTCATCGGAAAAGTCTCGATGAAAGAATTCCTCGAAAAACGATTCCCAAAAAAACCAGGGAATATCCACGATCAAACTGGAAAAGTAGTCGGGATACATGGATGAGCCTATAGCTATACGATCGGGCAACGCAAGGGGATCGAGATCGGTGGTGGGCCCGCTCTTTTTGTCACTGCCAAGGATACGGTTGCGAATACGATCACGGTAGGAGGAGAGGCTGATCTCCACCTCTTCACATCATATTGTGTACTCGTGGACTGGGTCGGATCTGATCTCACTGAATGAAAAAAATATAATGCGAAAATTCGCTACAGACAAGCAGATCAAGAATGTGAAATTATAATTGACAAAAATATAATAAAAGTTATATTTAATTTCCCACAACGAGCAATAGCTATATGACAAGTATGTGTTATATATATAGGCGATGTTGTTATTGGAAGCTGAATAATTCAATAAAATTATGAGAATAATACCAGTATTACTATGATGAACGGGTGTAGCATCACATCCTGATAGTTCGCTAGTATCATCGAGTGTTATGCGTAATGTCAAATACACTGCTCAATACTTGAGCACCCCCACGCAACAAGCATGTGATGCTCAGATGAATTTCATGAAAACCCCATCCGCTTCCACGGCCATGGAATACGCTCTATCATATAGACACTATCTCGATAATCATGCCGAAGGGAGCAATAGTGTAGATACCTATCCGCTCATGATTTTTATCAATCACGATAAGTCCACATATATGATCTATAGTGATATTATCAAGGATTGGTTTACTATTGGATATGATGGTGAAGATAGAATTATTCATGCTCTTGATACATTTGGATCTTATGGAAAAGCTGGAGTATTTCAGTTTATATCTGATGGATCATCATATCTTTTTGATGCGACATTTCATAAACCAGTCATTACTGATATAAGAGAAAATAAGATCCAAAATCCTTGGATGTATAGTACGGATCAATGTGTTCCGCAGATAGGAGTATTGATATTTCACTAGTTCCCAATTGTTTCTTTGTCTCCGAGTACTGTTGCCTCAGTCCCGAACCACGCATCATAGAGAGCGAGCCAGCGAGCTGGGATCTCACGGATATAGGCGTAGAGTCCATACTCGAGTGATACATTGGCCGCTCCATACCCGATTGCATCGATCCCATTAGCCTCTGCCAGATAGAGAGCTCGTTCTATATGGAATGGCTGGGATATGATCGTGAATCCTCCTGTGAGAGAGAATACCTCACTCGCTCTCACGACAGAGTCGAGCGTACGGAATCCGGCATAATCCATCGTGATAGCATCCGCTGGTACTCCTGACTTCACGAGTGCGTTTCGCATATATTCGGGTTCATTGTAGCTCTTGTCACTATTATCTCCAGAGACGATGATATGGGAGATTTTTTTGCGTTCATAGAGCTCCTTCGCAGCCTCGATACGAGTCGTGAAAAACAGATTCGATCATCAGACTCCAGGTGTCGTCCCGAGTACGACCCCGACCTCACGAGTGGGTATCGTCTCAATATCCCGATAGACTCTGTCTGACTCAGACACAGAGATGATCACCCATGGAGTCATGAGGAGCATTGCTGATACGAGTATGAAGAGGAAGAGTTTACGCATATTGTTTTGGTCATCTTGGTTTCTGTCATTCCTGCGTATGCAGGAATCTAGATTCTAGGATCTATTTCTTATTACTTTTCAGTCTTTGGATAAGCGGCATACATTACTTTTACGAATTCTGCTTTGGCCTTTTCAGTCCATGGTTTTATAGTAGGATCTTCTCATACTCTTGCGAGTAATTCTGGTGTGAGGAGTGCAGCGAGTGCGGGTACTCGTGTTATCAATACAGGTACTCCTGATGATAGCTCCTCTATGGCATGACCGAGATCAGCTATTTTTTCTTCCCCGGTATGTAATATTGGCTGGTTTTTTATAGTTACTGTGTTTATTTGATAGATATTATTACTCCCTCATTTTCTCTTCTCTTTTTGAGCTCATATCCTCATTTTTCGATTGTCTTGTCAGAGAGAATGATACGATTCGGAATACCGAATAGATCTGCATCACTCGCCTTCTGTCCGAATCCTGTATTGCGATCATCAATCAGTACGGTGGCACCAGTTGATTCGATTTGCTCTGCGAGTTTGCGAGCCCCTGCGAGATGATCTCCTATCACGATGATGATATGAGTCGCTGGAGATACCTCTACTGGCCAGACGAGTCCCTTGTCATCAGCGAACTTCTCAGCGATGAGTCACATCAGACGAGACACTCCGATACCATAACATCCCATCACGATATTTCGCGTCTGACCATCGGTATCCTGATACTTGAGGCCGAACACATCGGAGAACCGAGACCCGAGCTTGAATATATTGGCAGACTCGGATACAATCCGACGATCGCAGATGGTGTGTGCACATTCTACACAGACGAAGTTATTTTCATCGATGATCTCCTTGTTGTGAGCCTGACCACAGGCACTACAGACGAATATCTCATCTTCACCGATCGCGATCTCTGTCTGGAATTCGTATGAGTATTTCGAAAAGTCACCACCCGATGCAAATGTGTAGTGCGTCGAGTCAGCCAATCCTAATCTTTCAAATACTCGATCATAGGCTCCGTGTACGACCTCGAAATAGGTGTCGAGCTCCTCTTGAGTTCTATGAAACGAGTACATATCCTTCATGAGGAATTCTCGACCTCGCATGAGTCCTGACTTGGCTCGTTTTTCATTGCGGAACTTGGTCTGGATCTGGTATACGGAGCAGTTCTCGAGATCCTTGTACGACTGGATCCATTCGCCGATGAGCGGTGTGACCACTTCTTCGTGAGTCGGATTGAGAGCGTATTCTTTTCACTCAGCTACTGGGAGTTTGAACAGTATATCGACCGAGTTCCAGCGATCAGTCTTTTCCCAGGCATCTTTTGACCCGAGGGCTGTGAGGAGCACCTCTGATGATCCGATCGCGTTCATCTCCTCCCTGACTATTTCCTCGATATTGCGGAGTACTCTCAGTCCGAGAGTGGTATAGTTGTACGCTCCAGCGAGTGTCATACGTATGAAACCAGCCTGGAGGAGGAGTCCGGTACCACGGTTGTCTGATCCTGATGGGATAGATTTCTGAGTTTTGAATGGGAGAGTAGAGAGCCTTAGCATAGGATATGTGAGTTAATGATAGAGAGTATAGGGGAAATCTATTTTTCACCAAGGAAAAATTTCTGAGAAAATGATTTTGAAAGCTTTCCTCATTGGCGTTTTTTTGATGGAATTTTCCAGCTTCGACCTGATATTGATTCAACTGGAAATATACCATTCATACGGAGAGAAATGAGAATATTTACTTGTTCTTTCGTTATATTTGATATATTTAGGGTTCTCGAAGTGACTCGACAGAGATCACTATAGAGCAAGAAGTCTTGAGCATTGAGCATATCCATATATGGATGTATTATAAAATAATAAAATATCCCCCTCGTAGCATATGACTCTCTGGAGGGGGATATTTCGTTTTGGTTATGACAAATTACCTACTGAGAGTCGGTAGTGGTACGGGGAGCAGGTATGCCAAAACAAAACAGATATTCATATGATGATAGTATAGAGAGAGGATGATTTGTCAAAACTATTTCCGCTTCCTCAGGCTCGCGTACCACAGCTTCTCATTCTCTGACCAGTTCGCGTATGGGTGGAGGGTGAAGGAGTTATTCGTGATGCGTTTTTCCTTGGTGCTCTCTTGACCGATCCAGTCTGGGAGTTCGAATTTTTCATTTTCATCCTGGAGCTCGATATCTGCGAGTACGATCCCACTATTGGTGCCCTCGTATTCGTCGAGTTCCCACTTTTTCCCATCAGTATGGATATATTCATATCTCGTCTTGATGACCTCACCATGCCCTATCATGATGAAGAGAGCAACGCGATACGGTACTTCCCACTCATATTCATCACGGATATTAGGTCCGTCTTTTTTGGAGTTTTTGTTCACCTTGAATGTGAACGCAGCAGACCTCTCACCAGTCTGCATATCCTCGATGAGTCGTACTCGGAGCTTGTTCCCCTCACCACGGTGGATCGTCGACTGGATATAGTGTTTGCGAGGGAGGCTGAGCTTCATCTTTTCCCACTCTGGATGCTCGGTATTGATGATGTACTGTCGTTCGATTTCTTTGGCCATATGATCAATTAGGATATGACTAGTGTAGCAGATGTGAGTGAAAAGAGCAAGAGAATAATATAAAAATCACCTCTAATTCACAAGGAATTTCCCTAATCATAGATGAAGAAAATCTCGTTTGTCTGTGGATCAATATCATATCATTCAAAAATATCAGCAACACATCTAGCAAAATAATCTGCCATCCGATTTGATCTACCAATAACCCTTCCAGTTAATGCCTCTAAAAATCCTCTTTCTTTTTTTATATGATGCACTACTTCTTTTAATCTTTGAGATTCTTCTAGAATCTCTTCTCTAAAATCCCCATCTACTTCTCATGATTCCTCAGATGTAAGAGTCAGTATATGTCAATAAAACTCCGAATGAAGCATTAAGAATCTCTCAAATAATTCAATACCACGTGGATTTTCTGATTCTATTCGTTCAAATTCTCACATAAGTGCATTAATTGCCCGATGACAATTTGCGGCGGATGTAGCAATATCATTCATTGAATCCATATTTCAATATAAAAGTATAAATCGTTTTAATACCATAATCATTTTTAAATAAAAATCAATTTTACATGTATTTAAATAAGATAGTCAACTTTCTTTTCATAAAAACTTGCTTTTTTTCATTTTTTGGTATAATCCACGCGAATTCGAGCCAGTTTTGGCTCATTTTTCTATTTTTTCTCTCTTTTCCCCCAATGAAATATATCAATGTAGCGATCATCGCCCATGTCGACCACGGTAAAACAACTCTCGTCGATGCCCTCCTCAAACAGACCAACACATTCCGTGAGAACGAGGATGTCGGAACGACGATCATGGACTCCAACGACCAAGAAAAGGAACGAGGAATCACGATCTATGCCAAGAATACGGCCGTCCAATACGGTGACTACAAAATCAATATCGTAGATACTCCAGGACATGCGGACTTCGGTTCTGAGGTCGAGCGAGTGCTCCGTATGGTTGACTCCGTATGTCTCGTGGTTGATGCGTACGAGGGCCCTATGCCACAGACGAAGTTTGTTCTCAAAAAAGCTCTCGAACTCGGTCTCAAGCCAATCATCGTCATCAACAAGATCGACAAGCCTACGGCTCAGCCAGAGGTGGTGGTGGATATGCTCTTCGATCTTTTTGTCCAACTCGGTGCTACAGATGAGCAACTCGATATCACTGACGGTCGTATCGTCTATGCGATCGCTCGTGACGGTATCGCCAAGCGTCATATGTCTGATGAGGCGACGGATATCTCAGCACTATTCGACACTATTATCGAGCAGGTTGCTGTTGCTGCCAATGATGTGACAAAACCACTCAAGATGCAGATCGCCAACCTCGCGTATGATAACTATGTCGGTCGTATGGGTATCGGTCGTGTCGTCGATGGAGCGGCCAAGGTCGGACAAGTCGTCACGATCATCGCCAATGATGGTACTCGCCGAACGGGTAAGATCTCGAAGGTGCTCACCTCACTCGGTCTCAAAAAGATGGAGGTCGCAGAGTGAGTTGCTGGAGACATCATCACGATCGCAGGTATCCCCGATATCTATGTAGGTGAGACAGTTTGTGCGGATCCAGAGTGTGTTGCGATGCCTCCTATCACCGTCGATGAGCCGACTCTGACTATGGAGTTCATGGTAAATGATTCTCCATTTGCTGGAAAAGAAGGAAAATTCGTCACATCTCGCCAGATCCGAGATCGTCTCGAAAAGGAGACAGAGATGAATGTGGGACTCAAGATCGACTTCGATGGATCTGACGGTAACTCATACAAGGTATCAGGTCGTGGAGAACTCCACCTCTCAGTCCTCGTCGAGACGATGCGTCGTGAGGGATTCGAGCTCCAGGTCGGTGCTCCACAAGTCATATTCCATATGGTAGACGGCAAAAAACAAGAGCCAATCGAGTCAGTCGTCATGTGGGTACCAGAGTCTGCATCTGGAACAGTGTTCGAGATGCTCGGAAAACGCAAGGGAATCTGTAAAAACATGAATACTGTAAACGGTGTCACGAGTATGGAGTTCGATGTACCGACTCGAGGACTCCTCGGGTTCCGTTCCAGGTTTGTCATCGAGACCAAGGGTGAGGGTATCATCTACTCATCGTTCGATCACTATGAGGACTATAAGGGAGCTATCGAGAAGCGATCTGTGTGATCTATGATCTCTGCATGTGGTGGTATGACTATGGCGTTCTCTCTGTTCAATCTCCAGGATAGAGGACCGATCCTCGTTGAGCCAGCTGTTGAGATCTACGAAGGTATGATCATCGGTGAGCATCTCAAGGGATCTGATCTCGTGGTAAATCCTACCAAGAACAAGCAGCTCACCAATATGCGAGCCTCTGGAACTGATGAGGCGATCCGTCTCACTCCGATCCGCCAGATGACTCTCGAGGACTGTCTCGACTATATCGGTGATGATGAGTATGTTGAGGTCACTCCGAAGTCACTCCGTCTCCGCAAGAAGTGGCTCACAGAAACTGACCGCAAGAAAAACGGTAGTCAGAAGAATGGATAGTTGTCCATAAAGATAAAACCTCCTCAAAGTAATTTGAGGAGGTTTTATCTTATAAGAAGGTAAACCTTGAATAATACTGGATATATACGAGATTATTTCCATGGAAGAGCTACAATGAATATTAATCTAGCGTTACTCATTATATGATCGTATCTGTACTATTTTTCCAGTTTTAAGAGAGATGGTATATGTTTTTTTCTTACTTCAGATTACTCAGTTAGTATCAGTTGCAAGTCATACAAAGCATGACCAGTTAAAACTCACATTATTTTTTGCTATTGCTTCACAATGACTTACACCTGCTCATGTAGCACTTTTATTATATAATTGTATACTTTTTGGGAGTACTGAAATTACATTACCTTTTCGTAGAATGAGAACCTTGCTTCATCTTCATTTGGATGAATAATTACCAGCAACGATATCAATATTTTTTCATATATTACAGAGATATCATACATAAAAATTTTTTTGTAGTTTTTTAGTTATACTCTTATCGAGTCCTATAAGGTATTCAGGAGTGTAATCTATGACGAGATTGATATCATTGAGCCGAGTTATATGATCAGATCAATATTGTTCTTTTATGATTTTTCCTCGAAATATCGAATCTAATACTAGACTACTGAGGAGATCTCAAGTTCCGCTAAAGTCACTTGTTGTTCCAATACAATCTTTTTTTTGAAACTCAAATTCACGTATTTTTGGTTCTTGAATTGCCCATTTTTTATACGTAGCTGTTTCTCATTCTGATAGGGCATATGTCTGCATTGTGAAAAATAGGACAATAATAATAAGTATGTATTTTTTCATTTTATAAAAATTAAGAAGTAGCCACAATATAGTTATTATTTCTTCTTTTCATAATTTTTTAAATGTATTGATTAGTTAATTCATAACTGCCCTTCTCTTATCTCACAGTATTATTTCACTACTTTTACTTGGCACTATCACTAAATGCTTTGGTTCTATAATGATGTTTATCTGATTCACGGTTTCGATCGGCTGATCCATATAGCACATATGATAAGTGATGGCGAGAGCTGGAGTATCTCACTTGATCACAATCTCGATTGCCCCATAGTTGAACAGTGCTCCAAAAAATCATTGATACTTACTTGAGATAATTGGGACATTATTGACACATTTTATACTCTCCCTCCTTTTATAGATGCCTACTTGATCGATGAAGTAGATATGATTAGTTACTATGATCACACGTTCCATTTCGAGATTGATCATCTGGTTCTGGTAGTAGTGAACCAGATAAATCTGAACCCCATAAAAGATAACTTCCCAAACAGTGGTGATGCTTGAGGCCCTGATGTCCAAATAGAGGGAATAGTAAATATTGAACAGGGTAATGAATATCATTAGGATATAACTCGTGGTAATCTAGTCGAAGAATGAGATAAATACCTTCTTGAGGTCCTCTTTTATAAAGACAATATCGTGTCTTCCTGTGAGTATAGTAGTTCTACTATGGATTTTTCGAAAAAAATATAAATACCGGATACTACTATAGACTCTGAGCATAGCAATTAAAATGAGTATTGAGAGTATTGGATACTTAAAAAGTGGTTAAGGATAATGCGGGAATACAAAATAAATATTGATGAATAGTACAATGACTATGAGAATATATACGAGGCTCACAAAAAATCAGTAGCCCAAATAGTGCCTTAGAATAATCATCTCATGTAGCTGTTCTTTGGTGAATTCATCGAGAAAGTGTCTAGTGGCTTGCATCCGAAACGACTTGAATATGAGTTCATAGATTCTTCGAAAGGTTATCATAGGAGTATCATTAAAAAATGAAGTACATTAAATCTTACAGAATATCAATTATCTCTTTTTTGTGTATATTGGACTCTGCTTTTGCTCTCATTTTTCTTTTTTGACATTTCCCCTCTTTTCAATATTCTTCTCTTACATTTCCAGTATGCGTTACTAGATAGGCGTCTCTCGGTAGTACCGAAGTCGACCTTTTTGTAGTAAAAGAGAAGCCTTATGATCTCCTCTCCATACAATAACCCCATCACCCGCATGACGACATCCAAGGACGATATCCAGGACGACTACTACGCCAATATCTCTCAGACAGAGAGTACATCAGGAGACAAAAAAGTCCTCAAAATCAAGCCAAAAGTAGTGGCAAAAAAACCAACTGAGACTCCATCAGAGCCAGTAGAGGAGACAGTATCCAAACCAAAAATCATCGCTCGAAAAATCGAAAAAACTGAAACTGTAGAAGTTGCAGAGATTTCACCGAGTGTATCTGAGGACGAGAGACCAACCGCTCGACTCGTATCACGAGAGCATGCGGGTGAGGGACTCATGCGATCGATGATGAAAAATCAAGCAGCCACCAACTCTCCACTTGCTCGTGAGCAAGATGCCACGAAGAAGCCACTCATCTCATTCCAAAAGGTGTCTACGGGGTTCCGTCCGCTCGAGAATCGTCCTGTGATGCAGCTCCCACCAGAGGAGCGTCGTGGTGCTCGTCCACCTCGTCCTCAGGGTTCTTCGCCTCGTCCTTTTCCATCACCAGCTGGTACCACCGCTCCAGCAGCAACCGGTCCAGCTCGACTGCGTGATTCATCGAAGCCGATGTTCCAGCGTGATATCGGATTCTCGACACCATCTCGTGATGGTACTGCGAAGAAGTGAAGCAAATGAGGGGCTCGTGACTATGATGCGAACAAAAAGAAATCCCTCAAAAGTGTCGGATGAGATGCAGATGATGGATCGTTTCGTCGAGGACACAAGCAATCCAAAAAACAACAAAAAGCACTCGAAGATGTGAAACAGATTCTCGTGGATCGTACCGGTCAGGAGGTATTTGTCGGAGATATGATCTCGGTCAAGGAGTTCTCAGACAAGCTCGGAGTATCTGTAGTCAAGGTGATCGGAGAGCTCATGAAAAACGGAGTCCTTGTCACGCTCAATGCTCCGATCGACTTTGATACCTGTTTTCTCATCGGAGAGGCCTTTAGTATCAAGATCGTCAAAGAGATATCTGAGGATGTATCAGTATCTGATCTGATGGATGGTAATATCGCAGACCTCATCCATGAGGATGATATGACGCATTGGGTCACTCGTTCGCCGATCATTTCGGTGATGGGACACGTCGACCATGGTAAGACGTCGATACTGGACTATATCCGCAAATCGACGATCGCATCAGGGGAGGCAGGAGGAATCACACAAAAAATCGGAGCCTACCAGGTCACCAAAGATGACAAGCGGATCACGTTCCTCGATACTCCAGGACATGAGGCGTTCACCATCATGCGTGCTCGTGGAGCCAAGCTCACGGATATCGCGGTCATCGTCATCGCGGCAGACGAGGGGATGAAGCCTCAGTCTATCGAGTCGATCAATCATGCGAAAGAGGCATGAGTCCCGATCATCGTCGCACTCAACAAGATGGACAAACCAGGAGCCAATATCGATATGATCAAGGGGCAACTCGCAGAGCAAGGACTCCAGCCAGAGGATTGGGGAGGGACGACGGTTGTAGTACCAGTTTCAGCTCATACTGGATTCGGTATGGATACACTCCTCGAGATGATATTGCTCCAGGCAGAGATGCTCGAGCTCATGGCCAATCCAGATCGTGGAGCGGTGGCGACGGTCATCGAGGCACATATGGATGCCAAGCTCGGATCTGTGGCGACGATCCTCATCAATACGGGTACTATCCATAAGACAGATAATATCGTCTGTGCAGGAGTCTCAGGTCGTGTCCGTACTTTGAAGGACTATAAGGCCAGAAATATCGAGTCTGCATGACCAGGGACACCAGTCCAGATAACCGGTCTATCAGGAGTGGTCGAGGGTGGAGATATCCTCCAAGTGGTCTCGACTCCAGAGATCGCGACTACCAGAGCCAAGGAATACTCTCTTGCGAAAAATAAGAAATCGATCCACGCATTCGAATGAGCATCACTCGCTATGCTCATGGGTCGACTCAAGTCAGGAGCACTCAAGCAACTCAAAGTGGTGCTCAAAACAGATACCGGCGGATCACTCGAGGCACTCAAGGCATCACTCAGCAAGCTCTCGACTCCTGAGACGCAAGTCACATTTATCCATGCAGCTCTCGGTGATGTCAATCAGTCAGATGTCATGATGGCAGGTACCTCACAGGCACTCCTCATCGCATACAATGTCGGTATACTCCCAGCGGCGAAGTCAGCACTCTCTCAGTCCAAGATCGAGTTTATCGACAAAAAAGTCATCTATCATGTCCTCGAGAAGGTCGAATCTATCATCACGGGTATGATCGATATCCGCTATGAGGAGGCAGAGCTCGGATCTGCTACTGCCAAGGCAATATTTTATACTGGCAAAAACAAGTCCATGATGATCGTCGGTCTCGGTGTGGATACTGGTCGTATCGAGCCCAAGTCCAAGGTCCGAGTTATCCGATCAGACTCCAAGGTCGGATCAGGAGAAGTTGCCAATCTCAAGAAGTGACCACTCGATGTGATCGAGGCCGAGGAAGGAGAGGAGTGTGGTATCAACTTCAAGGGAGATGTCACGATCGAGATCGGAGATACACTTGAGTTTTACAAGATGGTACAACGTAAGTAGTTCACATTTTGTGCTCTCATATTTCCCAGGTGTATACGCATCCGACAGCACCAAACCGTTTATTTAAAAATAGATTTGCATTCTTTCTTCTTTTATATATACTCTCGCCAGCTATTTTCTACCAGCTCTGCAAATCATGTCAAAAGACGATAAAATCGAAGTAGAAGGCAAAATACTGAAGTCGCTCCCCGGAGCTATCTTCGAGGTACAGCTTCCAGAAGAATTCTCGAACATGGTCATCAGGGCCTACGTGAGTGGCAAGATGCAGAAACATCTCATCCGTCTCATCCCATGAGATACTGTCACTGTAGAGCTCACACCATATGATCTCTCTCGAGGTCGGATTACTTTCCGCAAGCCCAACGCCAACGCTCCAGTTCGTACACCAGGATCCACACCATACCGCAGATAATCCCGCACACACTATCCAAATCAAGGAATGAGAAATACAGTATCATCCCTGATTAAGCTCGTAATACTCCTCTAACTTTTCTTCCCATGAAAGTCCGTCCATCCGTCAAAAAAATCTGTGAAAAATGTGTTATCATCCGTCGTAAGGGTGTTGTCCGTGTTATATGCGATGAGCCAAAGCACAAGCAGCGTCAAGGGTAATTCCTGAGAATATACTCTCTATAAAACTTCAAATCTAAAATTCTAACATTCCACCTATGGCTCGTATTGCCGGAGTTAATCTCCCTGATTCTAAACATGCTGAAATCTCATTGATGTATATATTCGGTGTTGGACGATCTCTCGCTAAAGTCATCCTCACTAAGGTAGGAATCGCTCACAATAAGAAGATGAGTGAACTCTCAGAGGCTGAGCTCGATCTCATCCGTGAGGAACTCAAGGGATATGTTATCGAAGGTGATCTCCGTCGAGAAATATCATCGAATATCAAGACTCTCCAAGATATCGGATCGTATCGTGGGTCTCGTCACAAAAAACGTCTCCCAGTCCGTGGACAACGTACCAAGACCAATGCTCGTACTCGCAAAGGAAAAGCGGTCGCGATCATGAACAAGAAAAAATAATCCAAATCATAAAACTTCAGGTTTTATAAAAAATACCTTTCCTCAGAAAAATCTCACTTATGTGAGATTCTAGGAACTGCATAAAATCCAACTCTCATAATAATCTCTCTATGGCTACTCCAAAACTCCGCCGATCAAAAAAAACTCGCAAGAATATCCCAGAGGTGAATATCTTCATCACAGCGACACTCAACAATACTCATGTGGTCGTCGCATCTCTCGATGGTCAGGTACTCACTTGGGCAACTGGTGGATCATCAGGATTCAAGGGTGCTCGTGAAGCAACTCCATATGCTGCTCAGATCACAAGTGAGAATGCAGTAGGCAAGGCAAAAACTCTCCACTCAGTAGAGAAAGCTAATGTCTATGTGAAGGGTATTGGATCAGGTCGTGAGCAGGCAGTCCGCGGTATTGCTATAGCAGGTGTCGATATCAATGCTATCTTCGATATCACTCCGGTTCCACACAACGGATGCCGCAAGCGTAAGGCTCGAAAACTCTAAAATAAGTTTCTCGTTTCAATTCTAAATTATAAATTCTCAAGTATGCGATACACTGGACCAAAAATGAAACTCTGCCGCCGTGAAGGATACAACCTTTTTGGAGTAGAGAAATATAATCTCGAAGACAACCACCGTGAGGTAAAACGAGGAAACAAGCTCTCAGAGTTCGGTGTACAGCTCCGCAAAAAGCAAGCTGCAAAACGCCAATACGCTGTATCAGAAAAACAATTTGCTCGCTACTATCAGAAAGCTACCAAGATATCTGGAGTGACTGGTGAACAGATGATCACACTTCTCGAAACTCGGTTTGACAATGTCGTCCTCAGAGCCAACTTTGCTCGTACGATCATGCAGGCTCGTCAGTCTGTCGGTCATGCTCACTTCCTCGTCAACGGTAAAAAACTTAATATCGCATCATACCAGGTTCGTATCGGTGATGTCATCACGATCAAGGAGCGTCTCAAAGAGTCAGTTCTCTATAAAACTCTCGTAGAAGAGTTCGGAGAATTCGCAAAAAAGAATGAAACTGCTTCAGTGACGAGTGTTGCGTGGCTTACAGTAGACCCAAAGAAACTCTCTATCACCATGAATGCTCTCCCAGGTCCTAGTGATTTTGACAAGATGATTGATATTCAGCGTATCGTAGAGTTTTACTCGAAGTAATAAGGCGTTTAATTCTTCTCTCCATTTCTCTCTATGCACATTATCCACTCACTCATCGGCGTACCGAAGATCTCTCGAAAGGCTACTGGTATCAATGAAGAATGTCTGACTGTTGGTCCACTTCCGGCTGGATATGGTGTCACTCTCGGTAACTCTCTCCGCCGTGTGATGCTCTCATCTATTCCAGGTACTCGTGTTACAGGTGTCAAGATCGCAGGTGTCACTCATGAGTATACTACTCTCCCAGGTGTTCATGATTCTATCATCGATATCCTCCTCAATCTCAAGGGTCTCGTCATCGAAAAATCTGACTCAGGTATCGAATGGCTCACTCTCTCGAAGAAAAAAGGTGGTATGGTTACTGCAGCTGATATCAAGTGTCCAGCAGGTGTGACAGTCCACAATCCTGATATGTATATCACCGCTCTTGATGCGAGTTTCGACTTCACCGCTGAGATCCGTATCGAACGCAATGTTGGATATGTGAGTATAGATGAGCTCAAGCATCGTGAAGATGATACGGCGGTTCTCCTCGTCGATGCGAACTTCTCTCCAGTGATTTCGGTCAAATACGATGTTACAGATACTCGCTACGGTGAGATCACCAATCTCGAATCTCTCGATATGGTTATCAAGACCAATGGTGTGATGTCTCCATCTGATGTCGTCAAGTTCTCAGGAAAGATGCTCGAATCATACTTTGCACTCTTCAATGAAGATGCTCTCCAGGTTGGAGGCGAGTTCATAGCTGATATCCGCCAAGTGATCGAACGCGAGAAACAAGAGGTCAAGGCTGATCTCGAAAAAGAGAGCTATACTCCGATCGAAATCATGGGACTCTCCCCTCGAACTCTCAATGCACTCGTCAATGGAGATATTCTCTCTATCGAACACCTCACCAAGTGTACAGAAGCCAAGCTCTCATCGATCAAATGATTCGGTAAAAAGGCAATGACAGAAGTACGAGAAGCTCTCGCTACCAAAGGTTGCAAACTCCTCTGAGATGACTAAATCAAGATCCAAAACTATTCCACAATCTAACATTTCTCCCCATGCGACACCGAGTCAAAAAAAATCTCCACTTCAAATGAAAAGATCAAGCACACCGAAAGAGTGTTGTTCGTAGCCTTGTAGGATCATTCTTCGAGAATGGATCACTTGTCACTACTAACAAGCGAGCATTTGCTATTGTAGGTATTATCGACCGTCTCATCGAGGTGGCCAAGGGTCCTACTACTGAGTACAACAAGATCAGATATATCACTCCTGAAGTATTTACAGAAGCAGCCTCTCGTGCTGTTATGGTCATTGCTCCGAACTATATGGATCGTCATGGTGGATACACTCGTATCACTCCTCTCAAATATAGAATGGGTGATGGTGCACTCCTCGTAAAGCTCGAACTCGTATAATCCTTCTTTTCTTACTCAAAATAGATAAGAACCCTAAAATCCAATATTATGAAAACTCTCTTCTCAACCCAAATCCCATCTACAGACCGCCCATGGTTCGTCGTTGATGCAGCTGGTAAAAATCTCGGACGCCTCGCTACTACGATTGCTCGCAAGCTCTCTGGTCGAGATCGTGTTGATTACACTGCTCATATCGATAATGGTGCCTACGTCGTCATCGTCAATGCGGCTCAAGTAGCTGTCTCTGGAAAAAAAGAAACAGAGAAGATGTACTACTCTCACTCACAGTATCTCGGTGGTCTCAAAGAAATAAATCTCACCAAGATGCGAGCAAAGAATCCTGCTCATATCCTCGAGCATGCGATCAAGGGTATGCTCCCAAAAAATAAGCTCCAAGCTGGTATGCTCCAGAGACTCCGAGTTGTACCTGGCGCTACTCATCAGTATGAGGCTCAGAAGCCAACAGAACTCTCTATCTAATTCTCTCCCGCTCCAATCAAATCTAATAACTATCACTCATGTCTACAAAACAGTATTCATACGCTATCGGTCGTCGCAAGACAGCAGTAGCTCAGGTCCGTCTCTACGCTGGAAAGGGAGCATCAACAGTTAACAAACTTCCTATTGATACTTATATCAAGCGTGCAGATCTCTTCCAAACTATCTACTCGCCTCTCAAAACAGTTGGTATGTATGAGAACTTCCACTTCGATGTGATCGTCGCTGGATCTGGAGAATCAGCTCAGGCACAGGCAATCTGTCATGGTATCGCCAGAGCACTCACTCTCGCAGATATAGCTCTCCGCCAGGCACTCAAGGGTGCAGGTATGCTCACTCGTGATGCACGAAAAGTCGAGCGAAAGAAACCAGGTCTCCATAAGGCTCGTAAGGCTGGATCTTGGTCAAAGCGTTAATATACTCTCTCGTCTTCTCATTTTTCTCCATAATTCTCTATCATGCCTACAATCAGTCAACTCGTCCGCTCAAAGCGAAAAGATAACTCTCGAAAGAGCAAATCTCCAGCCCTCCAGTTCAACAAGAATACTCTAAAAAAAGTAATGTCTCCTCTCTCCGCTCCTCAGCGTCGTGGAGTCTGTCTCAAGGTATATACGAGTACTCCGAAGAAGCCAAACTCGGCACTGCGAAAAATCGCAAAGATCCGTCTTACCAATGGCTACGAAGTAATCGCTTATATCGGAGGTGAGGGGCACAATCTCCAAGAGCATAGTGTTGTGATGATCCGAGGTGGTCGTGTGAAGGATGTGCCAGGTGTACGATATCATATCGTACGAGGACTCCTCGACTGTCAGGGTGTCGACAAACGCAACCAGTCTCGATCTCTCTACGGAGCAAAGAAGCCAAAGGCAAAAAAATAGCATAATGCGATAATACGCAATAAGCAGAGATATCTCATCTCAATACCAAAAATCAACTATTAACTACAACTCATATGAGTACAAAAGGAAGTGTATCATTCTCAACACAAAACGAACGACTCCAAAAGTTCGTCAACTATATCATGAAGAATGGTAAGAAAACTCTTGCACACAAGATCCTCAACAATACCTTCGATATCCTCCGTGAAAAGGGATATAACAATCCTGAAGATATCTTCGATAAGGCAATAGATAATACTATGCCAAAAGTTGAATGTCGTCCAAAGCGAGTCGGTGGATCTATTTACCAAGTACCGATGGATGTACCTCCTGGTCGTTCATTTGCTCTGGCATCACGTTGGATCCTCGGAGCCGCTCGTGGCAAAGACGGAAAGGATTTCTGTTATTTTCTCGCTCAGGAGTTCATTGATGCTGCTACGGAGACTGGAGTTGCTGTCAAAAAGAAACTCGATGTCTACAAGATGGCTGAGGCAAACAAGGCATTTGCTCGTTATGCTAATAATCGATAGTCTCTCATGCTCCAGAACTCTAACTCTCACTAACTAATCAACCGAATATGGCTCATAAAAAAGCGATGGGTTCGACCTCCAATGGTCGTGACTCGCAAGCCAAAAGACTTGGCGTAAAAATCTACGGTGGACAATCAGCAATCGCTGGGAATATCATCATCCGACAAAAAGGAAATAAATTCTGGCCAGGTACTGGTGTAGAGCAGGGACGAGATTTCACCCTCTTTGCTACAGTAGATGGTATGGTATCATTCGCTGAGAAGCGTCGAGTGCGTTTCGATGGTCGTATATACCGTGATCTCTATGTATCAGTCGTCTAATCGACCCCAATTATAGATCTTAGAAATGAGAGCTGAGAGCTTAGAAATAAGAACAGTTTCCATGTACTAAGATCTAGATCCTAAGTTCCAAGTTCTAAATTCTCAATAATATGACATTCGCTCCAAAACAACAACTCTCAAAAGTCCGAGGAAAGAAACGATACTCTGCATGGCTCAAGCTCAATGCAAAGCGTCTCAAAGATGGTATCTCTCTCCAGTATAATGCTGCGGGTGAGGCTATGGCACTTGCTCATTTTGCATCTCCTATCACTGGACAATACAAAGGACGCCAAGTCATCCGTATCAAGACGGGTCGTGGCAAGGTTCCTACAAAAATCCGAGCATAATTGTTTTTTGTTCTTGTCTCAGTTTTTGCAACTGAGAATGTAGTTGATAACTAGTGTGATATGTATTCACCTTAACATACTTATCCATATTATCTAATCGATACTCCTATGATATCCCGTCGTCAGACACGTGAATACCTCCTGCAGACCCTCTATGCACGAGTTCATCTTTCACCATTTGATCGGGGTATTTTTTATGGTGCGTATTTTCTCGGAGATCACTCACTTTCGCTCGATATGGTCTATCTCGATGGTATGGAGCGATTACTGTTAGAGCATGAAGGGGCTCTCATCGGACTCATATCACTCATAGCTCCCAGATTCGATCTCGAGACGATTCCGACAATGCATATCCTCATACTCATGATATCTCTCACAGAGATGATATATTGGACTGGCGAGGCTATCCCACCATCTGTATCAGTCAATGAGGCTATCGAGCTCACCAAGCGATTTTCTGATGACTCTGGTAAGGTATTCATCAACTGAGCTCTGGCTACATTCCTCAAAGAACGAGAGACTCTGATTCCCAAGGCAGTTGATGGAACATTCCGAATATTGAAAACTGGAGTATAATACTCATAAAAAATCCCCCATGCAAATGGGGGATTTTTTGAGTTTTGAAAATAAGAAAAAATCTATAGAATACACTCTGTAATATATATTCCCTATGTCTCGTATCTCTATTCGATTTGCTCGTCCAGAGTTTGAATCTCAGGTGAGTCAATTGCTCGCTTCTCTCCAAATTCTGCCGAAAAATCCCGATCTCTATACTCTCGCCTGTGTCCATAGATCTGTCCTCAATGAGGTCACTGATGGATATAGTGAGTCCAACGAGCGACTCGAGTATCTCGGTGATGCTGTTCTCGAACTCGTCATCACAGAGGCACTATTCCATGAGTTCCCGGCCAAGCCGGAGTGAGAACTCACCGATATCCGCTCAGCACTCGTACGAGGTCGCAACCTGGCTCAGATTGCTCATAGACTCCATTTTGCTCACGCGATACAGGTATCTCGCGGTGAGTACAATGCTCGTGGACATGAGAACCCATACATCCTCGCCAATACACTCGAGGCGATCATCGGAGCCCTCTATCTTGATCATGGATTCGAGAGGGCGAGTGAGTTTATCCTCCAACATGTCTACTCAACGCTCCCACATATACTCGAACAGTCACTCTTCATCGATCCCAAGTCTGCCCTCCAAGAGCTCACTCAAGAGGTCTGGGGTATCACTCCCATCTACCAGGTCATCGAGGAGATATGAGCTGATCATAACAAGGTCTATCTCATCTCTGTGTCACTCCACTCGGTAGAGCTCGGACAGGGTCGTGGTAGCTCCAAGAAAAAATGAGAGCAAGATGCGGCAGAAAATGCTCTCGGGAAAAAATGAGAATGGGAATCAAAAATCAAAGGAAATCGAGTCTAGTTATCGCTTGTTTTTCCTGATCCCAATAAGCTCATCTCGGATTTGTGCTGCTTTCTCATAGTCGAGATTGGCACTCGCTACATCCATCTCGAGTTCGAGACGTTTTATATAGGTACTCACATCACCCATCACTGCCTTTCACTCGAATGTTTCCGTCTTTTTCGATGGGATCGATATCTCCTTCACTGATGATATGATTGTACGAGGCGTGATACCATGTGCTGTATTATAACTGACTTGTACCTCTCGTCTGCGATTGGTCTCTGCTATCGCATCTACCATCGCGACTGACTCCTTGCATCCTGCGGAGTACATGATGACATAGCCATTCACATTGCGGGCGGCTCGTCCGATGATCTGGAGGAGTGAGGTCTTGGATCTCAGGAATCCGATCTTCTCAGCATCGAGTATTCCGATGAAGCTGGTCTCTGGGAGGTCGAGCCCCTCTCTGAGGAGGTTGACTCCGACGATGACATCGATCTCACCCAGACGATAGGATCTCAGTATCTCGAGACGCTCGAGCGTCTCGATCTCGGAGTGGAGGTATCTGACCTTGATTCCATGCTCAGCAAAATAAGTCGCGAGATCCTCGGAGGACTTCTTTGTGATGGTTGTAATGAGCGACCTTTCTCCTCGCTCCGTTGCGGCTGCAATATGGCGCATCAGTGAGTCCACCATATACTCCATATCCTCGATCTGGATCTCAGGGTCGAGGAGTCCTGTCGGACGGATTACTTGCTCGGCTACCACTTTCTCGTGTGCTGCCTCGTATTTGGATGGAGTAGCTGAGACGAATACGGTCTGTCCGATCTTCTGCTCGAACTCGTGGAACTGGAGTGGTCGGTTCTCCATAGCAGACGGCAGGCGGAATCCGTAGTTCACGAGATTTTCCTTCCTCGCTCTATCTCCCGCATACATCCCACCGATCTGAGGGATCGTCATATGCGACTCATCGACAAATGTGAGAAATCCCTCTGGGAAAAATTCCATCAGTGTCGCTGGTGGCTCTCAGATATTGCGGTTCCCGAGATACATCGAGTAGTTCTCGATACCATTTACATAGCCAGTCTCGGTGAGCATCTCGAGATCATATTCAACTCGCATCTTGATCCGCTCTGCCTCGACGAGTTTGCCATGTTCTGTGAAGAACTTCACTTGTTCCTCCATCTCGTGTTTTATTTTTGGTATCACGCTCTCGATGACTCACTTCTCCGTGACAAAGTGCTTCGCCGGGAATATCACAATCTCATCCATATCGTCCATGAGATAGTGCGTGAGGTGCTCGATACGAGAGATCCGCTCCAGAGTATCACCGAAGAACTCAAGCCTGATAATCGACTCACTCGATGATGGCCATATCTCCAGAGTATCTCACTTCACGAGGAACATACCAGGTTTCCAGTCCGCAGTAGAGCGAGTGAATTGTACCATGACGAGCTCTCGGATTATGTTCTCGATGATATATTCGTGATTCGTCTGGAATTTGAGACATTGAGCTTCATACTGGTCGACCTCACCGATACCGTAGATACACGATACGGATGCGATGATGATAACATCTCGGCGTGTGAGGAGTGACTCAGTTGCTGCATGTCGGAGACGATCGATCTCTTCATTGATCGTGGCTTCTTTTTCGATATAGGTACCACTTTTTACCACAAAAGCCTCTGGCTGATAGTAGTCATAGTAGCTCACGAAGTAGTGGACTGCAGCTTCTGGGAAAAACTCCTTGAACTCCTGAGCCAGTTGAGCGGCAAGTGTCTTGTTGTGGGCCATGATGAGTGCTGGTCGCTGGAGTTCTGCTATGATATTCGCCATGGTGAATGTCTTCCCAGAACCTGTCACACCGAGGAGTGTCTGGAAATCATTTCCAGATCGGATCGACTCTACGAGCTTGGCTATTGCGGCAGGCTGATCACCCGTTGGTGAATATGGAGAGTGGAGTTTGAAGAGGTTGGACATAAAAAAATTGGTTATGCCTAGTATACCAATCTTTTCGCTATTTGCCAGTCAGGATTATATGATTTCTTTCACTTCTCTCAGAACCTTCTCTGCATGTCCCGTTGCCTTCACATTTCTCCATTCTTTCAGAATTTCTCATGTGTTATCGAGGAGAAAAGTGGAACGGATCACGCCGATATAGACCTTGCCATAGTTTTTCTTTTCTCCTATGACTGCGAACTGTTCATGAAGTGAGCCGTCAATATCAGAGATGAGAGTGATACCGAGATCATACTTGTTGCAGAATTTCGCATGGGATATTTCCGAGTCTTTGGATACTCAGACTATTTGTATAGCGAGCTTCGCAAAATCTGGTACCAGCCCCGTGAAGTCCTGTGCCTCGAGTGTGCAACCTGGAGTATCGTCCTTCGGATAGAAGTAGATAAGAGTATATCGAGATAGTTTTAGTATAGAGCTGAGAGTCATAGCGTAGTATTATATATATTTTTTTGTTCACTTTCTTTTTGTATTGATATGAGCTACAGCAATATTTACTATTAATTCTATGAGATTTTGTATGTATATCGATTTTATACGAATTGTATCTAGTATTTCTCTAATAAAATCCTGGATCATAGTATATTCCCGAGTAGGCATGAGAGCTGCTAACATGGCAAAGAGCTTTGTCTTCAGGATTTCTTTTTCTTTTATTTCCAGAGCTCGAATGGGAGTAGGATCATAGGTGAGCAAAGGTATATCATTATCTGTGTTACACAAGTATTGTTGTGTAAGAGCTGGCTTATATGCAAGAACTTGATCTACTTTTCTCTGAGTATAGGCTGAATATGTACGATGGTCTCCATCATTGAGTTTCGTTATATCGAGAGTACCACTGAACATATCATCGAGGGTTGATTGTATGAGTCATCTTATGTTCAGAGAGTATCATGACGATGCTCGTACATCTGATAGTATTTCCGTATATACCTCATGATATGAGGGGAGCGGAGTATTTCCAGATACTCTTTTTATGAGCCTTGCTTCATTTTTTTCTCGACGATTTTCTGTAGGGGTATATATCCTATTTTTCTCTGGATAGTCACCTTGGCTTCCGTGATGAAATGTTCTACTCATACATGTATATAAAGTGTATTATGTATAATAAGTTTTTATTTCCCTTTTTCAAGTTTTTATGTAAAAAATTATTTTTATAGTGATGCAAGTATTTCTTTTTTTACATTTATGGCCTTGAGAGTAGTTCCAAGGTTTATTTTATCACTTGGTTTCTGTACAGCAATCGGGAGAGTGTTAGGGATCTGTGTATCTGCTGGTATTGAAACTGGCTCTATACCAACCATAGCTCCGGATTGTTCCTGGAGTTTATTTTTTGCTCGAGAGAGCTCACTCTCTATCATATTTGATATAGTACGAGAGAGTATTTTGAATCGTTGATCATTCATTCATTCCGCATTGAACTGACCAAATCTTTTTGATATTTCTTCTTTTGCCTGAGCAATAGATTTTTCATTATGTCATTTTGATTTGGCAAAATTCTCAAATGTAGGTAAGAGGATAAACTGTTTTGCTTTGTCATTCGTAGCGTAGGTCTCATCTACTTTTAGTATATCATTTGTCATATTTTAGAAATTAAGAATAAGATTTGGATTATTATTTAATTTTTCTTCTTCGGATGCTATTTCTAGAGTTTTGGTGAGTCATCTCATATATATCGCCTGAGTATCACTATGATAGTATTGTAGTAATAGTATTTCTCGAGCGAGTCATGTATCATCCATAACTCTCAAGTTATTGAGTACTCGTTGAGTATCAGTAGGGGACAATTCAAATATTGTTTTATATTCATTTGCCATTTCGATGATCACTTTTTCACGGATGTCAGATAGAGTTCAATCCATTATTATAGTATTCCACATTCCATATTTTTTGTCAAAAATAAGACTATGATAACATCAATTAAACAAAATTAGCACTTAAACACAAAAAGTGCTAAAAAAGTTTTGACAGGAAGAAAAATTCTGATAATATGCTCCATATCCTATATGGATAATATTTCTTAATCCTAATCATATATGTGAAAAATAATCGGTATCGATCTCGGTACAACCAACTCATGTGTCGCCTTCATGGAAGGTGGCCAAGCAAAAGTAATCCCAAATAGCGAAGGAGGACGTACAACTCCATCGGTCGTCGCGAGCAAAAAAGGCGAAACCATCGTCGGTATGCCAGCTCGTCGCCAAGCGGTCACGAACCCAGCCAACACGATCTCATCTGCGAAGCGTTTTATCGGACGCAAGTTCTCAGAGGTCACTGAAGAGCTCAAGAATACATCGTTCAAAGTCACTGAAGGATCTGACGGAGGATGTCTCATCGAGTGGGAGGGCAAGGGAGTACGGCCTGAGGAGATCTCAGCGAAAGTCCTCATGAAGCTCAAGGAAGATGCAGAGAAGTTCCTCGGACAGAAGGTAACTGAGGCAGTTATCACTGTTCCAGCATATTTCAATGACTCAGAGCGTCAGGCAACCATCAATGCGGGTAAGATCGCGGGTCTCGATGTCAAGCGTATCGTGAACGAGCCAACTGCGGCAGCCCTCGCCTACGGTGTCGACAAGAACAAGGATCAGAAGGTAGCAGTGTATGACTTTGGTGGAGGTACATTCGATATTTCTATTCTAGAAATCGGATCAGAGGGAACATTCGAAGTACTCGCGACCAACGGAGATACTCACCTCGGTGGTGATGACTTCGACCAAGCGATATTCGAGTATGTGATGGCAGAATTCAAAAAAGATACTGGGATCGATCTTCGCAAGGATGCTATGGCGATCCAGCGTGTGAGATCTGCAGCTGAGAAGGCGAAGATCGAGCTCTCATCAGCGACATCTACAGAGATCAACGAGCCATTCATCGCGATGAACGATGGAGTCCCGAGCAATATGAATATCACGATCACTCGTGCCAAGTTCGAAGAGCTCATCGCGGATCTCGTCGAACGCTCTATCGAGCCATGTCGCAAGGTGATGGCCGACGCCGGTCTCCAGCCATCTCAGATCCACGAGGTCATCCTCGTCGGTGGATCGACTCGTGTACCGATGGTGAAGGCGAAAGTAGAACAGTTCTTCGCAAAAAAACCAAATGAAACCGTCAATCCAGATGAGGCAGTCGCTCTCGGTGCTGCTATCCAGGCTGGTATCATCCAGGGTGATGTGAAGGATGTCCTCCTCCTCGATGTGACTCCACTCTCACTCGGTATCGAGACGCTTGGTGGCGTGATGACTCGCATGGTCGAACGCAACACGACGATCCCAAGCTCGAAGTCTCAGGTCTACTCGACCGCTGCGGACAATCAGGACTCAGTAGAGATCCACATCCTCCAGGGTGAGCGTGAGATGGCAGGAGACAACAAGTCACTCGGACGGTTCATCCTCTCGGGTATCGCGGGTGCTCCTCGTGGTGTCCCTCAGATCGAGGTGACGCTCGACATCGATGCATCTGGTGTACTCCATGTCACGGCGAAGGACAAGGGAACTGGCAAAGAACAGAAGATCACTGTACAGGGCTCAACGGGTATGTCAGACGCTGAGGTCGAGAAGCTGATCAAAGAAGCTGAGGCCAATCGTGAGATAGACAAGAAAAAGAAAGAAGCGATCGAAGCTCGCAATCATGCCGACTCTATGGTCTACCAGTCTGAGAAGACACTCGATGAAAACAAGGATAAGTACGAAGAGGCAGATGGGACTGAGGCACGAGCCAAGCTCGAGGAACTCAAGACTACTCTCGCAAAAGCGGACGCATCGAAGGACGAACTCGAGTCAGCAACCAAGGCTCTCTCAGATGTCATGATGAAGATCGGACAGGCGATCTATGCTCACGCAGGAGACCCAGCTGCTACTCCAGAGGCAGATGCTACTGAGAAAAAGAATGATGATGGCTCAGTGGAGGCGGAGGTAGAGGAGACGAAGTAATGGCTCTTAAAAATTCCCCTATTCGAAAGAATGGGGGAATTTTGCAATGATTGAATATTTAGTATATAGTAGTCGTATATTAACTAATGCAAGAAATACATCTTGAAGAAATAACGCAGTTCCTTGAATAAATATAGGATCATGAAATAATGCCCAAGTACGCGCTAGGGGGATACTCAATTTATCAAATTCTGACAATATACTAGATCAAGCATATCAGATGGTGATAGAGTCAGCTAGAAAACAAATATATCAACTTGGTCTTGTTCAATCTGAAAGACAGGAGCTTGAAGATTTATTTATGTCTCGAATCAAGGATTTTGTCCAGTTTCTTCCGAATAATCAAGGCTCAGTACCGAATGATAATAGAACGAGATGATACCTGCATTCCGCTGACATATGAGACACAGAAGATGTAAAGAATTTTCTAGAGAAAACATTCTTTAATACTGAGAACACACATATAGGTATTTATTTATGGAGAATTCGAGATAATAATGAACTGATCAATACTATTAATCATGAAATCAATCACTTATTTCTTCGATATAGAGTTTTCAAAAATACTGCTATGCAAAAATGATCAGATGTAAATAGAGTATTTAATGATGTTAAATTTAAAACCATATTAGAGTGTTTTGGTTTCCTCTCCTGAGCAGAAACGGCTATTATTACTTGATGATCTATGTTAGATTGACTCAAACTTGCTGGAGCATGATCTAATGGAGATCTATCAAATATATATTCAAAAGCATCTATTATGGCTCAGAGGCTATTGCTGATTCAAATGACATTTGGAAATAAAGCATGATCTTCTCATCCAGAATTTATCACTTATTGTCAGAGATATCGATTTCGACTTACCTATGCTATATATGATACTTCCACTTTCAATGAATTGGTGCAAATTCTTTGAGTAGACTCAAACAATGATTTTAGTGTTACTGATGATGTATTGTTACGCATGATTGATTGGACTGAAAAATAATTCCCCATCTCCCATCCTCATTTTTCTTTTTGATTTTCTGAGAATCCCTCCAACTTCCGGTGGGATTTTTTATTTTTTCAGTCAGATATATTGACAAATAATAAATAATTGTATGATATGGTTCATATATATGAATATAGTATGGATACAATGAACTTCTCAGAAATGCTCCCAACAGCAGATTGCCCAGTCAGAGATGCTATCTATGCCATCGTAGAAAAGATGCCTGGATTTCAATCTCAAGGATTATTTGAAATAGATGCTTTTGTCGTCGCTTTTCGCAATAGATTTTTTCAGATCGTCAATACTCTTCCTCAAGATGATGAGTCCCGAAAGGAGCTCGAGATAGAACTTGCCCATATACAACACCACATGAACATACAAAACTGACTCATCATCAGTGCTACTAAAGATCTGGCTATCTTGAGAACTATAGAAGAGAATCTGACAGAAGAATGAGTTCTTGACGCCTATACGAGATTTAGTGCATGAATCTATGATGAGGGACTAGTTATTGATGTAGAACTTTTTGATGACTACCTCCACTATCTCCATGCATATGCACAATATAGTATCGAGAATGTGCTCGTATATCTTTCGACACTTTGTAGGTTTTCCCAGGTTGGATGATCAGAGGTTGCTATCATATCGCATCTACGGAGAATCGGAGATGAGTATCACCAAGATCAGGTAGATGCTATGATCGACCACTATAGCTACCTATGAGGGGTAGACTATACATATGATGAACATATACGAGATGCTATGGAAGAAGATCCAGAACTGACATCTATTGAGGCTGCTTATTTTGTAGATGATTTTATTGAGCAAAATGCCAGGATGCATATATCTTTAGCACGCTTATGGAATGATACTATATTACCCTATTATGACGATCTTGACCGTATAAAACAGCTTTCTATTACTCAGCTATTGAATGATTTTCGAGATATTTTAGATCCTGAACACTTTATCCCTCTGTTTTTCTGCAATGGGAACATTCTGGAGCGTATAGCAAGAGATCATATCATTTCAGAGTGAAGAACTCTACACTAAAAACTATATCTGACTATGAAGGATATGACTTAGTACATCAGAAAAATCCCATCTAGAATGCTCTAGATGGGATTTTTGATATTATTTGCGGAGATCTGTGAGTCGGTAGAGTGGATAGATGAGTGTCTGTACTCCATATGCATACGCATTGTGCTGATACTGTTGTCCATAGACGATGAGCATCTTGTCAGTCATCACGAATGACTGGTACTGATCTATCCCGCGTGTACCATCTCGGACCCAGTTTTTCTCATCTATTGTCAGAGTGGTTGTGAGGAGAGATCTCAGACGAGCAAGGATTTGAGATTGCCAGAGAGGCGAGAGTCGCATGGCGAGTTTTGATCCATTGTAGAGATCTGCGAGTGAGAGTTTTTTGCCTGTGGTATTGTCGATGACGAGTCCAGTACGGCTCATCGAACCATGGGCTCATCCAGTGTACTCATAGGTAGTGATGAGGAGTGAGGTGATACGAGTATCAGAGTAGACTCGTGTAACATCGATAGTCTGTTCCCAATTCGTCGGATCGATAGTAGCTATGGTATCCATCGCCATCATAGGGGTACTCGTAGTGACTGGTATTGATTTTGCTGATATAGACTCTGGTGCTATCAGCTCTTTGGATATCTTGCTCTCGATCTCAGATTGTAGTGTGGTTGCTACTGTACTACTGAGTCCAGTAGGGAGGGTAATATGGATACGAGAGTCAGGATTACTCGCATACGATGAGAGGGTCCATGAGAGTGTGAGTACAATGAGAGCAAGACGACGCATAGGAGTGATAATTAGGATAGAGAGAGTATAGAAATACTCGTCGAATATGCAAGTTGGTTCGCGTGAATTTTGTGCAAAGGGAGATCCGAGACAATCTGAATTCCAAAAGAGAGATTGGTACGAATGCTTCTCGATGTTATGGTGAAGTTCGCGTGAGGAGCCTTGTTTCTCTCACATATTTTCATAGAATATTCTCACTATTTTTTAATATATTTTCTATGAAATTTTTTTTCACACTACTTGTATTCATCCTTGCAGGTATAGCAAGCGTCTCAGCTAGTACTGATACTATTGCCTGTACTATGGAGTATGCTCCTGTATGTGGCTCCGTCCAGGTACAGTGTATCACGGCTCCATGTTATCCTGTGAGACAGACCTTCTCCAACTCATGTATGGCAAACGCATCTCACGCAACGAATATCACGACTGGTGCATGTGATGGATCGGTTATCACTCCTCCAGTCATCGTCTGAGGTGATAGTGATATCCATGGATGCAAGGCATCGGCTGGATACTCTTGGAATTTCCTTGCGAAGCAATGTATCCGTCCATGGGAATCACGAGTTCGTATCTTGACTATTGCACCAGAGAAACAAGCATGTACTGGTGTAGCACCGATGGAGTGTCTCCAGGTGCGCATGTGATGGCAGAAAATATGGCAGAATTTTTATAACACTATTATTGGATTTGATTATCTCTCTGGATATAGTTATCGTCTGTTGGTTCTCGAGACCAAGGTAGACAATCCTCCAGCAGATGGATCATCACACTCGTATTCACTCATCCGAGTACTCTCGAAGAGATCACAGCCTACAGAAAATCCACTCCTCGGGAGATGGACACTCATCGGATATAATTCTACTCCGATCACGAGTACTGGATATACACTGACTATTGAGCGAGATAGACTCTCAGCCAAGTTTTGCAACAATATGTTCGGATCATATACTCTCTCAGGCAATACGATCTCCTCTCCAGGACTCGCGAGTACGATGATGTATTGTGAGGGTCAGTCGATGATTCTAGAGAATAACTTTGTACTCGATGGGGCGATCTACTCACTCCAGGCACTCCGCCTCATGGCTGGATCCACAGGCCCGACGATGCACCTCGTCATCACGACCAAGAAGTGAGATATATATACGTATGGTATGTAGATATATCCCTAACAAAACAAAATCCTATCCCGAGTACTCGGGATAGGATTTTTTTGATTTTCCTATTTTTTGCTCTATGCTAGAGCGCATGAACAAGACTCCTACACTCAATACCCCCAAAGATGGAGAAAACATAGCTCTCTTCGGTATCGCGGCCAATATCTCACTCGCAACCGTGAAGTTCCTTGGTGGGATATTCGGAAACTCCTATGTACTCATCGCTGATGCGATCGAGTCTACGACCGATATCATCGGATCTGGGATCGTATATCTCGGTGTCCGTTATGCTCAGCGACCAGTTGATGCCAATCATCCATATGGTCATGGCAAGACGGAGCCGATGGCAGGACTCGCTGTATCTATATTGCTCATATTCGCCGTCATCGAGATCGTGAAGTGAGCGATCGCCCGCCTGCAAAGTCCAGACACAGGACTCCCGGCACCGTGGATACTCTGGATACTACTCGCAGTTGTGATACTCAAGGGAACACTCTTCGTCCGAGCACTCGCTATAGGCAAGTCACTCCAGAGTACTGCGGTCACGGGGGATGCCTTCCACCATCTCTCTGATGCGGTGACGACAGGGATTGCACTCATCGGTACACTCATTGCTCTATTCGCAGGTCCGACATTTGCAACTGCGGCTGACTGGGCTGCTCTGATCGCTGCACTGTTCATGTGCTACAATATCTATCATATCGGTTGGCCGGCGATCCGTGAGCTCCTCGATGAGGTCGATCATCCAGATATGGAACAGGCGGTTAGGACTATCATAGCTCGCAACATAGCTGTCAAAAATATCAATACCTGTATCGTCCGAAAGAGTGGATTCGACCGTATCACTGAGCTCCATCTCCTCATTGATGGTGAGCAGACCGTCCGTGAGTGACATGTGATTGCTCATCAGGTCGAGAATGATATCAAACAAACATTCACCAATATAGCGAGTGTCGTCGTCCATGTCGAACCGAGCTATGAGGTCGTAGCATAAAAAATCCTCTCCCCAGTACTCGGGAGAGGATTTTTGTTTCGCATTACATCGCAGGAGTGAGATGAGGGAGTGCCTCACATACGACACCGTTCTTGTTCCCATCGAGACCATAGATATCGAGATTTTTGATATCTGTTGCTGATTTCCCAGCATTGTATGAGGCGATCTGAGTAGCACAGGTATCATATTTGGCTTGAGCCTCTTCTTGTGTCTTGAAGTTATTACAGTTGAGATCGGCTATAGTCTTGCCTTGAGATTTGACGCATGATCCCATGAGTTTGATACCATCCTTGGTCTGTTGTACACGAGAGTCTGCGATACTATTGCCTGCCCAGAGTGAGCCGAGATCGAGATCATAGTCCATAGTCTGGATACCGATAGCTGCGAGGAGGACTACACCGAGACCGATTGCAAATGCTGTCTTGATCTTGCCCATCCACCAGAGGACGAATAATACAGCACCAACGAGGAGGAGAAACCAGAGACGAGTCGACTTGGTATTGCGAGCTGTTTCTGCTTCTTGTCCGATTTTCTGAGCTGCTTCCTTGATACTAGGCATAGGTACGATGATAAAAAGTAAAACAGAAATAAAATTTCTATATGAAATATAGAGTAATTTTCTTTTTGTCAAAAAAATCCCAAAGGAGCAATTTTGGCTATATAAAAATCCACTCCGTGAGTACTCACGGAGTGGATTGATTACTTATTTGATTTCTGTGAAGAGAGCCTCTCTCGTGAATCGTACCTTGGGTCCTCGAGGAGCCTCTCACTCGGCTCGATATCCGATCGGGAGCAGGACGACAGCTTTTTGCGTAGCAGGGAGTCCGAGGATCTTGCCAACTGCATCGAAATCTGCTCATTCCATAGCACATGAGTCGATCTCGAGTTCGGCACATGCTGCGAGTGCAAATCCATGAGCAATATAGGTCTGTCTTGCTGACCATGCTATCGCTGCTGACTCGTCTTTGGACTGAGCAAATCCTGTTACCATATCTTCGTATCACTTCAGCTGTGCTCGTACCTCATTATTACCACCTGACATGAGGTCGAAGTACTCATCTTTGTTTGCTATGAGATCGCTACGAGCTGCGAATATGATGAGATGAGAACATGTTGTAATCTGTGGTTGTCCCCATGCAATAGGTTGGATCTGTAACAGGATATCTGGATTGGTTACGATATAGAAGTGGTATGGCATCATCCCGAACGATGTCGGAGTCATACGGATGGCTTCGAGGATTTTTGCAAGATCTTCATCAGATACTTTTTTAGTTGTATCGAATTTTTTGGTTGCATATCGCCAGTTGAGATTGGAGAGAAAAGACATAATTTTTAGTGTAAAAAATAAAGTAAAAATATATTACTGAAATCAGAGAGAAAAGCAAATTTTTTGCTTTAAAAAAGAAATTGATTATATTGTTTCTATATTAATACCATATTATGGTTCGTTCTCCGCAATGTAGCTGCCCACATGCTCAGTGACTCTTTGCAATCCTCGGAAAGAAGTGGGTACTATTTATCCTCCAGGCAGTCGATCACGGGGCAAAGACATTCACGGATATACGTCGAGATATCGGAGAGGCCAATACCAAGATACTCACCGATCGTCTCACTGAACTCGTCACAGAGTGAATCCTTCTCAAAAATACTCCCGACTCCAGGTATTCACTCTCTCCACTCGGACAAGATCTCTCAAAAAAACTGATACAACTCGCAGATTGGTGGGGCAAAAATCAGAAGTAATCTCAACTATTCGAGCCTTATTCTGAAAATATAGCATCCTCAAACTCTGGGAATACAGCAAGTGGAGAAAAGTGTCCGTATCATTTTTCACTTCAGAAGAAGTGAGTCACGGCCTCGGGAAGTTCTGCTTTGAGTTGTTTCCCTGTCGCAAATGGAACCATCATATCATCCTCCGCATGCCAGATATGTACCTTGCTCCCGAGAGATCTGAGCGTATCGTAGTTCTCAGGTATTGTGAAATCTCACTCAGAGATACAAGCAGCTATGAGATGGATATTTTGGATGAAAAGGAGATTAATTTGTTCTTGACTATCTGCCTGCATATTGCCATCATATTTCTCTATCTCTCCAAAATACTTCAGGAGGAAGTTGCCACCGAGAGAATGTCCGATGAGAGTGATATTATCTCTTACTGAGAGCTTCTCCATGACACTCTCGAATACGATTTTCCACTCGATATATTTGGCATCGAGATCACAAGGCATCTCTGGGATATACGCAACTCATCCATCATTCACCCATTGTGATGCAACCTTGTGTTTCCACTTTTTCCGTGGCTCTGGATTCCAGACATTTTTACACCACTCAGTATAGTCTTTTTTGAGCCAAGTGAGATACTCCTCATAAGTAGCAAATGACATACCTCCATCGATAAATATGAGTGTGTTCATCTTTCTATTTTTTAAAAATCTTGTACCAGATATATATACCAATCGCAGGGATCGCTATATATGTCAGCTCCTTGCCATATTGCTTGGTCACCTCGATAACTGGTTCTCAGAGATAGTAGCCGAGAGCTACGAGGATAGCACACCAGAGAGTAGCTCAGGCGAATGTGATCGATACAAATGGGGTGAGTGGCATACGAAAAATACCAGCAGGGATTGAAATCAGGTGACGAACTACGGGGATGAGTCGTCCGATGAATGTATATATTTTATCATTTTGGAGAAATATTTTTTCCGCTTTCTCATATTTCTCAGGAGTGATGAGAATATACTTCCCATATTTTTCGAGAAAAGGACGCCCGAGCCATTTGCCGAGTATGAAATAATTCAACAGTGCACCCACTACAGATCCAACCCCACCGACGAGTGTCGCGAGTACTGGATCGATATATCCGCCCATCGCAGATACTCACGCAGGTATCATCACTAGCTCTGATGGCACAGGGAATATCGATGACTCGAGTGTCATCAGGATGAATATCGCGATATAGTCGATCGTGGAGAAAAATGAGAAGAGAGAGTCTATAAGAGTATGCATAGGATTCGAATTTTAGAAATTAGCAACCTTTTTGCTTCAACCATAGCACCAATTCATCTATCCTCACGATCTCTTGCTCACCACTATCTCTATCACGGACAGTTACCTGCCACTGATCATAGTTCTCAGGCTCAACACATATGCTAAAAGGAATACCGATCTCATCAGCTCGCTGATATCGTTTTCCGATTGTACCCGCCTCATCATATTCACACATGAATTCTTTTGACAAGATATCATAGAGCTCGTTTGCTGACTCGGCGAATTTTTTTACCAGAGGGAATACTCCTACCTTGATCGGAGCAACCGCAGGGGCAAATCGCATCACTACCTTCGATGTTCACTCCTCACCTGGGATCTCATCGTAGGCATCACACATTGCTGCGAGGGTCAGACGAGAGAGTCCGATCGATGGTTCGATGACATAGGGGAGATACTTGGTATTGTCATACGGGTCGAAGTAGGAGAGATCCGCTCCAGAGTGTTTCATATGAGCTCCGAGATCATAGTCAGTTCTGTTAGCGAGAGTAGAGATCTCTCCCCAGCCAAATGGAAAGAGATACTCAAAGTCTCCTGCTCTCTTGGAATAGTGAGGCAGTCCCTCTGCTGGGATCTCGACGAATCTGACTTTATCTGCCTTGAGTCCCAGTGCATCTGTGAAGAATTTGCCCTCATCCACGAGCCAAGTCTCGAATGTCTCTGCATCAGTACCTGGTTTGCAGAAGTACTCGATCTCGATCTGCTCGAACTCTCTCGTTCTGAATATGAAGTTCTTTGGTGTGATCTCATTGCGGAATGCTTTACCACATTGAGCAACTCCGAATGGGATTTTTTTCCTGGAACTGCGTGCAATATTCGGGAAGTTCACAAAAATTCCCTGAGCGGTCTCAGGACGCAGGTAAACAAGTGCTGTCGCATCCTCAGTAGTACCTTGGCTCGTTGAGAGCATAAGATTAAATCGCTTCACTTCACCCCAGTTCTTGGCTCCACAGTTCGGACAAGCGAGATGACCCGATTTATTATAGACATTCAGATCTTCGAGTGGAGTCTTGTCTCCTGCCCAATTATTTGGTACAGGGAAGCTCGCATTTTTCTCTAGTGCCTCCTCAATCAGCTTGTCTGCACGATGACGAGTGTTGCATCCACGACACTCCATGAGTGGATCAGAGAACGATCCGACATGACCAGATGCGACCCAGACATTGGGATTCATCATGATCGATGCATCGAGGAGTACCATATCTTTGCGTTTCTGGACAAATTCTTTTATCCAGAGATTTTTGATATTTTCTTTGAGGAGAGCTCCGAGTTGACCATAGTCCCAAGAGTTCGCGAGACCACCGTAGATCTCAGAACCTTGGTAGACGAATCCCTTTGTTTTTGCAAAGGTGACGAGAGTAGACATTTCGAGAGTAGGCATAAATGGGAAAGTGAAAAAAATTAAAATTTAGGTCAATGCTTGATTTCTTTGACTATATATTCAATAGTACTGAATACTAAATATATTAGAGCTATATTTAATAAAAATCAGAATATTAGAACAATCCATAATTGTAATCATCCATATGTACTAAAACTGATATATCACGATACGATATCTATGAGATATTTATTTATAAAAAGTAAATTATTTTCAAGTCATGAGATAGTTATGCCCGAAGGAACCATGAGAATATCTTCAGAAAAAAATAGATTAAATACTATAAATCCAATAAAAAAAGAAATTGAACCAAATTTTCAATAAGATGATAGCTTATACATAACGATAAAGATAGAAAAATAAAAAAGACCCACAAAAAAGATTAAACTTTCTTGGGGTCCTATAATGTGAATTATTTTGGACGGTTCCACCCAAGTTTTCTGAATTTTCAGAACAACTTTATCGTAGTTTTTCTCCTCCCTCGGTGCCAATCGAGCTCGTCAGAGATACAAACTCATACGAGTATAGATGAAAGTGAATAAAATGCAAAGAAAAGTGATGAGAATATTTGCAAAAATAAAACTATTGTGACATAGTGATTTGGTAACTTTATTTCCTATCCCATATCTATGACCAATACTCTCACACATGGTGCCCCCGAGACTCGTCTTGTACACGAGTTATCATCTGTAGTATCTCGCAAATCATCAGTTGCGAGTGCCGTACAATTCGTACTGAGTCCGAGATCTCATACAGTTGAGATGACTGATACGATTGCTGATCTTGAGCGAATATTTGGTATCAGTGGATTTGGCCCGAGTCTCCTCCTCGGAGTCAAGAGTCTCATCGGAAAGACTCTCATCTATGATGGTATGCGAGTACAGATCCAAGAATCTGGTACTTCTTTTGCTGTACGATCAGCAGCCAATGATGAGCGAGTTGCTCTTGCAGCATAATTATTAATTTCTATAGAATATGTGAATAGAAAAAGAAAGTATATATATTCAGGAATCTATGAATCATCTTGCAGAGCTATCTAAGTGATGGGATAAAAATAATGCTAAACAGTATTTATCTGGAAAATTGATAATTGATAATTCTAAAAAATGATCATCTGTGCTATTGGATGGCAAAGTATTGAATCTGGGACCAATTAAACCAGGACATGAGATTTTCCTGAAAGAGCTCATAACAACACTCATTGTGGAGCGGGCCGTATGTGAGGCTCGCTTCAATCTCATGGCACAGTGTAGGGCAGAAGTAGCAGGAAAATGAATTATGCCTCTATATAATTGACCAGATATTACTTTTAATCCGAGTACATGGCGTCCCGATACTCGAATCATGAGATATGAGGCACTACAGGATATTTTTGGTAAAAATGCAGTTCGAGATATTGCGAATAAAATTGTAGACTTCACAAACGCTCTTCCAGCATCGTATATTCCAATAGAAATTATCGAACAACCACCAAAAGAGAAAAAATGAGATGCATATATTCGTATACCAAACTTGCCGCAGACTTCCATACCTAAAAAAACTACCTAATTCAGGTGGTTTTTTTGTTTCCATTTTTTGTCATCATCGATATACTCATGGCATGCAACTCACCAAGTCTATCCTCCATACTACCGATGCGTATATCAAGCGACTCCATGAGGCGGGGATAGAGACAGTGACTGATCTGCTCACCTATTTCCCACGAGATATCGAGGACAAGAGCGATGTCTGTGAGCAGTTCTCGTCGCTCAATATCGTAGACAAGCAAGTCGTGAAGTGTCGGATCGAACTCATCACATCAGAGAATACACGCAACAAAAAACTCCTCATCAAGGCAGTCCTCGTCGACTGAGATGGATCATATGCCGAAGCAGTGTGGTTCAACCGAAAGTATCTCTTGCAACAATTCGCATCTGGAGATACGGTGCTCATCTATGGCAAGCCCAAGTACGAATATGGTCGCCTTACATTCCCATCTGCTGAGATCGAGCAGCTCCGCTCAACACGCAGGGAGATCGCCCCAGTATACTCGGATCTCAACTATATCCCGGGGATCTGGATCCGTGAGAAGATTGTACTCCTCAGATCATATTTGGCTGGGAATTTTCCTGATACGGTTCCAGTAGAGATCAGAGCCAAACATGTATTCCGTACTAGAGCTGAGAATATATCATCGATTCATTTTCCGACTTCGATAGAGGATTTTGAGCGGGCAAAAAAGGAGCTCGGATACGAAGAGCTCTATCATTTCCAGAAAAAAGGACTCGAGAAAAAATACGCCCTCGAACGCGACTCGCTCGGACTCGCTCCAGAGCTCCAGATCGATGTTGATATTATGCGGTCACTCATTGCTTCGCTCCCATTTCCTCTCACGAATAAGCAGAGAATCGTACTCTTCCAGATCCTGAAAGATATGGAACGACCACACGCGATGGCTCGTATGCTCCAGGGAGATGTCGGAACCGGAAAAACTGTCGTCGCACTCCTCGCGAGTGTACATGCGATACTCCTGAGTAGGAACAAAAACCCTGAGTGAAAATGAATCCAAGTAGCCATCATGGCACCGACAGAGATCCTGGCTCGTCAGCACTTCTCGGGACAAGAGGATTGGCTCATACAGTGGGGAATCAGCTCTGATCTGCTCGTCGGATCACTCACAGCTAGACTCAAGATCGATGCGAGATCTCGTCTCGCGAGTGGACAGACAGATATTATATTCGGGACACATGCTCTAATTCAGGACTCGGTTTCTTTCTCACGACTTGGATTCGTAGTGGTGGATGAGCAACACCGGTTCGGCGTGGAACAACGCAAAACCCTCGAGGAATATTGTAGTAATAGTGTCATCGTCCCACATCGTCTCAATATGTCAGCAACTCCGATCCCTCGATCACTCGCCCTGACGCTCTATGGAGATCAGGATATCTCGGTCCTCGATGAGTATCCAGCGGGCAGACTCCCGATCCATACACGAGTAGTGAAGGAGGAACGCCGAAACGAAGTCTACAAATGGGTGGACGAAGAGGTGAGATCTGGTCGACAAGTTTACTGGATATCTCCTCTGGTCGAGGAGTCAGATACACTCGATATCGCCTCAGCGACCAATATGCAAGAGATCCTCTCGGGGATTTTTCCTCACCTCTCGGTCGGACTCATCCATGGCAAGATGTCGGGCAAAGAGAAAGATCGGATCATGCAAGAGTTCTATGAGAACAAGATCCAGATACTCTCATCTACCTCAGTGGTCGAGGTCGGAGTCAACAATCCCAATGCGACGGTCATGTGTATCGAGGCAGCCGAGAGATTTGGACTGTCACAGCTCCATCAGTTCCGTGGTCGTGTCGGTCGTGGTGCACATCAGTCATATTGCTATCTCTTCACGACAAAAGAATACAAGAGCGATAGACTGAAAGCGATGGAGCAGACGAATGACGGATTCGAGCTCGCTCAGATAGATCTCGATCTCAGGTGACCTGGTGAGGTCTACGGCGTCCGCCAATCAGGTGTCCCAGATATGCACTTCGCTGATCTGCGTGACACTGATCTCATCGCAGATATCCGATCAGATATAGAGGAGTGGATGAAAGGTATTAAAAAATAAGAAATAAACTTGTAAAATACAAATACCAGCCTATAATCACTATAGGTAACTTCTTTTTTATGGGTGCAAAGATTCTCTATTTACCTGGTGCACAGGAACAACAATTAGCAAATAGAATTGTGGAATTATGAAATCTCATAAAACAAGATATTGTGAGATGTCTAAGATACAAAGAAAGACAAAACCAAGTAGACATACAGGACTCGAGGAAGGCATATTTATTGATGAATAAGTGCAAAAAACGTCTTCTCAGTAGGCTCGAAAAAGTGGCAACTATGCAATCAGAGTTCCGAAAATCAGATGAAGAGTGGCAAGATGTACTAAAGAAAGCTCTCGAAAAAGCAGATAAAAATAGTCCTGATTTTCAGAAGAAACTCGATATACTTCTCGCAATCTTTATGAATGATACTACATCCACCAAGGTTAATTCCGTCATATCATTTATGGAAATCGTGGCAAGAGTTCCAGAGAATCATGTTAGTATCCCATTTCATAAATAAAATCTATGGCTGTTAGTAATGTTAAATTAAAAAAACTAGAAGAATCACAACAATCAGTATATGTTTCTGGACAAAATACTTGCGATAGACAAGTACATGTACTGCTATATAAAATTCAGGAAAGAGTCTGAGTGTATCTCAATTCTAAATCACAAGATTCATTTGATGAGATTATCGGTTCCCTTGATGGTATCAAGATGCTCTTATCTGAGGCATCATCAAATAAAATAAGAGATATATTATCCGTGATAGAAATGAAAGATAGGGAATTGTGGAAAACTCATCAATGGGAATTAGTTGATTCTCAAAATTGAGATTGGCATGAAAAAAATGATCCGCAAGCCTTCAAGCGTAAATGAATAACAGTAGATACAATCATGACTATGGGGGCAAGAGAGAAAAATAATAAACTCGTAACTATCATACTTAAGATGACTGCAATATATTGAGTCACTCCAGAAATATTGCGTAATCCACCAAAACAACACTAATGTCCCAAATCATCACTCTCACACTCCGCAATCTCAAAAAAATCGGACTGGAACATAGTATCCCCAATATCACCGAAGAGAATGCCGAGTTCCTCAAAAAACTCATCGGGGAGAAGAATCCCCAGCATATCCTCGAAATAGGTACAGCCAATGGCTACTCGACACTCCAGTTTGCGAGTGTACTCCCTGACTCTGCTGATATCACGACGATCGAATATGCATGGAATATGCACAATTTTGCAGTCGAGAATTTCCGTAATTGCAAACTCAAAAACATCCATGCCATCTGGTGAGATGCCAAGGCTGTGGTTCCCGCACTTGCGAATGAGTTTTTTGATCTCGTGTATATCGATGCGATGAAAAAAGAATATCTTACTTATCTCTTGGCAATACTCCCGAAGTGTACTCCTGATGCGCTCATCATCATCGATGATGTCGAGAAGTTTGCAGACAAGATGCCTGATTTGTATGCGTATCTCGATGCTAACAGGATCAGCTATTCTATAGAAAAAACAGATATTGATGACAGTATTATGATTATTCAGCGATCTGATATCAGAACATAAAATGCGATTTTTCGCACAAAAAATTTGCACAATAAGGGCACATATATATACTGGAACTGTGCAGTTGTACATTTACCTCTTCACTTTCCTTTTATGTCTACTCTGAATATGGTTGCTCGCATTCTCGTCCTGGTCGGAGGTCTCAACTGGGGTCTTTCGGATGATTTAATATAAATCTGGTAGAGATGCTATTGGGTAGTGTTGCTGGTGCTCCTGGAGTGGTTTATATCCTCGTCGGTCTCGCAGCTCTGTATGAGACATACAACTATTGTATGAGCTGTACAGCCAAAAAATAAATCTGATACAAATACATAAAAAAGACCTCTAAGTTAATTATGGGTCTTTTTTATAATGAGAACTATTCTCATTATTTCTCTTGCTTTTAATGGCTTTTTTAATACAATACAAACCATAAAGTTTTCAGACTTTTGCATATCTCTATTAACTATCAAAACTATGTCTCTCCAAGTTTCCACTGACTCTACATTCGCAGATATTACCAAGACTGGACTCGTTCTCGTCGATTTTTGGGCGGAGTGGTGTGGTCCATGTCAGATGATGCTCCCTCGTCTCGAACAACTCGCAGCATCTACAGAGGGCAAGGCCGTAGTTGCCAAGCATGATGTCGATAGCGATCCGACGACTCCAAGCGGATTCCGCATCATGTCTATTCCTACGATGATCCTCTTCAAGGATGGTCAGCCAGTGGAGAAGTGGGTCGGTGCTCAAGAGGTATTAGTTCTTGAGGCTGCCATCGCGAAGCACGCCTAGTTCTATGCTATATTTCTTATTTTGTCATTCGCCTCGCGGTGAGTGACAAATTTTTCGCTTTTAACCAATACCTATGCAATTCGAATACTATTCTATACTCGAGATCCATCAGACTGCGACAGCAGATGAGATCAAAAAAGCCTATCGCAAAAAAGCTATGGAAGTCCATCCTGATCGTCATGGGGGTGACAAGGTAAAAGAAGCAGAATTCAAAAAACTCAACGAAGCCTATTCTGTACTCTCAGATGTCGAGAAAAAAGCACACTATGATCGTCATGGAACGATGGATAATCATGGGCAGGGAGGAGGAGGATTTGGTGGATTTGGATGAGGATTCCAGTGAGGATTTGATGCCTGAGATCTCGGTGATATTTTCTCATCGTTCTTCGGTGGAGGGATGGGCGGAGGCGGTGGACGCTCCAGAGCAAGAGCTGATATCTGAGAGGATATCGAGATGCGACTCCGGGTATCACTCGAGGATGCCATCCGTGGGACGAGTCGCAAGATCGAGTTCGACCGCTCAACCACTTGTCATCACTGTAGTGGCAAGTGAGGAACTACTGAGACCTGTACGACCTGTCGTGGACAAGGGCAGGTTCGTGAGCGAGTCCAGACCGTGTTCGGTGTGATGGAGCAGGCTCGACCATGTTCATCATGTAGCGGCACATGACAACGAGTGATCGAGAAGTGTAGCTATTGTCACGGTAAATGAAAACTCAAAGAAAAAACCTGAAAGACCATCGATATACCCAAAGGCATCGAAAATGGTATGACGATCAAAATCCGAAGTGAGGCAAACAAGTGAGCCGACGGCAACGGTGATCTCTATATCACATTCACGGTTCCGGATAGTGAGGGTGGACTCACTCGTGATGGAGCGGATCTCCACTATGTCGTGCATATATCTCCAGCTGAGGCAGCACTCGGTGTCGACAGGTCTCTAGATCTCCCTATTCTCGGTAAAAAGGAAATCGAAATCAAGGCAGGAACACAGCATTGAACTATGATCACATTCCGTGGTGAAGGGATAGAGAAGCTCGATCGCAAGTGAGGTACTGGCAATCTCATCATCCATATCGAGATAGATATTCCTGCGAAGCTATCGAGTGATCAAAAAAAGCTCTACGAAGCACTCCTACAATCGGAGTGAGGCAAGATGAAAAAATGATGGCTCGAAGAATTGTTCGGTGGATAATAAATAGGAGAGGCAAAAATTTTGTTTCTCCTATTTTCTCTATATACTATATCAAAAACCATGGCACAACTCGCAATCCGTGAATATGACGCCAAGCGTATGTTCGCCAACTTTTCATCATCATTCTATCGTGGATATCTGATCCAAGACGAGGAGGATATCGCCGCATTTGCAGCAAAAGAAACAGGAATTCCCACAACCTGGGTCATCAAGCCAGATCAGCTCTTTGGTAAACGAGGTAAATATGGTCTCATCGGCGTCAATCTCAATATTGCGATTATTCGCAAATGGTGGACTGAGCACCATCAGCATAAGGCTACTATAGGAAAACAAGAGGGGCTCCTGACAACATTTCTCATCGAGCCATTCACCCCTCATACGAGTGAGTACTATGTTGCGATCAAAACGGAGCGAGATCATGATGTGATATATTTCTCGACATCTGGAGGGATCGAGGTAGAGGAGAACTGGGAGAGTGTACGAGAGTTGCATATCAGACTAGAGAGACCGATCTATGATCTAGAAGTAGCACAACTGGTAGATACATTTGGTATCGTTGACACAAAAATCCAAGATTTTATTATAGTACTCTACTCATTCTTTCGAGAATATGGATTTGCCTATCTCGAGGTCAATCCATTTACTGTTGCAACAGATGGATCGGTTGTCTGTCTCGATATGGTTGCTCGAATAGACGATAGTGAGGAGTTTCGCCAACGCAAGAACTGGACTGATCTGATATTTCCGTATCCTTTTGGTCCAGAGAAAACCGACTGAGAAAAATATATCGAGAAACTCGACTCTGAGACGGGTGCAAGTCTAAAGTTCCGCATCCTCAATCCAGAGGGTCGCATCTGGCTACTCACCTCCTGATGAGGAGCATCAGTGATCATAGCAGATACACTCGCAGATCTCGGTTTTGCGACTGAGATCGGCAACTATGGTGAGTGTAGTGGCAATCCTGATCGTGAGAATACTCGGGCATATACGGCGACACTCCTGGATGCGATGCTCGCGAATCCAACCAAATGAAAATATCTCGTGATCGCAGGAGCGATCGCGAACTTCACTCATATCGATCGGACATTTGCTGGTGTGATCGATGCGCTGCGTGATCGGATAACTGATATGCAACAACAAGATGTCTATATCCTCGTCAGACGAGGCGGGATCAATGATAGCAAGTGACTCCAGATGATGCAAAAAGCTTGTGAAGAGCTCAAGCTGCCTTGTGAGATCGCTGACGGGAGTCGGTATATGACGGATATCCTCAAAAATATAAAACTCTAAAAATGTTCACTCTCAACTCTACCGCCATCATCTACGGACGCCATCTCGATGTCGCACAGCGAATGCTCGATTTTGACTATCTCTCGGGGCGTACCCCATCCGTCGCAGGATTTATTGATCCTGGTAGCAAGAGGTCGAGTGTGACGAAGTTATTTTTTGGTGGAGAGGAGATCCTCATACCGATCTACTCTGATTTCGATAGTATCCCAGCGGATACGACTATCGATACGCTTATCAATCTGGCATCATTTCGCTCTGCGACAGAGTCCACTTGGGAGGCGATCCACTCGGAGCGGTTTGTTCATATCGTCATCATCGCTGAGGGTATACCAGAGCGAAATATCCGTGAGATCATAGCGTACAACGATACTCATGCGAATATTCGTATTATATGACCTGCGACTGCCTGAGCCATCATCGGAGGCACTCTGCGTATGGGGAACTCAGGCTGATCACTGGACAATATCGTAGCGAGTGGACTCTATAGCCCTGGTTCTGTTGGTTTTGTCTCTCGTAGTGGTGGTATGTCGAATGAGATGTTCCGAGTGATCGGGACTCGCACAGATGGTATCCATACAGGGATCGCTCTCGGTGGTGATCGATTTGTGTGTTCGACTTTTCGTGATATCATATTGGATTATAGTCAAAATCCCGAAATCAAGATGATAGTGATGCTCGGTGAGGTGGGTTCACGAGATGAACTCGAGATTGCAGAGCTGCTCGTTGCCAAAAAAATAACAAAACCAGTCGTTGCCTATGTCAGTGGATCATTTGCAGAAGCACTCACCACCGAGGTACAGTTCGGACATGCAGGAGCCAAGGCCAATGCTGACGAAGAAAAAGCGAGCTACAAGAATAAGGCACTTCGTGAGGCTGGAGCTCGTGTACCAGAGAGTTATGCGGATTTTGGAGACTTGATTTCATCAGTGGCTCAGGAGCTCGGGATTGCGAGCTCTGGTGTGCGAACAAATACAGAAATACAACAAAAACTCCAAATCATCAATACTCGTAAACCGACCAGATTCACCTCGACGATCTCAGATGAGCGGGACGAAGATGTCCTCTACAACGGTCGACCACTCACCGAGTATATAGGAGATGCGAGCATCGCGAAGGTGATCGGAGCACTCTGGCTCAAGCGTGATCTCCCTGGTTATGCTCTCGACTATATCAATACGATCATCATCCTCCTCGCGGATCATGGACCTGCAGTCTCTGGTGCGACCAACACGATCGTGACAGCGAGAGCAGGCAAAGATATCCTCTCGTCTCTCGTCTCAGGACTCATGACGATTGGTCCTCGGTTCGGCGGAGCGATCGACGGAGCAGCTCGTACCTGGTATGAGGCAGTAGATCAAAAAGAAACTCCTGAACATCTCATCACTCGTATGAAAAATTCAGGAAATCCAATACAGGGAATCGGTCATAAAGTAAAGAGTAAATTCAATCCTGATAATCGCTGTGAGATACTCAGGCAACTCGCCAAGAATATCCCATCGATCAAACATCTCAACTATGCTCTCTCGGTCGAGACTCTGACTCTGGAGAAGCGAGCGAATCTCATCCTCAATGTCGATGGTCATATTGCAGCATCTCTCCTCGATATCTTCGTCTCTATCGGGATGACTCCATCTGAGATCGAGATCTATATCGATGCTGGTATATTCAACGCGTTCTTCATCCTTGCTCGTTCCATCGGATTCATCGGACATGCTCTCGATCAGAAGAGGCTCGGTGAGCCACTCTATCGAACCGCATGGGAGGATATCTATTATGGAGAATAATATATATATATTGATATAACTATTTCTTATGAATTATTCATTACCACTTACTACCATCAATCGCGGTACTCGTATTCTTTTACCAGAATCTAGAGATATTCGTGTATTAGCAGCAGCTATAGCATTGAAAACTATTGGTATTGTTGAACCAGTATTTATTGGTGATTCTCATATTATTTTGGATACTTTTTCTGATTGAGAAAAAAGAAAAAAATACTCTCTTGGGGATGTCAATGAAACAGATATACAAATTCTTCAATCTATACAAGTTACTCCTCTGAATATGGAGTTCAGAGAGCAACTTGTATGAGAGTATATAGAGAGAAAATGAGGACAACGAGAAGATATCATCTGATTATTTCCAGCAGATCTAGTACAGGCAGCCAATATGCTCAAAGATGGCACCACTGACGGTGTTGTAGTCGGCTCTATAGCAGATACAAAAGATGTAATTCGCGTATGATATAATAGTTTGTGATTGGCATCTGGGCATCGTATATCTGGAGAGTTTCTCATGATGCCATCCGAGAGATCTTTCAGAGATGAGATCTATACTATTGGTGATTCTGCTGTCAATCCTGATCCATCCGCAGAACAAATTGCTGACATAGCATCTTCCCTTGTTGAGACACATACTACATTTTTCCCAGATAGTATACCTCGAGTTGCATTCCTCTCATATTCCACCTATGATAGTGGAGTAGGTGTATCAGTGGATAAGATGAAAGATGCTCATAGGATCTTCCAAAGTCTATGTCCAGATGTCGAGTCTGATTGACCACTTCAGCTCGATGCTGCTATCGATCTTGCTATCTATATGCAGAAGACAAAATGACAATGAAGACTCACGGGTCCTGCAAATATACTCGTATTCCCGACACTTGATGCAGGCAATCTTTTTTATAAAAGTATGGAACGTATCGGCTGATACCATGCTATTGGTCCAATTTTAACAGGATTCCAATATCCTGGATGGAGTGATCTCTCTCGAGGTACTTCGATACAGACTATCGTAGATATGGCATATGTAACAGCTATTCGATTATCGAAGCAGTAGTTATTGTATTTGCTGATTTGGGCATTTTCTATACAATCCTCATATGTCTACCTCCTACCTCGATCTCGTCAATGTTCCATCCTTTGGAAAAAAACGTGAATCCACATTCAATCCTGAACGTGGAGATATTGCCTATTGGTGCAGAGATTGCCGTAAGCAAGTCGAGCCGATCCATCTCGAACCACAGAAAGTGGGCAAGCAAGTCCGCGAGTTTCTTTATGAGTGCCCTGTCTGCCATAGTTGCCGAGTGGCTATCGGGACAGTGGAAGGGTTAAAAGAACACTACGATAGAAAGAGATAATTCAAGACTCTAAAATGAATAATTATAAAATTGATATACAAAAATAGTGTACACTGGGTGTACACTATTTTTGTATATACAACTTTTTCCAAAAGAATATATCACCAGAGTGGCTGATACTGCTACGAGTTTTTTGTGAGAGATACCGGAGAGTTCCGAGTTGTGTCTGAAAAAAAGTAAATTTGACAATCGGTGGGGGGGGGGATATACTCTTGTAGTCAAATTAGTATTAATTATTTGCTATTTTTAGTTATGCTCATATTAGTAGTCTACTAGAGAGGTATTATTATTGTATACCCTATTGATAGTATGTATGTTTATATCCTTTACCATTATTTTATGGAACAATCCTTTTTTTCTCGGAGATGAGTGTCACTCGTGACCCTCACAGCGATGCTCGCATCTCAGTTCGGCCCGATCTGACTCAATATGACGTATGCTACTGTTATTGATTCTGGGAATATTATAGCGGCACCTGCATATATTAATAATACAAATTCTTGAAATTATACATTTAATGTAAATCTCAATGGTACCCTTGATACATGAGATGTAGTTAGGGTTGATGTAACTGATACTGGTGCTAGTATCATAACTCTTACAGGATCAAATAATTGAAGTGGTTGAATTCAGTTTCCTTCTAATAATCTTTCTTCTTTAAGTGAAGGAATAGTGACTCTTAGTGGAACAGTTACAAATTCTGGTGGCACAGTAACTGCTTCTGGCATAACTACAACAGTTACAAAAGATACTGTTGCTCCAACGGTAACTATCGGAGCTACTCCAACGAGTGTGAACTCTGGATCTACTTCAGCTCTTACATTTACTCTCTCTGAATCATCTGTGAACTTCGCTTCTGGTGATGTCGTCGTAGTTGGAGGAACTCT
>JACMPW010000006.1 GCA_014377305.1 Candidatus Altimarinota bacterium | reverse complement strand
CTTATAGTGAGCCACTCTCACAGGCGTGAGTATACCCCGAATTTGCTCCTTGATAATGCGATGTACCTGAAGGTCTGGATAGCGACGAATTGGTGAAGTAAAATGAGAGTAATACTCGAGTGCCAGCCCAAAGTGGCGAAATGGTGTATCAGAGTATGTCGCCTTCGCCATCTTGGGGAGGAGGAGGCGTGAGTAGCGATAGAGCTCGGTGGGATCGGATATATTCTCGAGGAACTCTCGGATATGGGTGGGCTCGAGGACTCGAGCTCATTTTGTCATTGGTAGCCGTATCAGATGTTGATCCTTGGGAGTCTGAGCGAGTATAGTGTTGATGATCTCAGTTTGTTCATTGCCAGGGAGTCCATGTACCCGTGAGAGGAAAGGGAGTTCGTGTTTTTTGCACCACTTCGCAACCTCCTCATTCGCGAGTACCATGAACTCCTCTATGAGCTTGTGAGCATCATTGCGTTCTCGTCTTTTTATATTTACTGGAGTTTTCTGCATTCAGTTTTTGACTTCATCTCCGAAGTCAAAATATATCTCCGTAGACTCAAATGTAATTTTTCCTTCTTTTCTACGGCGTTTTTCAAGGATATAATAGAGAGTGGTAGCTATTTTTATTGATTCCTTCAATCAGACACCATTCCCCATGCTTCTATTTCCCATCATAGCATATATATCATCATATACGCCCCGATGCTGACTCTCGATTATCCCCTCGACGATATCCGTATGTCTTACATATCCTCGTGGATCGATCGTCATCACGGCAGAGAGTGTCAGCTTCATAGTCCCAGGATGGAGACTACAGAGGTCGTTCGATAGGATCTCTGGGAGCATCGGGATGACCTTGCCTGGAGTATAGATACTCGTCGCTCTCGCGAGTGCCTCACGATCGAGAGATGAACCCTCGGTGACATACTCAGCAACATCGGCGATATGGACGGCGAGTGTGTAGTCTCCATTTGATTCTTGTCTGATCGAGATAGCATCATCGAGGTCTTTGGCGTCTGAGCCATCGATGGTGAGTGTATACCAGTTGCGGAAGTCTGTTCTATTTTTGAGATCTATTTTCTGAGCATATTCTCGTACCTCTTCACTTTCGCGGATCACCGATCCTGGGAACTCAGTACGAGCCCGAGAGAGCCAGAGGATGAGCCGCTCATCGAGATCGATATCGTCCTCACGACCGAATACTCATACTATCTCTACTTGATCATTTGATCCGAATCGGACAGATATGATACTATTTTTGGTGTATTGAGTATCCTTAGCAAAAAAGGGAACCTCCAGGTTTCCTTGTTCTGGGATTATTTTGAGAAATTGTTTTCACTTTTTCGAGATGATACGAGCGAGGAGTGGATCATGAGACCTGCTCACGAGTGAGATGATCTCGACCTCTGCCATGCGACCCCCATCTCATCTTTTTGTTATACGAGCTTTGACGCGATCCCCATGGACATAACCTGACTGAATAGAATATGGCCTGACAAAATATGACACATCTCCAGAGGTGAGAGTGATCTTGCGGGGAGTGTATCCGAGATTGCCAGTGATGTAGAGATGCGAACGTGAGATAGTGTGAATGAGTCAAAAATAAGAACCTATAGGATGATAGGTTCTTATTGTAGAGAAAAATGAAGATATTACAAGGAGGAGTCTACCATGTCTACCTCGCTATATACGACTCTAGCTAGGATTGCAGAGAGTCCTGTGATATGATGTGGTACCATCGGGTGTGGGAGCTCTGTGATCGGAAACCAGGCCAGATCTGATGCGAGATCAGGTTCTATGATTGCTGGGGCATTCTCATACTGCTCTACGAGACCAAAGTATACAATCTTGGTCCCCTGAATAGTCTGGAACATCACGATCGTCTCAGCCTCTATATGCTCTGGATGAGCAATGATCCCGATCTCTTCAGTTGCTTCACGGAGGGCCGCTGAACGCATCATCTCACCATCGTCTACCTTGCCACCAGGAAATGCCCAAAAATTGGGCCAAGAGTCTACCTTATCTGACCGTTTCTGGAGAAGTATATGTGATCCATGACGGATAATGAGACAGGCAGCAGCAGGTATGAGAGTGCGAGACATATTTGATTGTATTGATAATTACCCGAGATCCATATTCTCGACATCTCATTTGAGAAGGAGTTCATTTTTTACTCGAGGATTGTAGTAGTTGTAGATGAGCTTTACGAGATCAGTTTTATCTACTTCATCTGCCTTGAGTCCTATCGACTCGAGACTCATTTTGACCTGAGAGAGTCTTTCATAGTTTCATTTTTTTAGCTTGGCCATACGGATACGATTGTTGCGGATATCAGCTACAGACTCCTCTTGAGAGAGGGCTGACCAGAACGACTTGAATACCCCGAATACATCTGTCTTGCGTACGCTCTCATTATTTTCCAGATCGTAGGGCACTACGATATAGAATTCTTTTTTCATAATTTGAGCAAGATCGATGAGCGTCGTGAGGAAGTCGACATACTTGTAGGTCTGTTCTTGGAGGAGGGGATTGGGTTGTTTGAGAGCGAGATTCTTGAGCTTGTTGATATAGCTCTCGATATCTACCTTGAGAGATCGGATCATGATCTGTATAGGGAATGAGAGGGCATTGAGAAATCTCTGATAACTCATCAGTATTGCGTCTTGTTCCTCAGTACTCTTGAGATTAAAATTCAAAGCATGGACGCAGAGCACCATACGAGATGATCCATCCTTCATCATTACCATATTTTCACGGATCTCAGAAAAAGGCAAATATCGTTGCGTACTCGCATCTTTTGCAGGCTTTTTTCAGATTTTGACAGAGTCGTTTGGTGACATACAGATTCAGATTTCAGGATCAAAAATAAAAAACTACAATTTCCCAATATTGTCCTCGAACTCATCAGAGGTGACTTGTTCATAGCTTTTATTGGCCTTTGCCTCTTTCACGGAAGTGGCAGGAGTAATATATCCAATATCCATCTCCGAGTAGCTATCTGCTCATTGTGACCACATTCTGGATTTGGCATTGAGTGAGAGTCGGAAAAAATTCAGAGTCGTAGGGAGAAATGTCATCTCCGATATCCTCACGAGAGCGACAATCACTCAAGTGAGAATAAATGGTCCACCGAGCCAGAGTCCAATGGTCGCACCAATACGAGGCTCTGCATACTTGAATACACCATAGCCTATACCACCCCAGATCATCATGATCATGAGTTGGCGAAGTGATAGTCATGCGACTATGACATCTTCGTTCTCGATTTGAATAGGGATTTTGTATTGCATACGAGGTGAGTATATCCTATGGCTCGTGAAACTGCAAGCAGATTATCGATATTTCTTTTGACTTTTGAGACCTTACTCGTATAAATTGAGCGTAAATTACGAATTTTTTAGTTTCCAATTTTCTGTTTTGAAACTTTCAACCTTTAACTTTCAACCTTTAACTTTCAACCTTCTTCTATGTTTTCTTTTGTTCAACATCGGTTCTATTTTTATGCAATTGCATTCGGACTATTTCTCTTCTCAATTGCATCTCCGTGGATCATCGGACTCAATGAGGGTATCGATATGACGGGTGGTATACAGATCGAGTATGCCCTATCAGGCGTATCACTCAAGGATACGGTCATATCACTCAAAGATAGTATCATCCCAATTTCCCGAAAATGACTCACTCCAGATCAACAGGTGATCATCACGGATACGCTCGTCTATCAGATCAGTGGTACGGATCATATCGTTGTCGAGGCAGGTATCGATGAGAGCGTAGCACAATCTGGTGGCAAGGCAGATCTTGTGCGGATCGAGGCGGCGAAGACAGCATTCAATACTGCAGTCAAAAAAGAACTCGATAAAATGCCAGGTGCAACTATCACAGAAACACAATATCGAAATGTATGAGCCTCGTTCGGTGACTATATCAAATCATCAGGATACCTCACGCTCGTACTCGCTATCCTCGCTATCTCACTCTATATCCAATATGCATTCCGTGGATCGATTGCTGGTATGGCGTCGTGGCCATTCGCCGTCGTGACTGGAGTATCACTCGCTCATGATGTAGTGATCGCATTTGGTCTCTACGTCGTGACTTCTCACTTTTTCCCTGAGTTCAAGATCGATACATTCTTCATCACAGCCATGCTCACTGTCCTTGGTTATTCGATCAATGATACTATCGTTGTTATGGATCGTATCAGATCCAATCTCACCCATGCAAACTCGAAGAAGAGCTCATTCTCATCACTCATCGATATATCGATATGGGATACGATGCGTCGCTCACTCTTTGTCTCATCGACGGTAATGATTGTATTGATTGCACTCTTCTTCTTTGGTCCTGAGAGTCTCAGAGGATTTGTTCTCGCTCTTATATTTGGTACGATCGTCGGTACATACTCATCAGTATGTGTGGCTTCACCACTTTTGGTTGATCTTACAGGAAAGAAATAATAGAAACATAAAATATATCAAAAAATCTCTCTCGAGTAATCAGGAGAGATTTTTATAAATAAAAAATATAAGTCTGTCAATTGAATTTGACGGATTTTATCATCGGGTATTTGTTACCTCAGAATATATAGGATAGAGTAGGAGAAGTCATAAAAACTAATATCAATATATGTCTATAATCTCTATCTTTCCCCGCAAGTGTGTAGCCTCACTTACACTCACAGCACTCCTCGTGACACAATTTGGCTGGTTCTCGATCATCCCAACCTACGCTCTCGTATCTACCTACACAGCAGTACAGACAAAGGCCAGTGGGAATCCGACACAGTCAGTAACCAAGTTCACCATATCGATAGCAGGTCTCAATACTGATACGCTCACTATCGCTGGATGTAGCATCACATTTCAGGATTTTGGTACCGGAGATACAAACTGTAGTGATGGAGCTGGACTCATTGACTCTATTGCCAATAGTTCTATAGACCAACAGGCTACGGTATTGGGTGGATTCACATTTTCATCATATATATCGGCATATACAGCTATAGGACAATTCTCCCTCACTCATATAGGGGCTCCTATCGATGGCAACCTCGTCTCTCTCGAAACAGGATCTGTGAGTGTATCAGATACTAATACGACTGTCGGACTTGCAACAGCAGTAGCTCAAGTAGTCGACTTTATCCCAGCGAATCCAACTCCAGGAGAGACCTATGTCACAACTATCAATACACTCGTACACAATCATATTGTATCTGCCCCTGAGACAGTAGCCCAGGCAGTCGCTGGTATCGTAGCATCATTGAGTGGCAATACTGATGTGAGTTGTGCGGATAATACGACGAAAGCAACCTGTACTGCATTGGTAGCAGGTACATTGTTTACTTATATTGCAGGTACACAGGATATCACAGCACCAACTGTCATACTCTCGATGAGCGGATCAACTAATCCAACGAATACTGGATTTACGGTAGTATCTAATTTTTCTGAGCCCGTCTTTGGAGTAAATCTCTCGAAGTATATTATTGGGAATGGTGTTGCCTCTAGTTTTGTTGCTATCAGTCCAGATGGGAGTGGATACTCTACGAGTCAGATGATCTATGTTACTCCAACGACGAGCGGTCTCGTCACGATCGATATGCCAACTCAGGCTGGTGTCGATGTAGGAGGAAATGATAGCAATGCGGCAACTCAACTCTCCGTCAATTATGATATCACACCACCGACGGTTGTTATCAATACAATCCCAACAGGATTGACTACCGTTACAGGAGCATTTACCGTTCGATCTACATTTTCAGATCCAGTTGTTGGATTCTCACTCTCAGGATTTACTGTGACCAATGGTACTATGTCGGCGTTCAACCCGCTGAGTTCAACTATATATCAAGCTACTGTCATGCCTACTGATGCAGGACCACTCACGATCCGAGTATCTACAGGATCAGCTACTGATATAGCAACGAATGGAAATACTACTTCCAATACCCTCACCCTCACTGTCCCTGATATCACGCCATCAGTTACCACACTGGTCGGATCGAGTAGTCAGATGGTGACACAATGATCTATCTATAATGAACAATGAGCCTCTTGGTCTGATAATGTCGATGGTACTGGTACCATCAATACTGCCTCATCCGGAACCGTAGATACATCTACTCTCGGTACATACACTCTCCAGTACACTCATACAGATGTT
>JACMPW010000005.1 GCA_014377305.1 Candidatus Altimarinota bacterium | reverse complement strand
ATTATTGCGAGCACTACGGATCTGATCGTATACAATATTGGCAAGACGCTCAGCTCTCGTCTGATCGATACGGACATCTCGATTCATATAGCTCACTGCCACAAAAAAGACTCAGAGAATAGCTATGACGATCATCATCTCGAAAAGAGTGAATCATGATGTATTTCGTACGATTTTTCGAGAGAAAGAACGGGATGAGAGAGGGGGCATACTCAGAGATGAAAGCAACAAAAAATATGTTAATGCTAGTATATGCAATATGGATCTTGAGTCAATCTCTCTACACCATCTGTATTTCCTTGCCTTTTTCTATTTTTCGATACAATTCTTATATAACTCTATCATACTATGATCAGCAAACTCATCCCACTCATTTTTTCTGGTGCATTTTTCGAAAAATTATTTGCATTCGGATTTCTCTTTCTCATCGGATATATTCTCTCTGATTTTCTGATTTTATTTTTTATTACGTTTCTTTTTGCATACCTATTTCTCGAGGTAGGCTCATGGATATCTGGGATCATCCATGCATGGGGTATACACAAAAAAAGAAATAAAACAGCAGAGCTCGCCCTAAGGTACAATAGTACCAATATAGTGGTAAGTGTTCTCTATGTTGTATTCATAGTTATTATCGTATTTCTCTTTATCAATATCATCCCACAGATCATCATAGAGATCGGACAGTTCATCAAGTGAGCTCCAGAGATGGCGAGCAAGATCCAGGTATTTGTCTCGGGTATTGAGGAGCAACTCTCGATCTCACTCGGTCTGGATCAGATCGTCGGCAATATCGTCAATGCGGATAATCTCGAGACAATAGGACAATCGATGCTCGGATACCTCCGCAATGCTGGGATCATACTGACCAAGTTCCTCATCGGACTCATACTCTCATACATATTCGTGATCGAGCGTCAGCCTATTGCTCGATTTCTTGCTCAGATACAGGATGGGAATTTTGCATTTTTCTATCGAGAGTACTCGATCATCGCTCACAAGATAACGAGTGGATTCGGAGCTATTCTCAGAGCTCAGTCACTCATCGCTATAGTCAATGCCGTACTCACATCACTCGGACTCATCATCATCTCACTCGTACATGGTGGCACTGTGTTTCCTTTTATCGCTACACTCTCACTCATCGTACTCGTATTCGGATTTATTCCTGTTTTTGGGACATTCATATCAGGAGTACCGATCCTCATCATCGCATATGGATATGGTGGATGACTATCAGTCATACTCGTCATTGCTATGATAGCAGTAGTGCACGCTATAGAGGCATACTATCTCAATCCTCGTATAGTATCTTCCTATATGCACATCCCCGTATTCGTTACATTTGTTATTCTCCTCGTATCTGAGCACTTCCTCTGACTCGTCGGACTCCTCATCTGAGTGCCACTTTTTGTCATCACCCTATCGTTTATCGAGGATATCGATCAGCATATCTCCACTATCAAAAAAGCTCTCAATGCTCCAAAAATATAAACAAGCCATCGATGAATATCTATCGAGTGAAGTCCTACTTCCTAAGATCATCGTCATCTATGGACCAACTGCTTGTGGCAAGACAGCACTCTCCCTCGATATCGCCGAATATCTCGGGAGTGATATCATATCAACTGACTCACGGCAGATCTACCGAGATATGGATATCTGAACTGGCAAAATAAAACCCAGCGAGATGAGGGGAATACGACATCATATGATCAATGTGATAGATCCGAGTCAGATATGGTCGGTCGTCGACTATATCGATATGGCACTCCCGATCATAGAGCAGATACACTCAGAATGAAAAATCCCGATCCTCTGTGGTGGTACTGGTCTCTATATCGATGGACTCCTCTATGAGATGGGATATCCTGATACTCCCCCTGATTGGAAATATCGGGATGAGCTCGAGGATATCAGACTATCAAAATGAAACCAAGAACTCTGGAATATGCTCGCAACTATCGATCCAGAGTATGCTCATACACTCGAGGTCGGTAACTATCGATATGTGATGCGATGACTCGAGGTCATCAGGCAAACTGGTATATCCAAGCTCACATCCATAGGCAAAAAAACTGCCAGATTCGCACCCCTCTATATCACACCATATGATGATGCTAATAGAAAAGAGCTCTACGCAAATATCGATAGACGAGTGAGTGAAATGTTTGATAATTGACTTATATGAGAAATAGAGTATATTGTATCACAATTTAGCTCACACTGTCCTGGACTCACGACGATCGGATACCGAGAGGTAGTGGATGCACTCAAGTGAAATACGACACTTGAACAAGCAAAGTCACTCATCCAACAACGATCTCGCAACTATGCCAAGAGGCAGATAACCTGGAATAGAAAATATGAATACGGTAATACATCTCGACAAAGTTCGCGATTCGAAAAATAAAAAACAATCGATACGAGATTTTCTCTCTCTTGCTCAAAAAATCCAAAATAGAGAAGTAGATCAAAATCATAGTTATAATTCTATTAACGCAATTATAACCAATAATACTCTTACAAGAGGCGACATGGTTACTGCTCTTGAATATAATGACGCCATTTTTGATACTGATGTACGATTTTTTATCGTGGATCTATACGATCATATCATATCTATGAAGCAAAGACAGCTCTATATAACACAGATCATCCTAGAAGACAACGAAAAAAACTGAACTTGTGATTAGGAAAATTTCCTCATATATTCTATCTCCCCGCTGTCATCAAAATAGAATATGTCTGATGGTGGCAGATCGCATATTCCCTCATCAATCCCTATAATATCTGGAAAACTCTCTCTTGCTTCGGCAAGAGTTTTTGATTCATTTTGTCCTGAAAAATTCGCAGAAGTCAGAAACAATGGATAGAGAATCTGATCTCTGATATCTGCAGAGATACAACTCTCAGCGACTCGGATCGAAAGCCTGAGATAGGTATCACCATCGAGAAAATCAGGAAGTTTAAATTGAGAACTACGTTTACCGAGATAGCTCCATGGTCTCGGATATTTTTTGAGAAACTCTATTTGCTCAGACAATATATCGATATAACTTGCCATATCTGCATAGTTCCTGACGAGGATAGCGAGTGGCTTTGCGAAATCTCTCCCCTTGAGTCGATATATCTCAGCATAATCAGTACCCGTGAGTTCTCCAGCGAGTCAGTAGCAAGTATCTGTGGGAATGATAATGAGCATATTAGAAAAAAATCAATCAAACTACGAGAGAGATACACGTAAACCAGAACCAATATCCTCGTGGTGTTCTCGACATGAGATAGTTGGCTCAGATATGAGAGATCACGAGTGAGAGGATTGTGGTCCAGAGGAGATGTGTGAGGTCGAATTGCATATATATTTTTAGAGTATCTGACTCCTGATACCATCTATATCTCCAGCACCGAGCAACAATATAATAGAACAATTTGGATTTTTTATATCGTATTCTCGGATCAGCTTCGCGGTATTTTCTAGACCGTATCCGTTTTGAATCTTTAATTTTGCATCTTGAATCTGGATTGCATCGATCAGTCGCTCCATAGTCATCCACTCGACATCCTCGATTTTGTCACGAGAAAAGTATATATTCGGGATGATGAGCTCTGATGCGTCTACAAAACTATTTGCGAACTCTTGCAATAACTCTCGAGTACGGGAGTACTGATGTGGTTGGAATACAACGAGGAGTTTTTTGTCTGAGTATTTTGCTCGGATAGCTGAGAGAGTCGGACGGATCTCGTTCGGATGGTGTCCATAGTCACTCATCACGATATTGCCATTCACTGTCGTCCCGACGATCTCGGACCGACGCCATGATCCCATATATCACTCGAGCTTGGGCACTATGATATCATCCTGCATCCCGAAAAGCTTGCCGACTGTATAGGCGAGATGAGCATCTTGGAGGAGATGGGAACCTGGTACTTGGAGTGTCATTTCTGGTATTGGCATCATTTTCTCAACATAATAGGTGTTCACTACTCCATCCGTTGTCTCCTCGACTCGTGGATAGTAGGTGATTATATTATTCCCCACGATGATCTTTTTTTCTTCTGGAATCTGAAGTTGCCTACTATTCTCATCATCTGCAGATATGAGGACGAATCCTGATGTCTGATCTACGATCGCCTGGAACGCTGAGAGATAATCTGCGAGATCATGATAATAATCGAGATGATCGAGATCAATATTGGTGATGACGGTGATATATGGACGATACTGAAGGAACGATCTCTTGTACTCGCATGCCTCGATGACGAAGTTATCAGTGAGTGGCTCAGTATAGAAATTCGAATTATTCAACTGAGGTACCTGCGTCCCGATGATCGCAGAACAACCAGGAGAAGTAGGGGCATAGAATGCTGCCCCATCATCTGGGAGCTCTATCGTAGGATTGGTCGTATAGTCATTCGCGAGCATCAGCGTAGTCATCGCAGTAGTCGTCGACTTGCCGTGAGAACCCGTGATCGCGATCCCCTGTTTCGAGTTAAAAATCCGACCCAAAGCAACAGGATACGAGAGATGCTCAATACCGATTTCTTTGGCTTTTTTCAATTCTACATTGGAGTAGATCTGTGCCTCAGGGAGGAGATCTGGCTGAGTGATAATCGCCTCAGAGTAGATGACGAGATCCGTATCATCTCGCAGATTCTCGGCTCTATGTCCGATCTGGATCTCGAATCCCTCCGAGCGGAGTCAATCGAGAAATGGAGAATCCGCCCCATCAGAACCAGACACACTATAGCCGAGACGACGATAGTAGCGAGCGAGAGCAGACACTCAGATTCCACCGATACCGATGACATGGAGATGTTTCTTATTATCTTTCATGATTTTAATATATAGAAAAAATACGAAAAAGCACTATATTTTTTGGATAATATCACTCACCCACTCGTTCGCCGTCTCTCCTCTCTTTGCTCGTTCAAAATGAAGACGATATTTCGCGATGACGATCGAGTTGTTCATATAGTCAGCCCCGAGACATGTCCAGAGTCGGTATATCCGCTTGGGATCGAGTGTATGCCAGAAGTTGCTGTAGAGTTCTTGTCGTCCATCGATGTAGTCGAGGATATCAGGCAGCCAGTAGTCCTCATCGATTCGAGTATTTGCAGTATATGGAATCTCTATGAACTCAGATGAGGCAAAACCATATTCGAAGATAATAGAGTTCTCAGTATTTATTTTGAAACCAATCCTATACGCTCCATCTCTGTTTTGGATCAGAGCAGAGCGCAATGATGCTACTGGAGAGGCTGACCAATATGGGAGGAATCTGTGATTTATTATATTGCGTATTTTTGCAATAGATATGATGAGCTCATCAGGAGTATATTCTCGTGGGATGAGTGGTCACTGAGCATAGGCTCGTTTTTCTCATTCTGTCTGGGATTTTGATTCTGATTTCTGTATCTCGCCAATCGGGCATTCTTTGCGTCATTGCTCTATAGTTCCATTTTCTATCTTGTATTGGCGACCTGCAGTCAGTGCCCGCTGGGTGAAATCATAGCCAAATCCCCTCGCAATATCTGATTCCATCGATGCGATCTCATCGAGTGGGAACATAGACAGTTCTGAGAGTGATGCTGAGAGCAATGTAGGATACTGGAGTCATTGTCCGATATATCCTCGGACGAATCCTGGAAGAGTCATGATATTGTCCATATCCGAATACTCCTCATATTCATATTTCTCATAGCTGGCCCTAATCTCCTCTTTGCGTCCGGCGATATACTCCGAGCGGAATGATTTTTGTCGATTGCCCGTATAGTCATACATACGGAGCTGTCACTCCAGCTCATTGCGACTCGCGAGATAGCATCTTGTTTTATACTCTTTTCGATCAAAAATCTGGAATAACGCAGTTGCGATATCCGTATCATACTCATCAGGAACCGTATCGATCTCAGCAAAAATGAGCTCCTCATCATTTGCAATCGATATCATCATCACAGCATCTTCGTTGGTGATATCAGACTGGGCAAAGATATAACCCATGATCTCAACTCAATTCAGGATATATATCTCACGAGGTGCGAGCCAGTGGATCTGAGCAGTCGGGAGATACTGAACAAATAGCGGAGCCAAGAATCTGAGTGTCACAGGCAGGATGAGGAGAGGATTTGAATACTGATATATCTCCATGAGCGTATATGGATCGAGATGATCCGTATGAGCATGAGATATATAGATCGCATCGATCGAGCTCAGTGTACTCGGATCGAGTTGTAGGCGAATACTACGTTCCATGAGATCTCAGATAGCGTAGTCAGAGAGCCAAGTATCGACGAGGATCCGTACAGTATCTCAGGTAGAATTGGCAATATCGACGAGGAACTCAGTATGTCAGAGGGGAGTGATGATCATAGGAAATGAAGAAAAACCTCCCGAAAATCGAGAGGGAATTATTTAATATTTTTCTGGTGTAGTAGCTGCTTGTGTTGGCATGAGATCTTTCATTTGTTTTAGGAGTCATTCCTTTTGAGTCGACATCACACTCTTCATCTGTTCGACTATGATAGGTCATACATATTCCATGATTTTACTAGTCACATATCATGGATGAGAGAGAGTGAAGTATCCAAGCCCAAGAATAATACACCACTTGAGTATCCTATACCAAAAAGCTCGACTCTGACTCGAACGTTGAGACTGGAGTATAGAATATATCTCATCGAGTTTTTGTTCGTTTGTTAGAGGAGTATTCATAGGCTTATCGGTTTTCTCCAGATACCGTAGGAGATGCTACAGGGGAAGGAGAGGTAAATAGTACGATGAGTCCCGTCGAGAGGATAGAGAGAATGAGTGTGATCACAGTGATCATGATTATGATTTTACGCATAGCAAATTAGTATTGGAAAATTATTGGAGGAGTCAGGTACCATCAGCGTGACCAGGAGTTCCGATAGGAGCAACATCACTCTCAGGCACCTCAGAAAATGACTGAGCTGGTGAGAGAGCCTCGATCTCTTTCATGAGATCCTGGAGAGTTCGAGTGCTGACTGGAGGAGAGAGTATCTGAGTGAGGGGTGATGACTTCACAGATATATCGAGATCAAAATGAGCTGGCAATGACTCAGAAAGTACATCAACTATGAGGGCAAATTGTTCCCGAGCTACCGCCATAGCCACATTTGCTGAGAATATTGTCTCACCACTTGCCTTGACTGATACTGGACCAGCTACCATAGTACCGCTACTCGTGAGATCCATAGAGAGTGATGCAAGTGGTGAGGTACCATTGATACGAAGACTCGTGAGCCTATCTCCCGATGTAGTACCAGACCATTCTACTGTACCAACTACTGCTGAGAGCTTTCCAGTGAACTTATCACCATCGATCGTATGATGGAGACTCATGGTGATCCCCTGAGCAGATCCTTCGAGTGAGATCTCTCGCAGACTATGTCCCTGATGCTCTATATAGCCAGAGAGCTTTCACATCTCTGTTGTTGCTTGTGTTAATGTAGTATCAAATACGTATCGATTTTCTTTTTTACCATAGTTAAAAACAATACCTATCTTCTCTGGTGTATTGTTTATATGGATAGATCACCCATCTCTATCCTTGTGGATGGAGATATCTGCGAGTATATGTCCGGACGCTGAGAGTGATCCATCGAGTACTGATACTGTTGGATCAACGATATCATAGGCAAGACGCCCAGAGAATGATAGCGTAGAGAGATTAGATTCAAGAGTTTTGATATTTTCGAGTGTCATACCAGTTCCTACGAGATCAAGAGAGAGTTGCTTCGCAAGTGCAGATATCTGAGTCCGATCGAGATCGACTGACCAATAGTGGAGTGATCCACTCATCCCGAGGTCGGCAGTATCTCGCCAGATCATGTAGTCGGTCGCATATTTTTCTATATCGGAGAGTGATTTGGTCATGAGATTTTTACCGATTTTGTAGCTTGTAAGTTCCTCAGTACTCATATCTATACTTGCTTTTTGTGTCATAGAGAGCCAACTATTTTCATATTTTTTGAGTACTGCTTTGACATCATCACTCATCATACCTATATCTACGAGATTTTTGTATGATACATATGTATCAGCACCATGTCAGGCAAATCCTATCTCATCTGCCGAGAGTGATCCAGAGCTCACAAGAGAGCTATAGAGCAGACTGATTTTACGAAAAAATGATTCTGAATTGTGACCATCGAGGGTTGCACTATATTGACTCGAGAGTACTCCAGAGAGAATGCCAGGAACTTGTATATGTGATAGGATATTCCCCTCTATGCTCTCATGTCGATTGATACCAAGGAGTTCTCCTACTTCATCAAGTGAGGTCATAGTGGCATGGATATTGGCCTTATAGAGTCACTGGAATGACTGATCTGATTTGCTCCATGGGAGTGTACATGCAGAGAGTGTGACGAGGAGGAGTGATATGATGACGAGTTTTTGCATAAAAAATGAAAATAAAATACCGGGTTAGTATAGTGATAGAGGCTATGAAATCAAGCTGAAGTGCATAAATATTTGATAGAGATGCTCTTATTCATTTTTTCATATCTCACGGATGAGATATGACTTGTTAACATCGCAAATGTTTGGAGATTTTTATATGTTTCGGAGATTTTTCAGAAGCTGTTCTCGTATAGAGATATGTTTGTCTCTCATATTCGCTTGCTCAGACACATAGTTCGTCACGAGTGACTCCCAATTGGAGTCAAATCAGTCGATAGTCATACTCTTCGCAATCAGAGCAAGATGCTCAATACCAAGAGTAGAAATGAGATCATTGGTCTTTGGCCCGTATGATATCGGAAGATATGGTATCTCATGTACGCAAGCAAGGATACCAGCATGTAGTCTCATACCTATCATAGCATAGAGAAATGGTATCATATCAAGAGTTTGTGTGATATTTTTGGTGACATTATAAGTTCTTCAGAGCATTACTTTACGTATATACGCTATATCATTCTGTTCCTCATCACCACTTGTCGAAAATACAAGGAATATAGGCTTGTACCCTAGGGCTACAAGATGATCATAGATATCAGGGATGACCACATCTCTATATCCGAGAAATCCTCATCGTATAGAGATACCTACGAGTTTGACTGGAGATATGGGTTTCGCGAGTTCTGGCACATCATAGAGATATACTATATCTGGTACCTGTATTGAGGGGATTTCGAGAGCATCGAGGAGTCACTTGCTCTGACTATCTCTTACGAGGAGGAGATCTCCAGATACAAATAGTCATTTGAGTCTCATCCTATTGGTGATATCAGTGAGTTCGAGTCCTATGCCCCAGAATAACAATATAGTATGAAACATTCTCGCTGTCACGATCCTCATAGACCACTGTGCAAACAACCATCACACCGAAACACCTGGTTCATTATCAAATATGATACCACCACCACCGACAATGAGTACATCAGCACGAGCAATCAGATAAATATTATGAAAAAGATAGCCAACATTTCTAAAAAAGTGATGACGAATATCATTGGGGAAATATGATACATATGATATACTCGGATCTAGTATCAGAGTACTCGCAGGATCATATGTAAATACGGTGATACTGATATTCTCTCAATAGTGTTTTTGTATAAATTGTACCTCGAGTTTAAGAATCAATTCATCTCAAAGATTATATGCTCCCACTGCAGCCATGAATAGGATTTTTTTCTTTTTTATTTTCTTGGGTTTGGAACCAAACATATGAGAGTAATAACGTTGAGTATATAATATAGAACTTCGGGAGAAATGCAAAAATATGGATGATTTTTATTGTTATTGATTTCAACTCGCTTCTTGCTATACTGTTCCTATAGGAGTTCTAGTCTCTGCAATTTCTATATTTATCCCCTACCATATCTACTATGAATACCTCATACTCAGCTCTCATAATAGGGCTAGCTATCGTCATATCTGCTTGGATCGTCGGGAGCAATATCAATCACACAGCCACGATAACGAGTGGCAATCAGAATAGCATCTCGGTGAGCGGAGATGGCAAAGTATTTGCGACCCCTGATACATTCCTCCTCACTGTCATCGCCGAAGAAAAAACCAAAACGACACAAGAATGATTTGCCCTAGTTTGAGCTAAGATCGGGAACCTCAAGGAACTCATGAAGACAAATGGAATCGCTGACAAGGATATACAGAGCGTACAAGTAGGTATCAATCCGAACTATAACTATGATAATGGGAAGTCGACGATAGATGGATTCGTAGCGACGCATGGTCTCACTATCAAAATCCGTAAACTCGACTCTGTCGATGCTATCCTCACTGGTGTGAGCTCGGTAGCTGGCGTACGCATACAGAGTACTGGATACGATATAGATGACAAGACTGAGCTCTATAGGCAAGCTCGCAATCTCGCCATCGCGAAGGCTCGTCAAAAAGGCGAAGATATAGCAAAAGCGAGTGGTATCAAGATATGAAAGGTGATCTCCATAAACGAGAGTCAAGACTCTACTCCACATCTATACCAGAACCAAATGATGAAGGTATCCAATAGTGGTGAGATGAGTGATGCTGGTGGCGTCTCAGCTGGTCAACTCGAGGTCACAACTACTGTCGCTATCAACTATGAGATTCTCTAATTCTTTGATTGGGTTTCGATTACAGATCAACCTCAAGTGTATTCTTGGGGTTGATTTTTTATCTAGAATCTATAGACTCATAGGCATCTATCTCTCACCTACTATCATCCAAAATGGCCAATATCGATATCGCTCCGAGCAAAACTATGCTCAATCTCCTCCACATCCTCCCAGCATTTGCTGATGAAGCAAAGCTCAGACTCAATGCACTCGTCGAGATCAACTCTATGACGATCAACAAATATGAAATCATCACTGAAACTGGTACACTCAAACTCGATCGTGTCGGATACTCGTCACTCGCCTATCCATTTGCATATGGAGCGATCCCTCGTACCTGGGATCATGACAATGATGCTCTCGATATCGAGATCATCGGAGTCACAGAGCCACTCGTACCGGGCTGTCTCGTGGAGGCTCGCATCATCGGAATCATGCGATTCGATGATGGAGGTGAGATCGATGACAAGGTGATCGCCGTACTCGCCGATGACAAGCGGATGGATCATATCACGAGTTATGAGCAACTCGGAGCTCATTGGGTAAAAGAAACTCAATACTACTGGGAACACTACAAGGATCTCAAAAAACCAGGAACCTGCAAAGTAAATGGGTTTTTTGGAGCGGATGAAGCGGTGAAGACGGTCAAGGAATGTGAGGCGAGATATGTGAGTGAGTATTTACCAAAATTTAACTAAAGAAATATGATGAAATATTTACTTGTAAATCCACTTCTTTATATAATAGTATTTGCGTTAATGACGCTAGGTTATCAATTATTTAATTGAGCAAATCTTGCTTATTTTATAGTTGAAGTAACTGATTCTGGGTTAAGCAAGATCTGTCAATCTGGTTGTGGTGGAGAAGAAATTGATACATACCCAAAAGATTGTTACTACTATTGATGATGCATGAATATGGTTAACGAAGTAAGTGCTGGTATTATTGAGTTCGTTGGTGTAATTATCCTATTCATATTCTCAATACTTATAGGTTCTTTACAATGAAAGTACTTTTGATTTTCTCTATGAGGTTGGATTATAAGTTATATGCTTATATTCAGCATGAAATCATCAGATTGGTTTGGTAGTTGTTCTGATTTTTGTGGTTTTGAATATTTTTCTATTCTCCCACTTATATTCTTACTTACCTTTGTTATGTCAAGACGCAAAAATAGTCCCGAGCATATAAATTGATCAACTAAATAATCTTAATTTTTATGTCTCTCGATCTCTACTCATACCTCCTCTCTATCACTGTGCTCGCACTCGGATCTTTCACCCTCCTGACACATATAGACTAAATCTGTAGTACAAAAATCCGAACAAAAATCCAATCTATACCCTACTTTCACATCGTGAAACTGATCGGATTTCTCGCGATATTCTCGACGATAGCCGTACTCGTCTATCAGCTCCACTACGAGGTAGAGGTCTGCGAGCTCTGCTGATGGCAACGGATTTTTATGTTCCCGATCGATATCATCGTTCTCGTATCTCTCTACTACAAGACGAAGACGAATCATATGATCATCGAGATTCTCTCTGCATTTGGGATATTTTTCGCTGGATACCATTACTACTATCATTTCCGTGGATGGGTACTCGGGGAGATAGTATCACTCCCATGTTCAGTCGGTGGACTCCTCCCAGCATGTACTGACAACAACGGGATACTCCAGTTCGGATTTATCACGATACCTTTTATGGCACTCGTCGTATTCATCACGATTCTCTAGCTATCATATGTAGCAAATCAGACAAAAAAATAGAAACAAAAATCCCCTACCGAGATGGTGGGGATTTTTTTGCTTATTTTGACTTTTGTACTATACTGCCCATCTATGCAAAATGAAACAAATACCCCTACTCGCCGACTCGTAATCACCTGTCAGTCTGGACTCGAGTCACTCGTGAAGAGAGAGTGTGAGAGACTCGGTTGTACTGAGATCATCACTACAGATCGACTCATATCTTGTAGTGGAACCGATCAGAATATGTATGAACTCCTCACATGGAGCAGATTCTCGAATCGAGTATATATCGAATTGGTATCGAGCAAGATCGAGGATTTCGATACGCTCTATGATACACTGAACGGACTCAAGTGGACAGACTATCTCACGGGCAAGGAGCGGATCATCGTAGAGGCAGCGTCTACCCGATCGACTCTCGAGCATACCCCAACCATCCAGAGTGTGAGCCAACGAGCCATATTCTCCACACTCAATACGCCCAACCTGACGAACGGGATCGAGGTCCATATCCTCATCCTCATCATAGACAATATGGCTCATATCCTCCTCGATATCACGGGTGATCCACTCCACAAGCGTGGGTATAGACGAGAGGCGGGTGAGGCTCCGATCAAAGAAAATCTCGCCGCAGCACTTGTCGCATTTGCTAACTGGAAATACACAACTCCCCTCTCGGATCCCATGTGTGGATCTGGTACGATCGCGATCGAGGCAGTGATGATTGCTCGCAATATCGCCCCTGGACTCGCTCGACATTTCAGAGTTGAAGAGCTCCGTTTCCATGACAGTGCCGTCCTCCAACAAGTACAGGACACTGCTCGTAGTAAGATCTATCCGAGTGGCAAATATACTGTCACGGCTAGCGATATCGATCCCGAGATGATACGGGTGGCACGATGAAATGCGAAACGAGCCGGAGTCGACGGGGATATCATATTCTCAGTCGGTGACTACGTGAGTAGTCCTACATCTGAGGGCATCATCATCTCGAATCCCCTATATGGGAATCGACTACAAAACAACCAAATAGACGCAATCTACCAGCGACTTGTACGAGATGTGGGTGCACAGTGAGGCGGATTCATCACGAGTCACGATATCGGCAAAAATGGGCTCGCGAACAAAAAACTCCTCAATGGAGGAGAAGAGTGTCGATTTTGGTACCTGAAAGGATAGTCATAAAAAATCTCCCTCCCGAGACTCGGGAGGGAGATTTTTTATGAGGTGATTATTTTGCCCCAAATAGTCCCTTGATCTTTGCGAATATCCCACTCGCATTTTTTTGTGCAAATGTTTTTACTCCAGCTATATCAGTATTTTTCATCGCTTGTTTGGCATTATCTATAGCCTCGGAAATACCTGTTTTACCATCACCATCGACATCCTTGCCCACGAGTTCTTGAACCGCTTCCATAGCATTCTTGAAGTCGATCTCTGGGAGATCAGTCGTGTCGAGTCCGAGCTTTGCTGCTGCTCCCTTGAGTCACATAGCTGTTATAGATGATTCAAACTTGTCTCCGAGACCTGATTTGAGTTTTTTGATCATATCAGACGAGACACCTGATGCCGTGAGTTTTTTGATGATATCGTCCATAAGTAGAGAGGAGTAAAAAAATAGAAGCCCGGAAAAGTTCCAAACTATCGTTGCAGATTATATAATTTTGATGAGAGATTGCAAAAGATTCTAGAAAAGGAGGATTCGGATAGAAAAACACCAAAAGTGAACAAAAATAGCGAGATTATTTTTGTTCTTTGTTTTGTCTTTTTATTTTTGCGATTATTTTGTACACTGTTAATTAATACTCTTAACCAACTTATTACTCATATTGGTTGTTTTTTCTTTTCCATATTAGGTGCCCATAGCTATATCTACTCTACTCACATCCTTACCCTTATCTCATATGCTCGAAACAATTGCTATCATTCTCCTGGTGCTATGGATCCTATGACTCGTCTCATCATATACTATGGGTGGACTCATCCATATACTACTCGTATTTGCGATCGTGTTGTTCCTCGTACGAGTTATCAACCGAAATAAATAAAATCTCACTCATAAAAAGATACAAAACTCTATAGGCATTCCCGTCCGTATAGAGATTCTGAGAAACTATATTTTGATGAAGCATTCAATAGGAATCATTCTCAATGTTTGATAACTATACCTCATACAATAGTACACTCTGGGTTCTCGGCAATATACCGCTGGAGAAATTCAGCCTTGAGACGAGTTTCGAGACTACTGTCTGTATTTCTATCCTTTGGATCAAATATCCCTATTTTTCAGTTCTTGAATGCTACGATAAAATCTGGATAAAATACTCGTTTGCGTCATTCATAATTGTACTCCACTCAGAAATATATTGCTTTGGAAACTCCATTTTTTACAAGTACTCTATTTCTGGATTTTTCTCGAGATACTCTTCTACGAATCTCGTTTCATTTTTAGACTCATCTCGGAAATAGCATGGATAAATGACGCACTTGGGATATCTACATACTCTATATTGCTCAGAGCATGATACGACCGACCGTCTGTATCTCGAATGTGATAGATCGTATCTCTCAGAACATCAGGGGGATCGAGACTCTCGGACAATCCCATCCTATCGCAATAGCTTGCTTGAATATGAGAACATCGACTGAGGGCTATCGAATTCTTTGATACCATCGAGGATTTCTTTTATTGTGTTTTCTGAGAACCATACAGCGAGTTTTTTTCTCACGAGTGATTCCATATTTCGCTCGTAGTATCTTTTCGACCTTTTCTATCTCTTGTTCCTCGAGCGAACTCACCCTCGCAGTCTCTCATGTGGGCTGGATGAGGATGACCGGATTGATTTTTATTTTGGAAACAAAACCTCCGATATCTTTTTGTGTAAGAAAATATTCCCATGGTAAACACTAAGAAAGTTTATTTATTAATTACTTTCTATTTATTTTTTTTGCATTATTTAATATCTTATGATACGATTAATAGGATTACTATTATTACTCTTATGTATACAAGGTGAATTTCTAGAAACCTTAAGTATCTTGTTCTCTATGATTTCGAGATGAGCTCATGACTGGGAAATAAGGAGAGGATTGAAGAAATCAAGAAGTCTACAGAAACTACCAGTACTCTCCAGAGAGATATACTTATTAGGAGTATTTCGAAAGCCATTAATTGAAATTTCGCTTCTCTTAAGGTCCCATTTGATACGAATAAATTCGAAGAATCTCTAAAAAAATCAGTAGATGGGGTACTCTTAAGTGATAAGGTACCATTTATTGCCAAGAGAAAATTCATAGAAGATATAAAGTTAAAAATATCAACACTTTCACAAACTACCCCGGAAGATATCAAAACTCTTCAAACAAGTAGGAATATTCAATCCCTCTGAATGGAAGCTTTCGAAATGAAAGGAAAGTCAGAACAAGAGATACAGGCACATTATCTCAATATGATCATAGATTCTAATATTCAGACATATGTAGGAGGAGCTGCTACTTGACTTAAGGAAGCTTTCGAAGTTGACTCACTCAAACTCAACTGAGGAGAATATCATGCCAGATCTCTCGCAGAATATGGAAATATGATAACAGAAACCGATGGAAAATATGGGCTCAACATTGCAAGTATAGCAAAAGCAAGTAAAGAACGAGCTACAAAATCAGGAGTAGATCTCATGAATGCATGATTGTTTCTGGATATGCGGTGCGCCTTAGTAATAGAAATTGCAAAAAGAGATCCTAATTTTGCACAAAAGCAATCTAATTTGATAAGCACTCTACAGGTAAATCCTTGATTCCAAATTCAGTATAATTCAGGTATGACGGCCAATCTCGGAGGCAAAAAATACACTCTACTTGAGATTGTAAATGACTATGCAAAAGTAAATAATACATGGCATAAAAAGGAATATGAAATTCGCGATTCTCGTGCAACAGCTCTTGCGGATGGAACTCTTTCAAAGATAAAAAAAACTTTTGGCATGGAACAAATGCGAAGTGAATTCGATAATATCAATGAAGGAGCTATGGAAGATGCTATAAAAAAAGCAAATATGGCAGATATGATGATTATGATAACTCAAGTTCTTCAGATTACCCCTATTCTCGGAGATGTGATTGGATGAGCTATCGACCTTGGTAGTCTCATGACAGGTATGGATGAAAAATGACGGAAACTATGAGCCAGTGAAAGAGCTGGTTCAGCAGTAACCGGAATACTCAGTATTATTGTAGTGTGAGGCATTATCAATCGTGTTCGCAAGTGACCAAAATATGCGAAAATGATAGACCTTATTTCGAAATACCTTCCAGCAAAATTAGAAGAAATAAAGAAGATATGAGGGTGATTTACTGAGGATATGAAAAACAAAATACTAAAGTTTACAAGAGATATAGGAGCTGTAGTACTTGGAGAAAAAATCCAAAAAATATTTCAAGGAGGATCAAATATAGAACCTGCAAAAAATATATGAGCAACAGAGAATAGGAATCTAAGTAGAGCTACTGAGCAGACCAGAAAAACTGTAAGAGTATCGAAAGAAGCAGATCTCCCATTAGCTCAAAAATTAAATGAAGAAATAGCCAACGAAGCCAAAATCCGCTGAGTTCCTGAAGATACGGTAAGAAAGGGATACTTAATAGAAAGAGAATGACTCACGGTAAAACAAGCAGATCTGGTATTGGAGGCACACGCATTATGATGAAGTAATGAAAGTCTCGGTAATTATACGTCATGAACACTTAGAGAAAAAATGAGAATCATGACAAGGGATAAAGTACTAGAACCTGAACAAGCAAGAGCTATACTCAAAAAGTGATATGCCTGAAACATTGATAATAGTATCAAAAGCCTATGAGATTATAGTCAATTACCTGATGCTGAATTTATACGCCTTATAACGGATTCTGAGAAAAAGATGAATCTGGACTCTCGATTAAAGAGTCCGGAAGAGCAGATCCTTATAACTGAGTTTCTCAAAAGGATAAAAAAAGATCCTAATTTTATAAAACTCTATCATACTATTGAGGCTGCTGAAAAAAGGAAATCGCTGATTGATACTGTAAAAAGAAATATCAAAGCTCCACTCCAAGTGATCCACGAACTCGAGACACAATCAGGTAAGTTTGATACACCCAAGAATTTCTGAATTCCTAAAATCTGGTCAAGACCTGAACTTGAACAATCAATATGAGGACTACGGTGAGCAAAAAACTATATGGATGAGCTGGGCAAACATCTTTCTGACTTTGCAAGTGATGTAGATGGGAAGCTATGATGATATATAGATCGTCTCCAGTCCTGACGATCATCACCACTTTCAACTGAAGATATAGCTAATAACGTCAATAATCAAATCAAAAAGATGTCAGAAAACTATCTTGAAGCAAAGAGGAATTTCGATATAGCCCGCCTTACCGTATCATCTCATATTGAACAAACAGGAAATACTATTAATAGCATGGATATCCTGACTAAGAGGTTTCTCAGACAGTATTTCATGGATATAGAATAAATTATTATTTTAGTAGTAAATAGAAAAAGTAAAAACCTCTCCCGAGTACTCGGGAGAGGTTTTTAGTGTAAGTTTTGTGATGGTAGACCGAGAGAAAAAGAGATTCGAACTTTTATAGAGGAATTATTTCATAATTCAGGCGACTCTCTTTCCTAGATTATAGCCAATTTCATAAATCTTAAATTTCTTATCAAGAAAATCTTGTACTTCTTTATAGTATTTGAATGAATCAATAATAGTATCAAATAGTTCTTTATTTGTACCCCTTATTTGAATAAGTCTCGAGAAGTCAATAATTTTATCACCACTACAATAGATATTATTTTGAGAATCATGAGAATGAAAAGACGTATCTCATCATCGTATTTCTTGCTCATGAATTCTTCATTCACTTGGGATACCCTCCCACCCATAAGTACTCAATTTTTTACTCTTTGGCATTACTTCATTACGATAATTATCCATCATTCTGTCTCCCATTGAAGTTCAATATCTTTCTGTCATATATTCAGGATATCAATTCAAAGATTCCCTAGTTAACAGCCAATTACGTGGTCCATTTAATATTTTTCACTGATAAATCATACTACCTCATTCAATCACTCCTTTTATTTTATAGCTATCCTCTTGCCATCAATCTGGGTTATAACTAGGATTCTTTCATTGTTTCATCTTTCATACGAGTATAAAACCTGTATTTTTTTCTCATCCAATATTGATGGTTCAAAAAGCGAGAGAATCCTTTGAAAACCTACCAGGAATAAGTCATCAAACACCTCCATTTGTTCATGTATAAAAAATCATTCCATCGTCATTGATGTAATGTCCACCTTTAATTTCTTCAACTCATTTTGGTGAAACTCACTCCAGGATTTTTCATTGTACAATAACTTGAGCATCAGTTATGAGTGTATTTTCATCAAGAACTGTATATGAATCTTCTGAATTCAATCATACTTTTTCTCATCAGAATAGGACAATATTACCATCTGTTAAATAATTAGTATTATTTTTATGATTAGTCCCCTTTCATTTTAATGGGACTGCTTGATTTATATCAAATCCGGAAATAAGGTTTCAGTTCCAGAATAAATCTCGTTTCGAATCAATATAAATAACATCTTCCTTCCTTGCTTCAAAATCTCAGATTTTTTTGATAGGAATAGCTTGAGAGAAATCAAAATTATCGATAAATCAATTTTCTTCTAGTAGTTCATCAATAAATCAAACTGAGTATCCATTTTTTCAAGTCAATAGTGTAAGATTACCTTCCTTTTTCACAGTAGCTAACTCATCAATATTTGGAACTTTTTGTCCAATGAGGTATACTCAGTCGGTTGCCTGGAGAAAAACATATGGTCATTTATATATCCTTGTAATGAATTTAGAACCAATTTCTCGTAAAGTTTTTTCTTTATCTCTAAGTTTCTCGAAAACATTATTAGAATTATTCATAATTATATATCAATATATAGGTACATAATAACATATAATTTGTAGATAGTCAAAATTAAACAAGTTCGAACTTTCCATAAACAACAAAAAAGAGCTTACTATAGAGGAAAGTAAGCCCTTAAAAGCACTGAAAATGTTGGATTTTGTTTATGGTAGCGATACGGAGACTCGAACTCCGGTTACGGGAATGAGAATCCCGTGTCCTAACCCCTAGACGATATCGCCATATCTACAGGCGAGCCTGTAGAATATATTATTTGCCCAAATCGGTAGTGATACCCATAGAGCGAGCAGAACCTGCTACGATACTCATTGCATGATCGAGATCATTAGCATTGAGATCTGGCATCTTTCCTTCTGCGATGGTCTTGAGTTGAGCTACAGTCATATGACCGACCTTGACCTTGTGTGACTCCTTTGATCCACTCTTGAGTTGGAGTGCATCCTTGATCCACCATGTCATAGGAGGCTGTTTGGTGTAGAAGTCAAAACTACGATCCTCGTAAATATTGATGACAGTAGGGAGAACCTTACCCATCTGCTCTCGAGTCTTGTCGTTGAATTGTTTACAGAACTCTGCGATCTGGATACCGGTAGGCCCGAGGGCTGTACCGACTGGAGGAGCGGGATTAGCCATTCCTGCCTTGAGTTGTAGTTTTACAACTTTGGTTGGTTTTTTTGCCATAATAATTGGGAATTACATATCATACGAGTGCACTATAATATGCTGATGCAACTCATCATGCTCGGGGAGATACATGCTGAGAGATCGAAATATAATTTTGTTTGAAGCTCGTGCATTATAAAGAAAAGTGGAAAAAAGCAAGTAAAAATATGACAAAAAGGATAACATCTGCTAAACTGATAGGGTATAACCAATATTTGCTCTCTTATGTGAAATTTTTTACCCCCTCAATCAGACTTATTCGGTCTCAATAAAAAATGAGCAAAAGAACATCCTGGTTTGTCAGACTGGAAAAATACACAAAAAAATGAACAAGAAGAGCTCAAAAAATCTCTACAGATACGTGAAAAAATACGAGCAGAGTATATACGATCAATCAGAGAAAATCTACAAGCACAAAACTTTTCTGGCAAACTATCCATACAAGTAATACCAGGAAAAGATGATACAACAGTAATATATATGGAATCGAAGGATGCAAGAATACAAATAGATCTCCACTATGATGAATCATACGAGTCTAGTGATTCTCTGAGAAAAAGTACACCCACATATCCAATAGATATATCAATCACAGGAATGATAGAATGAGAATTCTATACAGTTGATAATATTGATATCAATAATGTTGCATCGATATGAGGAGAAATACTAAAACATATAGAACGGAAAAAGAATCCAAAAATTTTTTGATATGATAGTATCGAATATATGATTAAAAAAACATTAGATAATGAATGAAATAAGATTGATGAAATCAGTATAATCTGAAAAAGACCAAACGGAAAAATAGAAAAAATACCATTTTTTGAGAACCTTGATGTCGAACAACGAGAGATGCTCTATTGATATCTGGTTCATTATTTTTGAGCAAAACTTCCAAGTGAATTTTTCCAACAAAATAGAAAACCGACACAACCGAAGAATAAGGATTGGATGAAAGAAGCCTAATATGGTACATTTATAATAAAATTATAATTTTTTCTCCTCTCCGTTCTAGACGGAGATTTTTGATTTCTTTGGTACCATATGATCATGGATCTCAGATAAATCGGATCAGCTCATCGATCAGTCAGCGAGAGAGTCACTGTGATGAGCCATCTTGTGAGTGAATATAGAGGTATGAGATGATCTCCGATTGGAAAAATGGAGATAGAGCAAGGAATGATGCAATCAGAAAAGTATTCGATTTTCAGGATTCACTTGAGCTTTTGCTGAGCCAATCTCGAACAGATTCAGAGAGAAAATCCCCGAGTGACTGCATATAGTCCGCGAGTTCTGCGAATGTATTGTGGATACTCGGATTGAGTGACTCGAGTACTGGGATGATATCGTGACGGATGCGATTGCGATCATATGACTTGTCTACATTGGTACTATCTTCTCTATACTCTATCTGATGAGAGCTAGCGTATGCGAGGATATCTGATTTGAGTATAGTGAGGAGTGGACGAAATATGAAACCAGAAATAACACTCATCCCCGAGAGTCATCGCACCTTGGCTCATTTTATCATATTCCCGATGATGGTCTCCGTCTGATCAACAGCATGATGAGCCGTCAGTGTATATACTGCATTGTGTTTCACACGAACTGATTCGAGGAAAGTATACCGCTCTCGTCTCGCTATAGCTTCGAGATTAGATTTCTCAGATGTTGCCATACTCCCGATATCTAGTTTCTCAACCTCAAATACGATATCCTCTCTCTTGCATATATTCGCAACGAGTTCTCTATCTCAGTCTGATTCTGTTCACCTGAGCGAGTGATCGAGATGTGCTACGATGATGTTCTCTTTTTTATGTATTTTCAAAATCAGATCAAAAAGCACCATACTATCCACTCCTCCACTCATGGCGAGGACGATGATATCATCTGGGGAGATATATGAGGAGAATGTGGAGGAAAATGATTGCATAAGTTACAATTGTGTTTTATTTAGCTTTCTCACAAATCCCAGAAAATCATCATCTGGAGCTAAGATATTGAGTATTTCTTTGCTGCATTTCACACACTTGTGTCGGATCATATCTCACTTATTTTTTTTGTGATCGATCCCGACTGGTTGCATGAGTCCGTGGCAGTCCGATGCCCGATCCCCCGGACTCACATCATCCACATGGAGCGAATAGAGACACACTGGACAGTGATTGCGTGCTGATCCTGTCGGATGGAGAGTGACTTCCGCCTGACAGTGCTGACATGAGAATGACTCGTTCCGCATCGTGAAGCCCATATTAGTCAAAATTAAGTCAAAGGAACTCCTCTGTAAAATCAAGTGCTCCAGGAATATTATTAAATACTATAGGTATACAATAGAGTACGATACTTATATAATACATTCCCTGAATGGATGCAATAATTCCAAGACCAAACCCAATATATGTTATCCATCTACGAATGGATCCTTGTTTCTTTACACGAGATGAAACATCTCCATTTTCTATGGTACTTGATTTCTGGATATAACTAAATAGGAGTCCATTGCAGAGTGCTGCGGCAAGCAAATTTATCCCATAGATCACCCCTGCGACTTCTAGATTTGGATAGGTCCCGATCAACCCAGCAGAAAAAGGAATCAAAGCGAGTATAGCCAGAAAGAGGGTGTTAATCTGGACGACCCAGCGGTCGATATTTTTGGCACTGACATGAAAGAGAAAATGATGAGAGAGCCAAAACATCGCTACGACCGCCACAGAAAGAAAATACCCAATCAAAATATGTCCATAATCTGAGAGAATATACCAGAGTTCCTCATTGGTTGCCATAGCACCGAGCTCTGGAACTTTTATCTCGAGGACGAGAATCGTGATGATGATAGCAAAAACGCCATCGGAGAAGGCTTCAAGTCGAGTTTTATTCATAAAAAATGTTAGAGAATTATATCAATCATCATCGGACAATGGTCTGACCCCATCTGGTTCTGGAGGTATTCGATTTTTTTGGTTTTTGCAACTATGGAAACATCTCCCCAGAGAGCATCTATACGCCATCCGACATTGCGATCTCGAGATCTGGTGACCGGATCCCACCATGAGTAGATCTCAGCTACTCCAGGATTGGCCTCTCGCCAGATATCATTCCAGCCATCCGCTACACAGCTATCCATCCATGAGCGCTCCAGTGGGTGGAATCCTATCTTCCCATCATTGGCCTCTGGTCGAGCCAGATCGATCGGATGATGAGCACAGTTGATATCCCCACCCCAGAGGACACTATGTCAGGCAGCACGCAGGGTATCCACATATGCCGAGAACTCTCGATAGAACACGAGCTTGCCCTGCCATGCCTCCTCTGACTTGCCTCAGTTCGGGAAATAGATGCCGAATATATCGGTTACTTTTTGTGTAATGTTGTTCGTGAGGACAGTATGTGCCACTCGTCCCTCGTTCGCAGTAGGATCGAGAGGAAAACTCGAGAGGAACGAGACATCATGAGTCAGGAGAACTCGCGAATGGATCCAGACTCCTGTCCCTGCATATCCAGGCTTCTCTGCTGGATTGTAGTAAGCGAGATACGGATCGGGCGAGTTGAGAAATACAGAGAACTTGTCTGGAGTTCCCTTGATCTCTTGCATCACGATGATATCTGGATCATAGCTTGATACGAGATTTTGGATTTCTCATTTTTTCTCGACGGCTCTGAGTCCATTCACATTCCAGGTAATGATACGCATAGGTTATTCTACAGTTACGGATTTGGCGAGATTGCGTGGCTTGTCGACATCTCGTCCGAGGGAGTTGGCAATATGATATGCCCAGAGCTGGAGGATGACTACCTCAAGGAACGGGTTGAGCTCGGAGATGAGTGAGTCAAACTCGATCGTGTCTGCATATATATGTTTATTCGTATCTCATTTTGCTATGATTCACACCACCTTACCGCCACGAGCTCGGATCTCCTCAGCGGATGATGCGTTCTTCGGTGAGAGGATACCACCTCAGTTGATCATGAGTGATGGGAACTCGGCATCGATCAGTGCTATAGAACCATGCTTGAGTTCTCCTGATGAGTATGCCTCGGAGTGGATATAGGCGAGTTCCTTGAGCTTCAGTGATCACTCCATCGCGATGACGAGCTCGTGAGCACGCCCGAGGTAGAAGAAGTTATGAGAATGAGCATACTTCTCCGCGACTTGCTTGATAGCTTCATTTTGTAACAGGAGTGTCGATATTGCCTCAGGCAACTTGCTGATACCATCGATAATCTCTCGATATTTGCGGTAGTCGAGTCCGTTTTTCTGACCGAGATAGAGTGCGAGAAAGAGGAAACACGCTACCTGTGTGACGAACGCCTTGGTCGATGCAACACCGACCTCAGTTCCTGCTCTCGTGAAGAGTCCCTGTCCAGCTGCTCTCGAAATCGCGGATCCTGGGACATTCACAATTCCGAATACATGACCACCTTGTTCCTTCACGATCTTGAGTGAGTCGAGTGTATCGATCGTCTCTCCTGATTGTGAGACGAATATATAGAGCTCGTCGGGTGTGACGAATTTTTTCTTGTATTTGAACTCTGTCGACACGACGACATCGACGGGGATACCAGCGAGTTCCTCGAGATAGTACTTACCGAGGAGACCTGAGTGATAGCTTGTCCCTGATGCTACTACAGTGATCCGCTTGATACCGAGTGTCGCGATATGAGCGAGGGTATCTGAGTGGAGAGAATACGAGGAAAAATCAATACGACCACGAAACACATCCTCGAGGACTCGCGGTTGTTCGAATACTTCTTTGAGCATAAAATTCGGGAAGTCTCCGAGTTCGGCAATTTTTTCACTCTCATCGACGATCTGACGAGTACGGTCAGCGAGATGCCCCTCGGAGAGGATCTGATAGTTGTCCGATGTTATCTGGAATATATCTCCATCCTCGAGGATGATATAGTCATCGATGAGTCCGATCAGGGAGCGATAATCAGAGGAGATATATCGGGCATCTGTGCCGAATCCGAGTACCATCGGACTTCATTTTTTGGTACCAAACAGAACTCAACTATTGTCACGATCGATGAATACGAGCCCATAGGCTCCATGCATCCTCTGTACTAATCGTGTCATTGTCGACTGGTAATCTCCATCGAACATATCTTCGAAGAGCTGTACCGTCACCTCAGTGTCTGTTTCCGACTGGAATGTATATCACTTCGCTATGAGCTCTGCCTTGAGGTCAGCATAGTTCTCTATGATACCATTGTGGATCACGACGAATCTGCCCGATTGCGAGGTATGTGGATGACAGTTTGCCTCTGTGATACCTCCGTGAGTCGCCCAGCGAGTATGTCCGATACCGGTTGAAAATGATGAAAAATCCATCGAATCGGTTTTGACTCGGAGATTGTTCACCTTGCCGACAGCCCGTATGACTCTCGTGTGATGATCCGCATCGACGACGCAGAGTCCTGCACTATCATATCCACGATACTCCAGTCGTTGGAGTCCTGCGAGTACCTCACGAGCTGCTTGTCCTGATTGTCCGAGATATCCGAATACACCACACATAATTCGTTAGATAAAAGGTAATATAAAAAGTATAGAAAAAATAGAGAGAAAAGCAAAAATATGGCTCATTTTTTTGCTTTTTCGCGTCTATTGTGACAAGATAGTATGAGTTCTCTACATACCTAATCCCTCCTTATGGACTATACTCTCCTATTCGCATGACTCTGTCTCGCACTCGTGTGTGCTTTTGAGTTCATCAACGGTTTCCACGACACAGCGAACGCTGTCGCTCCAGTCATATACTCCAACTCGCTCGCTCCAAAAAAAGCAGTTCTGCTCGCTGCTTTTTTTAACTTCCTCGGTGTCGTCGTCGGTGGTACCGGTGTCGCTATCGGTATCATGAAACTCCTCCCGCTCGACAAGATCGCTCATTCTGGGATGGCATTTGGCATCTGTGCCGTCCTCGCACTCTTGATCGCTGCAATCATCTGGAATTTTGGTACTTGGTACCTTGGACTCCCTGCATCGAGCTCACATACTCTCATCGGATCGATCCTCGGTGTATCACTCGTGATGAACTATATGGATAGTACTGTGAAGCTCCCATTGACCAAGGTTATCGAAACATTTGAGTCGCTTCTCTTCTCTCCTTTTATCGGATTTATGCTTGCATTTGGTGCCATGCATCTCTTGCACTTGTATGTGAAAAATACTGACTTCTTCTGACATCCTGGCAGGTTTTGGAACAAGTATCCCAAGACTTGGATCAAGTCGACTCTCATAGGGTCGAGTATACTCGTGAGCTTTGCTCATGGATCCAATGATGGACAGAAAGGTGTCGGTCTCGCTATGCTCATCCTCATAGCGTTCTTCCCTACTATGTATGATATCCCTGGTATCATCGGTGGTACAGAAGCTATCCCATATTGGATCATCATCATGATATCAGTCTCTCTCGGTCTCGGTACTATGGTAGGATGGAAACGGATAGTTATCACTATAGGAGAAAAAATCGGTAAAGACAAACTCACCTACGCTCAGGCGACGGTCGCATCTCTCATGACGGCTATCACGATCGAGGCAGCATCATATCTCCACCTCCCAGTATCAACAACTCATATCATGTCATCAGGTGTCGCCGGTACGATGGCACACGAGCATGGCAAGGGTGGACTCCAGGGTGGTACAATCAAGAATATCCTCCTCGCATGGGTACTCACACTCCCAGTATCTACTATTCTCGCTGGAGGGATATTCTACACGCTCCAAGCTATATTCGTAAAATAGTTTGACTTCTCGCTCAAAAAAACTATACTCTCTACCGACCAATGCCGTTCAAATCATTTGTCAAAAACCTCAGAGCAATCTGGGGTTTTTATTGTATAGGCAATTAAGAAAGATTTATATGGAGTATCTCACCATTGAGAATCCATGAGATGTGCCTCTTGTGTTGTTTAGAAACCAGATATGTCTCTATGAGGCGGCAAGTTTTATCTTCAATAATTCCTGACAGACTCTCGATATGTATTGATGTCTCTCCACCATTATGAATGTATATACTGCGAGCATGATTTTTTGTTCATAATGGGATAGTTTTATATATAGTCTCGATATCAATAATCGGTTCAGTTCAGTAATTCATAGTTCAAGGGTTAATGCGACTGCAATATTTTGTAACTTTCGATCTTTATTTTTACAATCTATATATATAATATATTTTATGTAAATTACTTTTTTATAACTTTATGTTTTAAAATATTTTTGTCAAAAGATTATCAATACATCAGTATTTCTTACTATTACAATTTTTTTTGACTTCTCTCTCACTTCGTATATACTCGCTTCATGATTCAATGAACTACTATTATCACGATTAAGACGATCTCTCCACTCGGATAGGTTCTTTGTCGTGAATATAGCAATCACCATAGACCTCTCCGAAATTCGGGGAGGTTTTTTATATAGTGAGTCTACTTTTATTTCTTACTTTTCATTTTATGCTTACTCGTGCTACACTCTCTCAACACTCTACTGTACCTCAGCTTCCTCCATTTTCTATAGATACATCAGCGAGATGAGTTCGTTTAGTAACTCTCGATACATTTTGGCAACAGCTCGCAACATCTCAATCAGGATTTATCGGGAATTCTATCAGTGGAAAAGTACAGGTACTGATACCATAGAAGTTATTGATCTAATTCTTTGCCTTTTTTCTCATTTTTTCTATACTGGCTGATATCTCTCGTATCTCCACACTATGTCCACTCCCAACTACTCAGGCGAATCCATCGACCGTATCAAAAAGCTAGAACGTATCAGATCTCTCGGGGTCAATCCATTTGCCTATCGCTATGATATGACTGAATCTATCTGAGCCATCAATAGCCAATATGTAGCAAAACTGGAAGAGTGAAAAAATTCTCCATTTCGCAGTGTAGAGGATGTGATCGCGACTCCGACGAGTGCCATATCTATAGCTGGACGAGTAGTACTCCATCGCAGTTTCGGGAAGATCTGCTTCGCGACGATCGCAGATGGATCGGATCGGATTCAGATACTCTTTTCGAGAGAGAGTTGTAGTATAGTGGTGGACGGAGCCAAAAAAACAGAGCTCATAGGCGAAACAGAACCAGTCACCGCATATAAGTTCGCAGAGAAATTCATCGATCTCGGTGACTTCATCGGAGTGACTGGAGAGCTATTCTATACTCACAAATGAGAGCTCACCCTCTTTGTCTCGGAGTTCACTTTTTTGACGAAAGCGATCCGACCCCTGCCGGAGAAGTTCCATGGACTCTCAGACACTGAGACGCTCTATCGCGAACGCAATCTCGATCTCGTTACAAACGACGAGACCTTTGCTCGGTTCAAACTCAGGTCGAAAATCATACGAGAGATGAGGAGATTTTTTGAGTCCAAGTGATTCAATGAGGTCGAGACGGCGATACTCCAGGCTCAGGCAGGTGGTGCGATGGCTCGCACATTCTCGACCCATCACAACGATCTCGATCATGACTTCGTACTGCGGATCTCACTGGAATTAGATTTGAAGCGTACTATCGGTGGTGGATTTTCTCGAGTATTCGAAATCGGGAAAAACTTTCGCAATGAGGGTACCGATCCATCCCATCTCCAAGAGTTCACGATGTGCGAGTGGTACGCGGCGTATGCGGATCTCGACACGAACAAAAAATGGACAGAGGAGATGTTCCATCATATTGTCGCAACTTGTCTCCCATCTCCAGTGGTACAAGTTATGAACAAGACTGGAGAGATGATCGATGTGGATCTCGGGGCTACTTTTGCCTCTCGTAGATTCCCAGAATTGCTCCGAGAATACGCTGGAGTCGATATGTTCACGGACACTATGGAGCAATTGCAAAAGATCGCAAAAGAGGTCGGAGTCGAGAAAATAACAGGAGTCGGACGAGCCAATCTCCTCGATGACATCTATAAAAAAACCGCCAGAGCCAAACTCATACAACCGACATTCGTATTTGATTATCCTGAAGATCTCAAGCCCCTTGCGAGGCCAAATGGTGATGGTACAGCTTGTTGCTACCAACTTGTCATCAATGGTTGGGAGGTAGTGAACTCCTACGGTGAGCTCATCGATCCACTCGTGCAAAGAGAGTTGTTCGAGGTACAGTCTCGTGCAAAAGCAGGATGAGATGAAGAGGCGATGGAAGTGGATGAGGTATTCCTCAAGGCGATGGAACACGGATTCCCTCCGATGACAGGTTCAGGATTCGGGATCGATCGCCTCGTGACACTATTCACTGGACAGGGCAATCTCAGAGATGTAGTACTATTCCCTACGATGCGACCGATACCGACACAGGGTGAGGAGAAAACTGAGAAATAAAAATAATCCCTCCAGAAATGGGGGGATTATTTTTGCCTTTTTCAGACTTTTCTCTATAATCTACACAACTCTACTCGTCCCCGTATTTGAGTTGCAGAACATAGCACTCCGCAGACTGAGACATTAGTTCGATCAATCGAACTCTGAGTCTCGTTTATAACATCTCGTCCCCGTAGTTTAGTGGAAGAACAAGGCACTCCTAAGGCTTAGACACAAGTTCGATTCTTGTCGGGGGCACCACATTATATATATCGCTAGCTCGCCATTCTAGAAGAGATCGTCAGACAACTATCTGCTCTGGAACGACGAGTGATATATTTTCCGCTGTTTCTCTATTTTCTCATTTTTTCTCACCATGCTCGTCTGACTCAAGGACTCCCAGGCTCTAGGCAGAGCCGTTATAGCCAAAACCTATAAAATCGGTAACAAAAATATCTCATTCGAGTCAGGGCGTCTCGCTCTCTTCGCTACTGGATCAGTCGTGATAACTGATGAGGTTGGCAACTTCCTCCTCACCACTTGTGGGATCGGCAATCCGAAGGATGGAGACTTTTTCCCACTCACGGTCGAATTCCAGGAGAAGTACTATGCCACCGGCAAGATTGGTGGGAATCGGTTCATGAAGCGTGAGGGTCGCCCATCTGAGGCGAGTATCCTCAACTCTCGTATGATCGATCGTCCGATACGTCCGATGTTCCCGAAAGGAACCCGCACTGACACGCAGATCATCTCATCGATCATGTCATCATCTGGACTCTCAGACTTTGGCTGGTATGGTATCACGGGAGCGAGTCTCTCTGTCATGCTCGCAGGAGTCACAGAGTTCGAGGGACCAGTCGCAGGAGTCCGCATCGCGAGTGATGAGGCTGGGAATTTTATATTCGATCCGACATTTGCCCAGATAGCGACCGCTCATCTCGACCTCACGGTTGCAGGGACGCTCGACGCTATCACGATGGTAGAGAGTCAGGGACAAGAGGCATCCAACGAGCTCATGGTTCGAGCATTCGAGTACGCTCATGAGATCGTGAAGAGTCTGTGTACCGCTCAGCTCGACTTCGTAGCAGAATATAAGCAAATACACGCACTCCCAACAACGACACTCACCGTCGGAGAGACGGATGCAGATACTATTGCAAAAGTTCGCGAATGTGTCACAGATGCAGATATCCAGGCCGTCTATGGACTCGGCAAACTCGAGTTCCATGATGCGATGCATGATCTCGTCGAAGCTGTAGCTGAGAAGCTCGGATACGATAAGGAGACCAATACTCCGAAGATTGGAGATATCGCTGACAGTGTGAAGTGAGTGATCCAAGATCATATGAGAGCGACTATCCTCACGACAAAAACTCGACTCGACGGTCGCCGATGTGATGAGGTGCGTCCAGTACGAGCCAGTGCCCCAATTTTACCACGGACTCATGGATCAGCGCTCTTTGAGCGAGGAGTGACTCAGGTGCTCTCGGTCGCGACTCTCGGTGGTCCTGGAGATATCCAGCTCGTCGACGATATGTTCGAGGAAAATACGAAACGATATATCCACCACTACAACTTCCCTCCGTTCTCAGTCGGTGAGGTGAAGCCACTCAGGTGAGTGGGAAGACGGGAGGTCGGACATGGACGTCTTGCTGAGAAGGCTCTCGAACCAGTGCTTCCATCTCAGATAGACTTTCCATATATGATGCGTGTGGTATCTGAGACGACGACCTGTAACGGATCATCATCGATGGCATCTGTCTGTGGATCGACGATGGCACTCATGGATGCAGGAGTTCCTATCAAATCAATGGTCGCAGGTGTCGCGATGGGCATGATCTATGATGAAGTAAGTGGTAAATACGAGATATTGGCAGATATCCAGGCTCAGGAGGACTTCCTCGGAGATATGGACTTCAAGGTGGCTCGAACGAGCAAGGGGATCACCGCACTCCAGATGGATTGCAAGATCGCTGGACTCTCTATGGCGGTCATCACTGAGGTATTCGCGAAGTCAGTCGACGCGACGGGATATATCATGGGCGAGATGAGAAAATGTATGAGTGAATCCCGAGCCGAGCTCTCTCCATATGCTCCATTCCTCCTCTCAGTATTTGTCCCTGAGGAAAAAATGCGAGAAGTTATCGGTAAGGGCGGCGAGACGATCCAAGGGATCGAGAAAGAATACGGTGTCGAGGTAAATCTCGAAGATAGCGGAACCTGTACTATCACGGCGAAGGATCAGATCAGTGGTAAGGCGGCACTCGACTTCATCAAAAATATCCTCAAAGATATCGAAGTCGGTGACATCTACGAGGGCAAGATCGTGAAGATCCTCGACACCGTTGGTGCGATCGTCGAGATCGCTCGTGGCCGAGAGGGTATGGTACATATATCCAAGTTCGGAGTGGCAGAACGAATAGCAAATGTGAACGATGTCGCAAAAGTCGGAGAGATCATCAAGGTCAGAGTCTACGGAGTTGATAAGGAAAAAGGGCGAATCGGGCTAGAGAAAATTGTAGAAGTTATTTAACTCTCAAAATATGCCTCACAAAAGAAATGCAGTCAGTAATGAAGCTGTTACGATACAATCCCAATCTTTTTTTCATCCTGGCGTCTCATACAATCCAGACAAGAATGAAGTCAGTTTCAGTGATGAAGCCAAAATAGCTCTTCAGAATCTGGTTACTGAAATACAATCACACTTTCCGGCTGAGCCAATAGATTCTATTCTAGAGCATCATCAAACAGAAAAAGTCACTCTAGCCGTAGCGGATAATGTTGCTGATGCAATGATCATTGATGGAAAATGAAAAAAAGCAATCAAAAGATTCTTGGGACGAGCAATTGGTTTGCTGGAGAAAAAGAAAGTAGGTTGACGAAAAATAGAAGAAAAAGTACAAGCAAAAGTACACAAGTATAATGATACTATATTTGCTCATATTGCTATCCAATATCTTGACTGAGATGAGACAAAATCACTCCATGATACACCAATAATCATAAGGCCATGAGAGGATATTGACACTATGTTCAAGTCTCTCAAAACACGGCTCAGGTTTTCGGGTATGAAAAAATAATCACCAAAAATCCTCTCACTACTATTTAAGAGAGGATTTTTCTTTTACATTTTATTCGATACGAATATAATTGAGAAACTCTTGATCGTCAGAGTCTATCATCTCACATTCTCCATATATGTATCCTACCCTTGATGCCATCGTACTCTCGACACTCGATCTCTACTCCAAAAAAGAAAGGCTCCCAAAGCTCGACCTGACAAAGTTCAATACTCCCCTCGTGGTAGGAAGTGGAAATGGATACTATACTGGACGGATATTATTTCGCAATCTCGGGGCATTTTTTGCTACTGAGTCAGAGGTCGACTCCAAGCTCGCGAATATAGCATCGATCACTGATGTCGTTGTGATCTCTGCATCTGGTGAGAAACATGCACCGATCATACTCAACTCTGCAAAAGACAACCACAAAAAAACACTCCTCATATCATCCAGCCCAAAAAGCTCTGGACGAGATATCGCCGATGTGAGCATCATCATGCCCAAGATACGAGAACCCTATACCTACAATACTTCGACCTACTTTGGCTACATGCTTGCCGAGACTCCCGATCTCGATCTCATCGCACTCAGAGAATTCATCACGGGTAGAGTAGAGAATGAAATAGCAAAAACCAACTTTGCTGACTATTCGAGCTTTTTTATAGTGATTCCCAATGAGTTCGTCCTCCTCAGAGAGATGTTCGAAACTAAGTTTATCGAACTCTTTGGTCGTAAGGTGGCGAGAGATATATTCTCATACGAGCAGATGAAACACGCAACAACGGTAGTACAAGACGACAAGGAACTCTTTCTCTGCTTCGGGAATACCACAGGTATAGAGTATGGGAAAAATCAGATAAATCTTCCTATTTTTGATGATTCCAATTATGCTGTGATGATGCTCGTGGGATACTATACAATCGGTAAAATACAGACTGCATTGCCCCCGTATTTCATGGAGAGTATCGCTGACTATTGCACAAGAGCGAAATCTCAGAGCGGATTCAATATATCTCCATGGGTAGAGGTGTAACTCTTGATATTCTAGGGCTTTTCTTTTGGATTTTTTGCATATTTGCCTATACTCTGCGGCATGAACACTACCAAAAATCTCTACGCATTCACCCTCGGTCGAGAGTGGAAGGTCTCACTCGCCGAGCTATTCGCACTATGGGGTACCGACGCATACCAGTCGCACACCGAGACGGTCGCCATATTCCAGATCATCGGATACTCGGTAGAGCAACTACAGAGAAAATTCCTCACTATAGGAGGATCTATCCGTATCATCGCTATCCTCGGGGACACGACGGTTGCATCATTTCCGACGGATGTCATCGAGTTCATGAATAGCCAAAAAGGAACTGGAAAGATCGACTTCGCACTCGGCTCATATGGAGTCGAGTTCCGTCTCTCAGATATAGGACTCAGGATCAAGAAAACCATGCAAGATACAGGATCGAGCATCCGTCTCGCCAATGTGAAGAACGAGAATATCAATGCTGCCAGTTTCAAAAAAGAAAAACTCGCAAAAACAGGACATGAATATAGCATCATACAGATGCCAGACAATTGCTATATCGGACGGACTCTCGCTTGTCAGGATATAGACGCCTACGCAAAACGAGATACTGCGAAATCTCGGGATATGATCACCGGTATGATGCCACCGAAACTCGTCCAGATGATGATCAATATGGCGATCTGAGGACAGCGTGTGTCGAATACGACCAACCCTCTCTCTATCTATGACCCATTCTGTGGTCTCGGGACGACACTCATCGAGGCTGCGAATATGGGTATCACTCGTGTCTACGGGAGCGATCTCTCTCCTGAGATGGTGAGATCTACAGAAATGAGTTTGGCTGAATATATTGCCGAAGAGCGAGTCTGGCAAGAGCGGATTACCCGAGTCGGAGGCACTCCAAACAAGAACTTCTCAGACTTTCAGAGTAGAGTATTGCAGATAGACGCTCGTGATATATCCACTGCAAAAAATAAACTAGAAATCCCAGGCACTCCATTTACCAATATTGCTATCGTCTCTGAGGGATATCTCGGTGAGATCATGCGACCACACGAGATCACTCTCGACCGAGCAAAAGAAGAACGACGCAAACTCGGTCGGATGTATGATGAGTTCTTCGCTGGACTCTCTCGAGCAAAATTTTGCAATAGTATCGTTATGACCTTTCCATTCTGGAATCTCAACGGTACCTACTCCTACTTCATCGAGATATATGACATCATAGACAAGCATGGATTCGAGGTCGTATCACTGCTCCCATGGGAGATGAAACTCAATACTATGAAATGATCACTCCTCTATCGTCGTGAGAACCAGACTGTCGGTCGTGAAATCATCAAAATAGTCGCAAAAAAATAATATGTCATTCATCCCCCTCCATCTCGCAGACCGTGAAAAAAATCCCGACTACCATGATAAGTCTCGGGATATGGAGACGGCTCTCGTCTGGAATGCTGTACAGAAGACGCTCATCAATATGAGTCGCCTCGAACTGATTCCCTATGTCAAAAGTGTGAAACTCTGAGAGCGTACCATAGTCATCACGACCACCAAGCCAATAGCTAATGCAGAATTGAGGATATACAGTGAACAGATTCTCTCGAATGCCAATGAGAGTCTAGAGCGTATTGGCAGTATAAAACGAGAGAAGATTATGTGGAAGTAGTTTTTGGTGGCTTGATAAGTCCATCCTTTACAAAACGAGCAAACTCGCTAATCTTGTCAGCAATGAGTCACTCTACCAGATTAGTATCTCATATTTCTCGAGCTCGGGGAACGTATATTTCCATCGTGGTCTTCATTGTTTTTGTTGCAGATCTGATCTTGCTTGGCTGGAGTAGTCCTTCTATATCTCTCATGTTATCTCGTCTCTCTGTTGCCTTGATACGGAACAACTCTCGTGGCATACCAGCAATCATGCAGAGAAATACAAATTCAGCATAGATTTCTTGTTGATCTTCTAGGGTTGTTTGAGTGATATATTTTTCTGCAAAGAAGTGAAACCAGAGAGTTCTCAGAGAAGTAGACATAGTATCTGTGAGGCGATTATTTGCTGTGAGCTGTAGAACAAATTTCTCAGGATTATTTTTTTCTATATTGCTATAGAGATCGAGAAAACCACTCCGATATATCTCACTCCAGACAAATGGGTTCGTCTCTCGTATCTTTTCTACCTGAGCAATCACACTCGGTGTAGGCTCACTCATCCAGAGGATATCGAGAATAATATGGATATCGAATTCGTTACTGGCAATCTCCTGGAGTCCATTTGGGTGGTCCTCTATACAATCATGGAGAATAAGTGCCATGAGGTACTCATGATTGCAGGGCTCGTCTGAGTAGAGTGTCTCGTTCAGATATATTGATATAGATCTCTCGATATGTCGGATATATGGCTGCTTGTTGTGTCGAAATTGCCCTATATGCAGAGAGACGGCCAGATCATACGCCTTTTGTACTTGTTGCTTCTGAGATTCTGAGAAACCACTACATTTTTCATGTTGAAAAATAGTATCCAATATAGGATGACTACCCACAGTATTGATGCTACCAAGCGTGGTCATAGTATGACAATAAATTTTAAACACTATACCAATAAAATATACTCTGTCAATAAATAATTTGACTTTTATATATTTTTACTCTTATTTTCCTTTTGCCTGTTCCACTTTTTTGTATATAATCGACGGATATGTCTATCCAATCCTCCAAATCTCCTGATATCAACCGTGTAGTAAAACCCGAGTCACGCGAAGAAGATATCATATCAGAAATATCCCTCAGACCTCAGCGACTATCCGAATATGTAGGACAGACGCAGATGAAGCAACACTTGACTGTGGCTATCGAGTCGGCGAAAATCCGAAAACAAACTCTCGAACATATCCTCTTCTACTGACCTCCTGGTCTCGGGAAAACCACTATCTCGACCATCATCGCACACGAGATGGCATCCGCGATCAAGTCGACGAGTGGACCCGCGATCGAGAAGCAATCGGACATCGTCTCACTCCTTACGAGTCTCACTGAGTGAGAGATCCTCTTCATCGATGAGATACACAGGCTTCGTCCCCAAATAGAAGAAATACTATACTCGGCGATGGAGGACTATACGATCGATATCATGATCGGCTCTGGTACAGGTTCAACCAGTGTTCGTATGGATATACCGAGATTCACCCTCATCGGTGCGACGACTCGGCTATCGAGTCTCTCGAATCCGCTCCGTGATCGGTTCGGCAATGTGATGAAACTCGACTTCTATGAGCCAGCTGATCTCGCCAAAATAGTAAAAAGATCATTTTCGATACTGGGATTCTCTGCGATATCCGATGACGCTATCATGGCTATAGCACTCCGGTCTCGTGGTACACCGAGAATAGCAAATCGGTATGCGAAGATCCTCCGTGACTATGCGACGGTCGGCAAGTCTATAGAGTCCAAGTCAGAATGTGAGTCCATATTCGACAGCTTCGGTGTCGACGCTCACGGCCTCGATATACTGGATCGCAAGCTCCTATCACATCTGATCGATACATTCCATAGCAAACCCGTCGGGCTCTCCACACTCGCCTCTGTGATCTGAGAAGAGGTCGCCACTATCGAGGATGTCGTCGAGCCGTATCTCCTGCAGATCGGATTCATCGAGCGGACCCCACGAGGAAGACAGATCACACTGAGATGAGAAAAGTATACTCGATGAAAATAATTTGCGAGAAAAACAAAAATCGATATACTCATCCCAATCTATAACCAACCTATAGACATGGTCACATGACTTGGTACGAGCACATACAATCCTCTCCCGACGATATCGTAAGGCTCTTTTTGTATAACTCAAAATCCCTCCCGATATATCGGGAGGGATTTTTTTACCCTCAAAGGGTATGTATGATTTTTGATGCCAATTCATTCCTATTTTTCTCTAACCCCTTCTCCTATGCGATCACTCATTCTCCTCATCATCTCGACACTCCTCATCACCCCATCACTCTCAGCGGCTACGGTCTCAGGCGAGATCGGTACTCCTGTGACTGTGACTCCGACTCAGATCCAATACCAGTCTGGTATCCGTGGAACCTGCTCTACTCTCGTGAAAAATCAGAAAACAGGTAAGATGATCAAACGCCTCGTCGCTAAGAAATACTGTGCCAAGAAATAATTCTATATCCTTCACATTTTTCCTATGGAACCATCTACTCCAACATTACCAGAGACATCTTCTTCTCGGAAGATCTACCTCATCATACTCATCCTCGCTCTCATCGGTGTAGCGAACGCTGCATACCTCTCGATCCCTGCGTATGAATACTGGTTCTGAGCGGACAAGCTAGCTCTCCAGATGATGCCATGTGATCTCTCTGATACCCTCTCTTGTAGTGGGATCCTACAGAATCCTCGATCTCTCATATTCGGCATCCCGTTCCCGATGATCGCCCTCGTCGTATATCCGATCCTCTCAGTGATAGCACTCATGGGTTGGCTCCGTCGGAGGACACTCGAAGCCAAGATCCTCACAGGACTCTCGGCTGGTGGGATATGTTTCAACTCGTATATCATCTACCAGGAGTCGATCGTCGGCGTATTCTGCCCGCTCTGTGCGATGTGCTCGGTCATCATCGTGACGATATTCGTACTCTCTATCATGATCTGGAAGGGGAAATAAAAAAACGATCCTTATGACGCACGAGACGCCCCAGATCGTATTACCTTCAGTGAATTGCATGAGACATCGTGAGATGATTTTGCACTCATACCTGACAGAGAAAGTGTCTTCGCTAAAAGACTTGCGATAAATATATCAGAAATCTCCAAAACTCCAAGTTTATTTTGCTCTCGTTCCTGTCATTCATGCGAAGGCAGGAATCCAGTCACTAAAATATTCCTTAATTCTCATCCCAATGAAACTCACCCTCCTCCTCATCCCTCTGATCCTCCTCTCATCGTGTACCATCGACTGGAACGATAAGAAAGATACTATATTTCAAAAGAAACAAGAATGTGCGAAACATAAAGATGATATGCTAAAAGAAGCCATGAATTTCCATGCTGAATGGATGAATAGAACGTGAGATCCATATGATGTAAAAATTGAAGAGATATTTTATAGTAAAAATTATGATAGTTGCATATATCAACTATCAATATATAAGTATACATGAATAGATAACAATGATTGACTTGGCGGAAAAATTCTTCTAAATAGATACCTCTATGACTATTTTTCAAAAAAAGAAATCATAACAACAGTAAGTAAAAATATTGAAGATGGAAAGATAAAAGAAAATGAATTTGATAAAAAACTCAAAGAGCTCAAATGAGAATAATTTTTAACTAATTAAATTATGAGTGATGATATTGTTTCTTTAATTAAAGCTATAGAAAGTATTCCGTGAAGAATTTGCATTGGAATAAATAGCACACTTTCTGTTATAGAATGAGTAGATAATTCCATTGATAATCTAAATAGTACTATAGAAATATATTCTAAGTCTACAGAAAAGTTATCAAGAAATACTTTTTTGGCTGAATGTTGCGATAGCTGTATCTGCATTGATATGAGCAATCAAAGTTTGATTTGATATATATCTTTATTTTTCTACCAAAATTTAAAACTTTCAATCCTATAAACCAATAACCTCCTTCCATATGCCTCTCCCACTCTCCACTCGCCGCCACTCTCTCTCCCACATCATGGCCCAAGCCACTCGCATGGTCATGGGTGCTGATGCTCGGCTCGCCATCGGTCCTGATATCGATACGGGTTGGTACTATGACATCGACTTCGGTGATACTACCCTAGAGGAAGCGAAGCTCCGGGATATCGAAAAGAAGATGCGATCCATCGTCCGCGATGGACAGGAATACCGTCAATTCTCTCTCTCTGTCGCAGATGCCAAGGCTTTTACAAAAGCGCTCGGTGAGGATTACAAGCTCGAGATGATCGAGGATCTTTCGGCGAAGTGAGAGACCGTGATATCTTTCTTCGCGAATCTCGGGAAATTCCAAAATCCTGACTATGCAGGTTTTGAATTCCTCGATAATCCTGATTCATATTGCATCGAGAATGCAGAATGAATGGTTGTCATACCTGAGAAGCAATGAAAGACGGATTTTGATTTCCGTACTTCCACCTTCATCGATATGTGTCAGGGCCCTCATGTCCAGTTCACGAGTGAGATTCCTGAAGACTCATTCAAACTCGACAAGCTCGCAGGAGCCTACTGGCGAGGTGATGCCAAGAACAAGCAACTCACTCGTATCTATGGTCTCGCTTTTGAGAGCAAAACTGAGCTCGATGCCTACGAGCATATGATGGAGGAGGCGAAGAAACGAGATCACCGTATACTCGGGAAGAAGCTGAAGCTCTTCACCGTATCAGATATGGTCGGATCAGGACTACCGCTCATCCAGCCCAACGGGATGATCATCCGTGAAGCGATCAAGGACTATCTCTGGGATCTCCACAAAGATCGTGGATACGATCGTGTCTGTACACCTCATCTCGCAAAGGAGGAACTCTATCAGACATCAGGTCATGCTGGTAAATACCTCGAGGATATGTTCTCGGTCTATGGCGGAACATCGAAGGAGAACTTTTTCCTCAAGCCGATGAATTGTCCACACCATATGCAGATATTCGCAGACAATCAGTTCTCCTATCGTGATATGCCAGTTCGCTACTTCGAGCCTGCGACAGTCTACCGCGATGAGAAGACGGGGCAACTCTCAGGTCTCACTCGTGTCCGCTCGATCACTCAGGATGATGGTCACCTCTTCTGTCGAGTCGGGCAGATTCGGGACGAAGTCTCATCTATCGTCGATGTGATCAAGCAGTTCTATACGACATTTGGCCTTATGGACGGATACTGGGTATCACTCTCGATCCGCGATCCACTCACTCCAGAGAAGTATCTCGGAGGTGATGATGTCTGGGAGATCGCTGAACAGGCTCTCGAGGAAGCTGCTATCGCGAATAATCTCAACTACAAGCCGATGCCAGGTGAGGCCGCGTTCTACGGACCAAAACTCGACTTCATGTTCAAGGATGCGATCGGACGGGAGTGGCAACTCGCGACTATCCAGTGTGACTTCAACCAGCCTGCTCGATTCAAGCTCTCGTTCAAAAATGAGAAAAACGAAGACGAGCAACCAGTCGTGATCCATCGTGCGATCTCTGGATCTCTCGAACGGTTCATGGGCATCATGATCGAACACTTCGCAGGGACATTCCCACTCTGGCTCGCCCCTGAGCAGGTGCGGATCATACCTGTTGGAGAGAACTTCTTCGGCTATGCAGATGAGGTATACGCAGAGCTACGCAAAAGTGGACTCCGAGTCAAGTTCGACGACTCGACTGACTCACTCGGCAAAAAGATGCGCAACGCTGAGATCGACCATGTGAACTATATCCTCGTCGTCGGTGACGCTGAGATGCAGGCTCGCACGGTTGCTGTCCGCAACTACAAGACTCAGGATAAGACGACTGAGGCTATATCGGATTTTACCAGTAGGATGAAGACGGAGATCAAGACGAAGGCACTATAAAAAGCTAAAAATCATATGACTACTAAAATCGGTATATTCGCCCAATATAAGGAATCTGAGTGACGATGTCTCAATAGTCTCCCATTCCACTATGTACAAGCGGTCGAATCAACTGGAACAATCGCTCTCATCATCCCATCTGGGACGACTCAGCTTGCCTACTTCCTCGATATATGTGATGGATTCGTATTCCCAGGTGGAGCTGATATCGATCCGAGTCTCTATCATCAGGATTATCTGTGAGCCTATGATTGTATCCTCGACTGAGATCTATGGCTCGCCTCTGCTATGCGATGAGTCATGGATACTGGCAAGCCGATACTCGGCATCTGCAAAGGGATGCAACTCCTCAATGTCGCTCATGGTGGAGATCTCATACAAGATATAGTGGGGAGCGATATACACAATCAAGCTCATCGTAGATACGAATGCGTAGATATGGCACGTATCGTGAGTGGATGATTCGTAGATACTGTATTTGGCGATGACATAGGGATCAACTCTATCCATCATCAGGCGATAGGTACTCTGGGGGATGGACTACGAGTAGCCGCTACGAGCCAGCATGATAGCGAGATCGAGGCGATCGAACATATCCATCTACCATACTATGGGACACAATGGCATCCCGAGTGTATCGATACGCATCGCCCACTATTCCAGTGGTTCGTGACTCAGTGTAGCTAAAAACCATACCGAATGCATCCAGAAAATTATCCCATCGAATATATAGATTGAAAAGTACATTTTTTTGGTCGGGATTTTTTTGTGACGCCCGATGTATTGATCCCTCGACTCGAGACAGAGATACTCGTGAAACGAGCAAGGCAGATCCTCCAACAAAAATGAAACCAACCAACTATAGTCGTCGATATCGGTTGTGGATCTGGGATCATAGGGACGAGTGTCGCGGATCTTGCGGATGAGGTCATATTCCTCGATATATCCCCTGCGGCTCTTGCAGTAAGTGAGCAGAATTTCCGATCACATTTTCCAGAGAAGCAAGCCCAATTCATCGTGTCTGACTTGCTCACCAGTCTGCCAGCAATTCCATGAGATTCTCAGATACTATTGCTCACCAATCTCCCCTATATCAAGGCAGATGACTGGATACATATGAGTGCCGATACGGTTCATGAGCCTCGGATCGCACTCTTTGGCTGAGAGCTCACAGGATTCGAGATGTATGAGAGAGTCTTTGCTCAGATCGCAGAGTTAGAGTTGACTCACTTTCAGCTCCTCTGCGAATTTGGATTCGACCAACGAGAGATCGCAGAGTCAGTGTTGAAAAAATATCCACAGTGGCAGTCATCATTTTTTGCTGACTATACTGGGATAGAGAGATTTGGGGAGATTATAATATAGCTACTTCTTGGAATCCCATCATCTCAGTGATATCTGGATCTCATAGATAGTCCAGTTGTGTGGGCGTCACTGCTCGCAATATCGCTACAACTTTTCATTTATATATAGCGATCTTATAGTTATACATTTGTGTCTCCGTATAGTATCGTTCATTATGGGGCATCTGATATATTTTACCGTCTATCGAGATTTTACGATTACCAATACCTCATCGTATTCTCTCGGTGTACAGTTTAGTTTTCTCCATACACTCTGAGGCACCTCAGAGAATATAGGTATATTCGATATATTGATCTACTTCAGGCATATAGAAAGATTCAGTATTAGGCATATATTTTATAGTCTAAGAAAAATAAAACCCTCCGTTTTACAGGAGGGATTGAGAGATATTGTGATATTCACTTACGCTCAAAATCCTCCAGATGACGGAAGAAGGACGAGCACGAGGAGTGAAGAACGAATTACTTTCATAGATTTGAATATATTGAAATGCGAATTTTTGTCAAAAAGATTTGCATTTTACAAATTCTATATATAGTGTACATATGAAAATACCTCAAAATATAGCAGATCTGAAAGAATCTGGAAAAGATATTCTATCAACCATACAGGATCATATGGATGGTAATACTGCAACTGTTGCAGTGATGGCTCTTGTAGAGTGATCGGTACTAGGAATCATCGGATACTGCATCATCCAATCACTACCACAATAATTCCTTGCAAAAATCGGGCTTTTCCATACTATCGCTTCATGTATATACTGAAGCGATTTTTTGTCACTCTTGCGAAAGTGATCACCATATTTTTTACAATTCTCTCTCTTGTCCTACTCGTGCTTACCTTTGTACGACCAGACTGGATAAAATCAGGTATAGAGTGGATCTGAGTTCTGATCCAGACACTGGGGAACTGGAACTATCTTATCGCATTCACGAGTGCGTGTGTCGAGTCTATGCCTATCATCGGAACAGCAGTTCCAGGGATGAATATAATGATCCTAGTGGGGGGATTCTGGGGTAAGTCGCATATGATCATCACTATTGTCCTCGCGACGATAGGAGCTATGCTCGGAAACTATCTCGGCTATTGGATCGGTAAGTGGTACGGACATGAGATCATAGATAGATATGGTGACTATATCGGGCTCGGACGGACGGAACAACATATTCTCGAGAAACAGATTGAAAAAAACGGATTTTGGTACATTGTTCTCGGCAAGTTCCATAACTTCACACGATCATTTGTTCCTTTCATTGCTGGAGCCAGTGGTATGCAGGAGGGCAATTTTTGGACATACAATATCATTGGTTCTATATTTTGGGCTACCAGCGTGAATCTTTTGGGTATTTTTTTTATCGATCGATATGAGACCATTCTCGATAACATCGGGAAAATCATGCTCAGTATTCTCGCTCTGATATTTGCCTACTTCTGGTTCTACAAGAGAGATACCCTGAAACAGTATATACGAGATAAGCAACGAGAAATAGAAGAAAAAATCGAGAGAAAGTAACCATTATTTTATTTCGGATTGCTTCTTCGTTTATATGAATTTTGTATATCTGTCAGTGAAGTTTTCGCAAGAATTTCAAATATACCTTAGTTTAGAATTCTAGAAAATGAGCTGAATACAGATAACAAAATTATATATACCCTTGAGGGTAGAGCATAGAAGATCTCAAAGACTTTTGTTACTTTTTGTCAAAAAGTAAATGGCTAGACTCAGAAAGTACTAAAAATCACCAAATGTCTCCCATCCTCCAATTCGCACTCATTTTTATCACATCACTTATCGTATCTCCACTTATCCTCTCTAGTGTTTCTTTTTTGCTACGCCGATACGATATTCTCGATCGTCCACACCTTTACCCGAGTGAGAGCTGAAGACTCCCTGCACCATATGGAGCTGGTATTGCTATTATCGTGACTCTTTTGATTCTCTCACCTCTTGTGATATTTTTTGGTGGATTCTCATGACTCCTCATACACAGATTCACGATCATCCTCGTTGTCGGAGTCATCATCTCGATGGTGTCATTCGTCGATGATCTCGATACTATCGGCAAGAGTAGAGTGAGGATCCCTCCGATAGCCAGACTCCTCATGCAGATATGAGTCGGAGCGATTATAGGACTCACGAGTATCAAGATCTCATATATGAGTCATATCCTCGGTGGGATTATTCCTCTCGACGAGTTTTTTTCTACCTTTACTATAGGATCTCTCCATATTCTCGTCTACTGGATCCCAGTACTCGTGACTATCATCTGGTATGTCATAGTTTTCAACGCGGTGAACTTCTCGGACTGAGTGCCAGGTCTGACTGGCGGATTTGCTCTGATCACATTCGTGATACTCGCAGGTCTCGCGGTGAAGCTCTATCTCACAGATACTACCATCGCGAGTCAGGAAAATAGTAGATTCCTCCTCGCCATCCTCGCGATCATCATCCCAATCGCCTATGCTCTGACTCGATCAGATATCTCTCGTAGAGTGATCATGGGTGACTCTGGCACTATTATGCTCGCATTTCTCATAGCTACTCTCGCGATCATCTGAGGTGGCAAGATTGCAACTGCTATGGCAGTACTCGGGATCTATCTCATCGACTTTGTCTATGTCATCACAGCTCGCATCCTCCAGGGGCAAAATCCTATGAAGTGAGATCAGACTCATCATCTCCACTACCGTCTGATGGAGCTCGGACTCACCCAATCACAGATCAGATGGATCGTCTATTCTCTCTCGACAGTATTCGGAATTGCTGCTATATGGCTCCCAACTCTGGGCAAGATCATACTATTTGTTATTATCGCCATGATCACTATATTCCTCACAGAGATACTCGAAAAAGTAAAAAAGAAATAATAAAAAGCCCTCTCAGATTACCTAAGAGGGCTTTTTATTATTTTGTGTTATACCTATCTAATACCATATTCCAGTTCACTATTTTCCAGAAATTCTCGAGATACTTGACACGAGAGTTGCGATAGTCGATATAGTATGCATGTTCCCAGACATCACAGGTCAAGAGTGGTGTGAGAGTCATATCTGTGAGGGGAGTTGCTGCATTCGATGTCGAGATGATATCGAGTGATCCGTCAGAATTCGCTACGAGCCACGCCCATCCAGAGCCGAATGTTGCGAGTGCTACCTTGTCGAACTCTGCCATGAACACATCGAGATCTCCCCACTTGGCCTCGATCGCCGCATAGAGTTCACGAGATGGGATATGATGAGCTATTGGTGCGAGCGAGTCAAAGTAGAATGTATGATTCCATATTTGGGCTGCATTGTTGAATATGCCACCTTTGCTCGTATGGATGACCTGTTCGAGAGTCTGCGACTCGTGATCCGTACCCGCAACAAGACGATTGAGATTGTCGACATAGGTCTGATGGTGTTTGCCAGAGTGGAACTCGAGAGTTTCCTGACTGATATGAGGAGAGAGAGCATCGATGGCGTATGTGAGAAGTGGACGAGTGAACATAGGAAAATGCGTTAGTGATGTATTCTATTATATCTATATTGAACAAAACCCCAAACGCAATTTTCTTAAAAATAAATTTGACAAATATGGGTAGAAAGTCTATGATAAGAGAATCGTCAAAAAGAGTTCAAAGAGCCATAACGGTCTCAACTTCAATTTGATTGATATCATTCCCTAGGAGGGGACAAAAATGGCTAAGAAAGTTGATAAGAAAAAACAGGATCGTGTCACACTTGACAATATCCTTGCATCAATCCAGCAAGATGGGGTCATCTACGCAGGTAGCCTCAAAAAAAAATGGACCAGTCTGAAGGGTTTAATTAACCCAAAACGGTTGGTACATTTTCTGGAAACAACGGGCACTAAACTTGCTCGTTCGGCTACGGCATACTTGTACACGGTTCGCAAGGACCTCAGTACAGCCTTCAGGCACCGTTCTGAGCTGATCGCAATCTGATTTTCTACCTCCATCATTCTCTAATTTCCTACATTTTGTAGGTGAAAAGGAGTATACAAGGGAATGGTACTAAAAAGCCCGCTTCGGTGGGCTTTTTTTTTGCTTTTTGATTCTTTTTGCTATAATCCCTCTCATGACTACTATCCTCGATGGACGACTCGTCGCTTCCACCATCCTCGAAAAAATAAAAAGTGAAATCACATATTCGGGTATCGCACTCAGACCTATGCTCGCTGTCGTCCTCATAGGCGACAATCCTGCCTCACTCTCATATATACGGATGAAGGAAAAACGGGCACGTGAAGTAGGTATGGGATTTGGTCTCTACCGGTTCCCTACTACGATCAGTCAGTCAGAACTCGAGCGAGAGATCTCCACACTATCCAAAAATGAAAAAATCCATGGACTCATCGTCCAGTCCCCTCTCCCAAACCATATCGACCGATACGCCGTCATAGACTGTATCGATCCAGACAAAGATGTAGATGGATTCACGAAAACACAAATTGGCAATATGTTCCTCGGACATGACGGGCTCTGGAGTTGTACTCCAAAATGAATCATGACGATGCTCTCGTATTACCAGATCGATGCGAAGTGAAAAAATGTCGTCGTGATCGGCAGATCCAATATCGTCGGCAAGCCGATGGCACTCATGCTGACCAATGCCTGAGCTACCGTCACGAGCTGCAATAGCAGTACAAAAAACATCGCTGAAATCACAAAACAAGCAGATATCATCATCGTAGCGATCGGAAAATCATGATTTTTGAAGAGAGAAATGGTTTCTCCTACATCAATCATCATTGATGTAGGTTCTACTTTTGTAGATGGAATAGGGAGGTGAGATGCGGACTATGACGATCTCAAGGACTATGTGCAAGCTATCACTCCTGTCCCAGGCGGGGTCGGCCCGATGACCGTCGCAACTCTCATCGAGAATACTTGGAAAGCATTTCTCATACAATCTAAATAATACTATATATGGCTCGACTCGAAACCTACACTCCACCAGATACAAAAAAGAAACCCGAACAACAAGAAACTATGGGACAACGAGTCATACGTATGTGACTCGACTTTCTCAAGCAACAGATAAAAAAATGACGCAATGCACCAACTCCATGAGCTGACGTGATGAGTATAGAGAATCATGAGCGAGACAGACGAAACGCTGAAGTCATGAAAAAAACATGATGAACAAAAGAAAATCCATACAATCTCCCGATGTATGAAGAGCCAAAGAAATCTGTATAATTATTTTCAGAATTTTCTCACTCGGCTTGAGTAGCTACCGAGAGCAAGATCAATATCCTCAGGAGAAAAATCTGGCCAATTATGAGAAGAGAAATAATACTCCGCATATGGACTCTGATAGAGGAAGTATCCTGAATGACGAACATGTCAACCAGTACGTACTATGAGGTCTGGTGGGGGGAATTGGCTCGTCTCCAGATATATGAGAATATCTGCTTGAGTTATTTGTGTCATATCTACCCCCGTACGAGCAAGTGCACATACAGCACGAGCGATCTCCTCTTGTCCACCATATCATATCGCAAATATAGCTGTCATGAGAGTATTGTTTTCAGTTTCTTTCTCTGCTATCGTGAGAGCATCCAGACAATCAGATCTCAGGAGGATCCGATCTCAGACAAAGTAGAGTCGGACATTTTTAGCATTTGATTGTTCTACTAGCTTCGCTATACCTCTTGTCAATAGATCGAATAGATAGGATACCTCTATATCTGATCGCTCACGAATATTGTCATCTGAGAGTGCCCAAAAGCTCACGAACGCAATATTCCTCTCCAGACATGCATCTATGATTGTCTCAATATTATTATATCCTCTACGATGTCACTCGAGCTGAGGGAGATGATTGTCGCGAGCCCAGCTACGATTCCCATCCATGATAAGTCCTATATGTTGGAGCATACTGTATACAAAAAGATACCGAGAGTATAGCAAAGCGAGAGCGAAAAGCAATGCAAAAAATCGAGATTTGCTTTTTGTCAGATGCTGGATAGAATATGTCTCGTCGAATTATGTTTCCTCTCCGCGTCCATAGACCGAAAGAGCGTTATCAGAAGCGGCGTTTATTTTCTCTCTTTTCTTTCTATGAGTACAGCAGGTACAAAACGATTATTCGTTGGAAACGTTCCATTCCGCATCGATGCACAGGATCTCCGTGCATTATTCGAAGAAGTTGCTCCAGTAGCAGACTTTTTCTGGCCAACTGACCGTGAAACAGGTCGTAAAAAAGGTTTTTGTTTTGTTGACGTTAACGAGGCTGATATGGCTGCAGTTATCGAAGCAATGAACGGTCGTGAGGTAGAAGGTCGACAGCTCGCTGTCAACGAGGCTCAACCTCGTGAGGAGCGTCCAGCTCGCCAATACTAATATAGTATATTATAAAAACCCTACTGAATTTCAGTAGGGTTTTTATAATATACAAACTCTATATATGGCTACACTTGTTTCTGATTTCCATTTTTTGCAATATCTGCTGCGATCAGAGATCTCGCATCTACTATGCTCGCAAATGGTTGCTCTCCCATCTTTGGTCCACGAACTGTATAGAATTCTCAGGTTTTAATATTTTCGATTTGTATTGATAGAAGGAGTTTCGTAGCTCTTGCTGTAACCATATTTATATCATATCATTGATCCTTATTCTTTACTCAAAAATTTTGCACTGTGCCCTTGTATACCTCTTGCATACGAGCTATAGTTGTATCGATAAGTCCTGTGAGAGACTGTGAGTGTGTTCATCCGAGAGTATTGAGATACGACTTAGCGGCCATGAGATCAGCATAGCCCGTATTGAGCCGATCAGTGAATCACACATCATATATCGATGGATTACCAACAACATCTCAGAGTCGTGCTATGAGTTGCTGGACGAGTAAAGTCCTGATCATCTCTTCTTTTTGGGCTACCGTAGTATCTGGAGTGAGCTGGAGTGATGCTCTCTGGGCATCGATAACTACTATATATCCTGTGGATTGTGTTCACTCAATACTCATATTTAGATCTGGTTTTCATGCAAATAGTCATTGATATTCAGCACGGAAAGTAGCAAGCACATCTCATTTAGATATGAATTCGCGATTACCTGAGAGATCCTGTTCCTCTTTTCATCATGCAGTGAGCGGATTATGTTGTGGGTCTTTTTTTGGGTCAAGTGATGAGCCCGCAATAGTATCTTTTACTGGAGATTCTACCTTTTGAGCCACTTCAGGAGTATTTTTGAGTTTCAGACCAAATTGTGTCAATCTAGACTCTAGGCTCTGTGGAGATTCAGCTCACATAAAATATAGAGTTATAAAATAGATATAATATTACTAAGTCAGTAGATTTCTTTTTCTCTTTCTTCTTTTTCTTTTTGGAGCATCAGAGTGATAGTATCGTGACTCGCCGTGAGAGATGCGACCAACCGTTCCTGAGTTTCTCGATCTACTGTATCACTCCCAACTACGATATCTCTATAGATATTGGTGAGTATCGACTGGTCGAGGGCTCACTCTGTGAGATTCGGGAGCGTGATACTAATATGATAAAAAATATCCTCATTATTTTGAGTGAGTTGTTTAGCAAGATCTATGATGATAGATTGAGCTGCTCTAAAAGGAAGAATAGCAAAATTGTTGATTTTTTGTATGAGTTGTTGATCCATACAATCATACTAGCATATTTTGCTAGAATATGCAAAAATACAGCGAATCATCAGAATCTGATCTAAAAGAGTGACTCGCTACGAAAATAATGAAGTAAGTAGTGTTATGTTATGCTCTTCCAGCAAGTGTCAATATGGTCATCCACCATACCTATTGCTTGCATATGGGCATATATGATCGTTGATCCAACGAATGACATTCCTCGTTTTTTGAGATCTTTAGAGATAGTTTGTGAAATCTCGGATTTTGCTACAAAGTCACTCATTGTCTGAGGATGATTGATGATAGGTTTGTGATTCACAAAATTCCAAAAATATGCATCCAAGCTCCCAAATTCTTGTTGAATACGTAGAGCAGTGATCGCATTTTTTCTCACGGAATATATCTTGAGTCTGTTCCTGATAATTCCTGGATCGAGGAGTATTTTTTCAAGTACCTCATCGGTCATTTTCGAGATTTTCTCGATATTCCAATCCTGGAAATGATATCGATACTCTTCCCTCTTGCGAAGCACTGTGATCCATGAGAGTCCTGCCTGTGATCACTCGAGACTGAGGAACTCAAAAAGAACCCGATCATCGTGCACAGGGACTCCCCACTCATTGTCATGGTAGTCAACGTAGAGTTGGTCGGTGATACCACACCATGGACAACGGATGAGATTGGTTACCATATTTTTGGTTTTTTGCTCTCCACGATTCCCCGCATCGCCTGCTCGATCACATTGCCCACCATGAGCACCTGTTGTTCTCCGAGGAGTGGACCGAGGATCTGGAGTCCGACGGGGAGATCGACGCTAGCATCATCAGTAGGAGAAGCGTATCCTACTGGTACTGTGAGTCCTGGGATACCTGCGAGTGAAGCCGGGATCGTGAATATATCCTCGAGATAGAGTGCGAGCGGATCAGTTCCCTTTGCTCAGATTCGCCATGCAACAGTTGGTGCTGTCGGAGTCACGATGACATCTACCAGGGCAAATGCGTTCGCAAAGTCCTGACGAATCAGTTCTCGTACTGCAGTCGCTTTCCGGAAATAGGCATCATAGAATCCAGAAGAGAGGACATATGATCCGACGAGAGATCGACGTTGAATCTCATCTCCGAGTGCCTCGGACCTATTGGCAACGATATCTCCTCAAGCTCCAGTGATCTCACCATATCGGATCCCATCATATCGGGCAAGATTGGATGCGACCTCTGCTGGACAGATTGTATAGTATGCAGATATCCCATGTTCTGTGTGTGGGAGTGATATATCGATGACCTCAGCACCGAGTTCGCGTATTTTTGCAACAGCGGTATCGATAGCAGCTCGGACACCCGGATTGATACCATCCACGCTATATTCTCGGGCTATCCCGACTCTGACTCACTGGAGATCTGATCGCTCCCATATCACAGGATCGAGTCTCGTCTCAGCCGTGAGTGATGTCGAGTCACGATGATCATGTCAGGCAGTCGCCTCATAGAGGAATCCTGCATCGCGGACTGTCCGAGTGAAGTATCCTGGAGTATCGAGCGATGATGCCATCGCCATCACTCCATAGCGAGAGTTGCGACCATATCCAGGCTTGAATCCGACGATCCCACACATACTCGCGGGCTGTCTGATCGATCCACCCGTATCTGTCCCGAGAGCGGCTGGTACGAGTCCAGCCGCTACTGCAACTGCCGATCCTGATGATGATCCTCCAGGAATACGAGTGGGATCCCATGGGTTGTGAGCAGGACCAAAAGCTGAGTTCTCACCACTTCCTCCCATTGCGAACTCATCCATATTAGTTTTGCCGAATGAGACGAATCCAGCCTCCTTCATCTTCTGAGTGACGGTTGATTCATATGGCGGAAAAAAGTTCTCGAGCATCTTCGAGCTCGCCGTCGTACGGATTCCTTTCTCACAGAATATATCTTTTACAGCTACTGGGAGACTATTTCCCATAACTCCCTTAGCGGGGGTAAGTATTTGAGAAGGAAGGGTATTGAACGCATTCAATTCGTCGTTGTATTGTTTTGTTCGCTCGAGAAAATAATTATATATTTCTTTACTCGTGGTTTTACCACTTTTTATGAGATCGGATAGCTCTGTGAGAGAGAGATTTTTGTAGTCCATTTTGTTTATGAGTGAGTATTTCACGAGTATAGTGAAAAAGAAATATAAAACAAGTTTTGACAAAATATAATAATATATATTATTATATTAATTAACATTATTTATATGGAATTTTCTGAATCACTCGCAGCATCTGGAGCTCGAAAGATATTAAAATTTGGAGTAATACGTGATATATACTTTCAAGAGTGACCAATAGACAACTATCATACATTCTTTGCAGATACTGTTGCTGCAAATTCATTTCCAATTGTTCTTCTCGGAAACTGGAAATTCGATGAATATATACTCCATTTTATTGAGGCCAGTGTCTCTCAATTTAATAGTAAAGTATGAAACATTGTATTTATTACAAAAGAAGATTCTGGCACTTTTGATATCTTGATTTTTGAAAAAAAGAAACCAGATGAGGTACCTGCGTGGAGTCTTGAACCAATCCATTCAACCCACATATTATATTGGAAAGAAGTGTGAAAAACTCAGATGACTATAGCGAGTATACCTATACAAAATAGAGTCCATACAATTTACTTGGCAGCTATTGAGAATCAAAAATAATAGCTAAATATTGCCTTTCGCTGATTTTTCCATATACTCTTCTTGTATTACCTCACCTCCCGAATTGATATATCAATTCGGGAGTTTCGAGAATTTTTGTCAGTTCTAGTTAGATCCAATAACCATAACAATACCATGGAAATACCTCCACGAGTCAGATGAATGCAAGATATATTCGGTGAATATCAACGGTACTTCACTTTTCTCAAAAAAGTAGCTCGTCACGAATTCCGAACCAACGGATTCACTCGTATCACGACTCCGATCCTCGAGCTCAAGTCACTCATAACACACTCCACCGGTGATGGATCAGATATCGTGACAAAGGAGATGTTCGACTTCACTGATAAGGGTGGGCGAGAAGTCGTGATGAAGCCTGAGAGTACTCCTGGAGTGATGCGTGCGTACCTCGAACACATGCTCGAGGAGCCACAGCCAGTATACCTCTACTATATCGAGCCACATTTTCGCTATGATAGACCTCAAAAGGGTCGCTATCGACAGTTCCACCAGATCGGAGCCGAGATCATCGGTGAGGTCGACCCGATCCTCGATGCTAAGGCAATCTATATTATGGCTCAGATCCTCGATGGTCTGGGGCTCGCAGGGACGTATACGGTCAAAATCAACTCCCTTGGAGTGGCGAAAGAACGAGAGAAATATTTGATCGAGCTCGCTTCATTTTTCGAGAACAAAAAACATCTCCTCGATGAAACCGATCTCGCTCGACTCGAAAAAAATCCACTCAGACTATTGGATTCCAAAAATGCTGATGTGAAGGAACTCCTCAAGGTAGCACCGAAGATGACTGATTTCCTAAAAAAGGACTCCCTCGAATTCTACACTAAGGTGAAGGAATATCTCGATATCCTCGGAGTCAAATATGAAGAGGATCATACCCTCGTACGAGGTCTCGACTACTACTCACATACGGTATGGGAGCTCGTAGATGGATCAGGTCGGACACAAGATGCATTGGGTGGTGGAGGTCGCTACGATGGCCTCGCGAAGAGTATCGGATACAAGACTGAGGTTCCTGCCGTTGGGTTCGCATTTGGTGCGGAGCGTCTCATCGAGGCGATGATCGAACGAGGAGTACAGCTGAAGAACAAAGACAAAATACACCTCTACATCATGCAGCTCGGTGACGAGGCCAAGAAACTCGCCCTCCCTCTCAATATCGAGGCTCGCAAAAAATGACTCAACTCACTCCTCGGGCTCGGTACTCCATCGATCAAGGTACAACTCAAAAAAGCAAACCGTGTCGGTGCTCGGTTTGTCATCGTCATCGGTATCATGGAGGCGAAGAAGTGAATCTGCCAACTCAAGGATATGGATCGAGGAACTCAGATCGAGATGCCTCTCGATAATGTACTCGATGCGGTGATCGCTGAGGTAGGTACAGATGCTCTCTCATTTTACCATCCATCTCGCGACTTCATCATATCAGATGTGCCGATGAGCGAGGAGAAGATGCGACGAGTCAGTATGGATTAATACTTATATTATATTGCAATCATATGACAACATCATCCCAAAATATACTCCATAAAATCATAGTAGAGAATGTCTATAATGAAACTATATCCGATTACAATCTGGTAGCTGATCGTAGTATAAAGTGGGTAATGGATTTTAAGTGACAAGTAGTCAATAAAATATTTCTTGAAAACTATGCTATAGAGTTTTTCAAGACAATGAAGGAGGCTGGATATACTCGTATCCAAATCGGAGGACTCGAATCAACGGCTATACCAATAGTATGAGCACTGGCAATCCTAGATACTGATGGGATTATTTGTAACTCTTTCTACATACGGAAATCTCGAAAAAAGAGTAGTCTCCCAAATCTCATAGAATGAGATATTATCAAGAATATTCCAATCATCCTCGTAGATGACCTACTCAATAGTGGGAGTAGTTTCAACAAATCGAGAATTATATTACGAGAAAAACACAATATAGAGATAGCTGGAGTATTTGTTGCACTTCGTTTTCGAGATAGAGAATACTACAAAGAATTTCACGAAAAATCTATAAAAATATGGAGTACATTTGAATTAGATGACTTTACTAAAGAACTTGGCCTCAAAAATATAGAACAGATTAAAAAAGATGCTCCTCGAGAGGATAAGTATAATATATATAAAACAAATATATTGTGTAAGGCAAACCCATATATTGTAGCCCCAAAATCTGCACCACTCATTGATAAAAATAGACTCTATATGTGAGTTGATGATGGAAACTTCTTATGTATTGATAGTAGTACTAGTACTGTTATCTGGTCATTCAAGGTTCTATTCGGTGCTGCAGGCAAAATAATACTATCGAGCCCTGCTATATATCAAGACTTTGTATTTTTTGGAGCGTATGATGGTATTTTTTATTGTCTAGAAAAGCATACTGGCAGAGTCATATGGACATGTATAGATGCCGACTGGATAGGATCATCTCCGTGCATCAATCACAAGCAGTGAGTTATCTATATCTGACTCGAGTTCGGTCTCTGGAGAAAAAAATGAGGAATCATCGCTATCGATATCAAAACATGAAAACCCCTCTGGAAAAACTATGATACTATGCGTGAATATACCCATGCCTCCCCTGCATACAGTAGCAAACATAATATAGTAGTGTGTGGAAGCAATGATCACTCCATGCGAGCCTATGATGCAAAAGATGGTACTCTACTCTGGGAATACAAGACAAATGGAGAGGTCAAATATAGTGCTATATTCGATGATACAAGGGATCTCGTCATATTCGGAAGTATGGATGGTGGACTCTATGCACTCCATATGAGCGATGGGTCTCTCTATCATAGATTCGAGGCGAGATACGGATTCTATAGTAACCCTGTACAATCATGAGGAGTGATCTACGCATGATCTCTCGATAAGATTGTATATGCCTATGATCTCGATAGTAGAGAGATAGTATGGAAATATGAGACGAGTGGTCGTATATATGCAACACCCCTGATAGATGGAGAGAGGCTATTCATAGGTTCCAATGATGGTCGTCTCTATGAGCTAGATCTCATGACTGGGAGAGTCTGTGCCACCATCCAGCTCTCTGAGAGGATCGTAAATAGAGTACAGATAGAAAAAAATACGACCGGGAAACGTACTATATATATAGCTACACATGCTTGTGAGCTCTATAAGGCTATAGAACTATAAATACCTCCGCATATATCTCAATATATAATAGAGAAAATCGAGTATACCCACTGGTACATATGCAAGAAATCGATACGGATATGACATACATCTGAAGATAATACGGAGTGCAGCTCCATATGTATAGATAGCTCCCTCGAGAGAGACTACGATAGTATCGTGTTCATATGTTGCGTAGATAGACTCGCGAATTGGTACGAATACCAACGGTTCTCTCGCATGATCCTGACAGAATACTGCGATACGTCGACATATCCGACAATGACTATCGAAATAGATTTTCATAGAGACTATTGAGATAAGAGATCAATATCCTTGTTTTTGATATGTGTCTTGTTGAGATACACTATTCTCTTGATATGGAGAGCGAGAACTATGATGAGTGTTATTATCCATATAGTCCAATACAATATGGTGATATTTCCTACAAATGGAAATAGTATTTTCTGAACAATACTCATAGAGACTCGATCAGTATGCTCAAGTCACGGGAGACGTATCAGAGATCCATCAACTATAGGCATATTTGTCTCTGTTTTGATACGTCCATCATAAAAATTCCTCACTGGATATCCTATGAGCGCTGGACTATCATATTCAGATTTTATCCAACTATTTCTCACGAATGCTGTATAGCGTAGGTTGCAGATATCTCTCTGATCAACAATTCGGTAGAATGGCTCACCATTGATCGAATGATCAAATGTCATTGCTATACGTTCTATACCATCTTTACCACAAAGTGGCTGATATCTCTTGAGTGCGTCATATGGATCGCATCTATCACGTGCTAGCTTCGATGTTCGAGAGGTCGTAGTGACAGCTCATGTAGCATCTATGATAGAATACGTAGCAATACATTGATGATTTGCCTCGAACATATAGAGCCCATATTTGTTTCATTCTAGTGTCAATTTTTGATCCCCAGGAATCATGATAGCTACAGACTGACCAACGAAGAGGAGCAATATAAAAATATAAGAAAATATATTATAGGATCGTTTATATGGTATATCTTTGGGTAGGATAAATAGCACTATCATAAATGGTATAGTGGTGAGCAAATATCTATACTCTACGAGAATACCTGAATAAAAGTGAAACGACATGAAATATATTTCTGCAAGGAGAAAAAATGTAGTATTTTTCCTCAATAATAGCATCCAACAGAGTATAATCTGCGTGATAATAGCAATATTGGACCACAGAGGAATAGATATATCCGGAAAGAGTGGTAATCCTGTCTGGAGTGCAGAGAAATATGTACCCAATATCCATCCAGGATGGAATTTGATAGTTGCAGCAAGAAAATAAAGAAGAACATATCATATCCTCAGCCAATAGAGCTTGTTATGTGCAAATAGAAAAATCAATACAAGGACAATATCATAGTAATCATAGTTCCCCGCACTAAACACATATATATAGAGTCACTTGTAGAGAGAGAGGAGGAAAAGTGATCACCATACAATACCGTATTCTCAGATATAGAGAGAATAGAGTCATAAAAAAATCACTCATAGAAGTATGATATAGAATATACTCTGATCATAACTATCAGGAAATCCGTCGAATATAAGAATAGATTTGTAAAAATCACAATGAGTAATATGTGGTGAACAGATCATATCTCATGGGATACTATTCATCCAAAGATTGAAACTAATAATAAAAATAAAAAAAATACACAGAGCAACTATCTGCAAAATTTTTGAATCCCTGATTTCAGAAATACGAAATAATTTTTCCAACAAATTTGATAACATAGCTGATGTAATATTGAATTAAATTTTTCATTTCTGGATCTTCTCAAAGAGCTCATCGCTCCAGAACTGATCAGCATTGTCCTCAAATTTAGCAAGGTACTGGATCACTCGCATAGTACCATTGAATCCACTCGCATAGCGACCTACGAGCTTATCTCAATAAAATATACCAATACTCGGTGTTGAACTGATTCCATCGATAGCAAGACTCTTGATATCATTCGCTATTTTAGATTTTTGTACTGGATCACTCATACAGTTTTCGAGGGACTGAGGAGTAGACATGATTTTTTTGGCGATATTTTTGACCCATATATTATCTCGATGGAATATCTGATAGTCACCATAGACTCTATCGATAAAATCAAACATCTTATCTCCTCAAGCATCTCGATAGACACACTCAGTAATGAGAGATTTCTCTTCTGCAAGAGGCTCGAGATCTACGAGAGGAGCATTGCGATATACGAGGTTGAATTTTCATCTCAGATATGATATATTTTTATGTATTTCCGCATTGAGCTTGCGACAATACTTGCAGTCAAGACTCTCATATATCACGAGAGTATACTTGCTAGAGCTCCTCCATCTATACTTGTCATCCGATACGAGTGGTCGCATATACTCGATATGTTTTTCTGTGGCTACATGGCTCTCACTAGATCCTGATGGCCAGATAATAGTCACTATAGTATATATTGCGAATATACTCAGTAGAGCTCATATGCCATATATAGCATATATCCATATATGCCTAGATGAGTAGTCATGATGCAATGTTTTTTTCGATCTCACTCATACCATAGTCTCATATTAGTTATCAAAGATTTTTTTGGCAATCACTGGTTGATTCTCAGATATCCAGTTCGATATACCTCACTCGATATGACGGATGTTGCGATATCCATGATGTTCTAGGAAGTCATATGCGACTGCAGCAAGTCGTCCACTCGTACAGATGAGATATATCTGCTTGTCTGAGGTACGTGGGAGATCAGATCTCCAGAGATTGTAGAGATCTGCGATAGGGACGCTCGTAGAGTTCTCTGCATGGAGCTCATTGTACTCCTTGAGTGATCGTACATCAAAAAAAAGATAGTTCCCGGTACCACTCTTCATCATCTCAGCTCTCGCCTGAGTAGGAGATACCTCTACTCGAGTAGGCTCGACATACTGAGTATATCGTATAGTCGGTATAGAGAGTGCTATGACAATACCGAATAGTATAGATAGTACTATTGCTATACTCGGATAGATATATTTGTACGTCATACTATTTGATAATAGGTCAGAGAAAATCGATAAAAACCTGTATACTCTTATCTGTTATAGGATTCATACTCCTGAGTGCTGTAAGATCTTTGGTTTTTGGAAGTCACTCTACTAGTGCTGCCTCAAGTCTATCTGCAAGTAGTATAGATAGGATACTTTCTGCTGCAGTGTTATCTCCTATATCTGCCAAGAAGTTCGCATAATATACGAGAGCATATTGTTTATTTATCGTAAGCTTTCTATCTTGATCAAACTGGATGAGATCTTTGTAGAGTGACTCGACTTCTTCACGACTTGATATTGCATAATCTCTATAGAGGTTACCTACTTTTTGAGCCCTATACAACATAGCGCTTGTCGCCTCTGTAAGCTCACCTTGAGTCTTTTGCATTTCTGATATTCCTCTATCTATATTGATTTTATATTTTTTATATACAGCGAGTGCATCATTTCGGTTATTGATACTATTTAATTCAGATTGCATAAGAAGTAATGCTGAACCAGGAAGTGGATATATTTCATATGCTTTTTTCATATACTCGAGTTTTGCCTGATCTTCAGAGATCCATACTATTCATAGCGAATCTACTGCTTTCCTGAGGATGGTAGTGTCATTGTATTTGCGATACATCAGATAGATACGTTGCAGAGCGAGAGCTCGTATACGAGGTGGATAACTTGTTTCTTTTGAGAGATCGATATATGATAGAGTTCACTCTATACGATCTAGAAAAAATTTGTTAATCGATATATTGAAGTCTACTATAGACTTCTCATCAATAGAAGTAGATGTTTGTTTGATTTTATTGAGAATATCTAAAGAACCCGTGAAATCTTGATTCCTTGAGAGTTTGATGGCCTCTGCAAATAAAGGATTGGCATCTTGTATACTAAGAAACTTATCTACCTGTACTACTACTCCCGATAGTGAATCACCTACCAAAATAGTACCAGTAGCTCCTGAGGATACAACTACAGTATCTGATAGGCTCACTGGAACTCATTGGCTATCCTGATGAGGATATACACCAAGTCGAGAGAGGCTAACTGCAAGAAAAGGTGAATTAGTATAAACTAAATATCCTACTAAGGAAATAAATAAAATGGAAACTATATAAAATCCTAACTTCATAAAAAAAAATAAAATACTAAAAATCACCACAATCATCGCCAGCACTAGCATCGCCACAAGCATCTCCACCAGTAAAACCACCACCAATTGTGTTCATATACGTAGTACAAGACATCAGACTAATTCATCGTGATGGAGCTACTGCTTTTACTGAGTTCCACTCTTCCCATGTTCGAGTCGGTAAAAATACGCTTGTACTCGGATTGACAGCCGTAGTACATCCATCAAGACTCATAAGATCATATGATCCCGTTACTTGGTAACCATCAGTGATATTGTTGATAGCCTCTGCTTTGTTTGCGTTGTATACTCCGAGTCATATGAGTCCGAGAGTCAGGAGATTGAGTCCTATTTTGAGAGGAGATTTCATAGAATATGATTATATTGGAATTAGTATATCAGAATATATCATTGAAGCAAGAAAAATATCCTCATATCGAAAAAATATATTGAGTATTTATTTTTTTATGTAGAAGTATAGACTATTGTACGTACGATACGATATATGATGCGAATTCTGGATACTGTTGGGTGAGTCTGGCTACTATACTCTCTGTATCTGGCTCCTTTTTTGCAACGAAATATGATTGTCTGAGATTGATAGTGAGGGCATCTATATCTGATTTATTTTTTATGATGAGCGCTAAGAGCTCTTTCGACTTGTTGATACTGATATCGGTAGCAGGAGTATCACTGATAGCGGCTAGCCACATAAATGCTACGAGAGACTTGTTTTTTTCTTGACACTTGACGATTCAAGTACTAAAAAATACATTGAAATCAGAATACTCCTCTCAGAGATCGATACCGTTTTTCTGAGCGAGATATACGATCGATCAGAGCTTGCTCATATTGCCACATGGGCTCATATCTTTGCTCGTTCCAGCTACTTGTGTGTATATTTTTATAATGTTGAGTACACTCTCTTGGCTCATGGAATTGGGATAAAATCGCAATCCTATATAAGGAATGAGGAGAGCAAGTTTCTGAGTTGGATGGACACTGTAGGTATACTTAGCGAGGGCAAAAATATCATCCTCCGTAAAAGTACCCGATCCAAAAATAGGTTCACCCAGCTGCATTCCTACGTTGAAAAATGTATCTATCAATACTTCTCCAGCACTCGCACGAATGGCTGGATAGAGTTGCTCATCGTAGAGCATACTTCTCAGAGAGGTGATGGCTTCTTTTTTTGTAGCCATAGTATCAGTACTCACTGGGGTAGTACGTACGATAGATACGTATCACTGGAGTTTATTTTTTTCCTGTGTATATCTGGCTTGGTCTACTATTTTTGGCGAGTTCGTAGGATCTGATTGGATCTCATTTGTATTTTCTTTTTTTGAATTCGCTACGATAGCCACGGGTGTTGTGCTCGGTTGTATGAGAGCAGTATATATGAGATATGCCAGTCAAAACCCTAGAATTCCTACTGCTGTTGTGATCAATATTTTGTTCATATTGTATGATTATATATAATTAGAGACTTGCTCCATCACCACCTCCACCACCATCTCCATCTCCAGACCAAACTGGCATGACAGGAGGGCAAGCGGTGAGATTCATTCATTGTGATGCGGCGATAGATTTGAACTGGTTCCACTCAGCCCAGGTACGAGTAGGGATATATCGGATTCATGACTGATTTGTCACTGCTACACATCACTCGAGTGTGTCTATCTCCCATGCGGATTCCATCCGCCATCCATCATTGATCGTGTTGATCGCTTCTGCTTTATTGGCATTGTATAGTCCCAGTGATATGAGACTGAGAGTGAGGAGGTTGAGTCCTATTTTGAGAGGAGATTTCATAATGTAGAATTAGAGATATGTAGATTATATAATAAAAATAATACAATGCAACAAAATAAAGAGAGCGTGTAATAAGTATATCTATCGAGGTATCCTAGAGAGTTATTATTTTTTTATGATTTTTCGGAGCTCATTGATCTCATGCTGGAGTTCTTGTATTTTCTTATCTTGTTTGTTTTGCTTGGTTGCAATTTCCTTGATTGCTTCGATGATCGGGGCGACGAGATTGCCATATTTGACAGACTTCATCCCTGTTTTTATATCTGTATGGACAATATCTGGGAATACTCGCTCGACCTCCTAAGCGATGATACCGATGTCCGGTGTGCCATCTCGGATCCAGTCAAATGTGTATCCAGTGAGTGAAGTGATTTTGTCGAGTGAGTGAGATACTGGTACTATATTTTTTTTGAGACGACGATCAGGATGATAGAGAAATGTATGAGCATATACAGCGTTGAATGATGATGTGTTATTCTGATCTACATAGTAGCTCGTATCGTTCCAGTCATATTCTGTCCAGTTAAATCCATAGTTACGACCAAGATAGTTAAAACGAGATGCCCAACTCGGATCGAGATAGTAGTTGCCATCATCGATATTGTATGCGTGAAAAAAATTTATACGATTCGTGCGTGAAATAGAATCAGGATTGAGATAGAATCCCATATTATCCTGATCGTAGAATGAAGATGCCGCTATAGCCTTGTTCCCATAGGTACGAACGAATGATGTATCTGTCATATATACGCCTCATCCATAGGTTTCGTTGTACCATCCTGTGGTTCACCGAGATCTATAGAATCAGTTATTGATAACCTCACCATTGATATCAAGTTTATATGCAGGAGTGGTAGTCCCTATACCAAAATTGGTACCAGTATATGAGATATCATTCCCTGTTTTATTCCAGTAGTTCACATCACCATATCGGAGAGATCCATTGGTATTGAGTGAGATAACTGCCTGTCCAATAGGAGCATGAGAGGTTCCGAGTACTGTCTGAACTACAGATTGATATGATGAACACTTTTGTGTACCAAAGGTCGTAGTAGCACTAGTATCGAATCCTGTTATCACAGTACTCGTACCGCAGGTAAGAGCGTTAGTGATGATATTGCGAAAATAGTCACCAAATACTCCATCAATCTGGCTTGCTGATACAGAGAGAGATGTAAGATAAGGCCACTATAGTTATATAGAGCGAGTATCTGAGTTGCCTAGAGAACATAGAAAAAATGTTAAGAAATATGATATATCTACTCTCGACTGAGTTCGAATCCTACTGGTGAACTCGTACGAATGAGAGGATTGTATTCGATAATCACTGGATATGCTGCGAGATCCTGTATAGGTGTATTGAATTTTTGTATCAGATTAGGCTGGAATCCACTACAAGTAGTAGACGTACATGTTCCTCAGCCGATCACCTTGGCATTGCCAAAAGGGGCACCACCGAAGAGATAATAACGACGAAGGTAGTTGAAATCATATTTTTGAGCTACAGAAACATCGGTACAAGCTACATCCAAGAGGGATGGACATCTCAGTGGATTCATACGAGATCCACCTATAGTATTTTCACTCACGATAGATCCATAGATATAGAGCTGATTTTTGAGAGTTGTTATATTCCCTACTCCGATCTCTGTAGTACCATCATAGCTGAGTACACTCCCATCGAGGATATACGTTCCCACTATATTGGTGATACTCGGATCGATATAGAGATTTCCCCCATTTCCGGCTTCATCTTTTTGTACTACTACTCAGAGTATATCATCAGCAGTCATATAGTACATATCACGGGTTATATAGAGATTGGCTCATCTCACTACGAGAGTGCGTTTGCCCGAGATACCAGATGTGAGTGCGAGGGTCACATTGCCTCCAGTCCTCTCTACCTTGTAGATAGAGCTCACTGGTGAGAGATCGATTTTGGCTCATTTTGCATCAAGTGGTGATGAGCTATTTGGGATGGTGAGACTATCGACAATAGATGATACTGGGGCGACTATCATATTACGCGTAGCGAGAGCGGTCGATTGTTTCATCTTGTTACGGATGTCTACTCGAGAGAGTCATCCGAATATACTCGTCCCATCTGCGAATTGTCCATCGACGATGGCTCGTATAGTGTTGGACGCTATCGGGCCTATGATCTTGATACCTACCTGATTTGCGAGAGACTGAGCTGTACCCCAATATCCTCGTGTTTTACCGATGATATCACTATTGTAGAGGATATTTTTGCCATCGAGAGTATAGGTGATATGAGTCGAGAGTTGGAGATTGGAGAGTGTAGCGATAGTCGTATCAGGTTTTTGGCGAAGTTGTGAGAGAAATGTGACACTACTCGGCGTACTGATACCGATGAGTGGAGAGAGAATATTGGTAATAGGTGCATAGGCTATGGTACCTCATGCAAGATCAAAATTGGGTATATTGGATCCTGAGAACTCGAGATCGAGAGCAAAAGAAGGTGGTGTTGTGAGTGATGATGCTGCCTGAGTGATAGTGATGATGCTCATTTGCTCAGTTCCCTCGATGAATCAACCAGTCCTGAGATCTCCAGTGATAGCAGACGTATAGAGTGGTCTAAATACTGGACCCGAAAGTACTTGAGAAAATGTTTTTGCTGGGCCGATGAGTGTATCAGATACGATCAGATTGGTTCCAAATCCGAATACAGCAGATGGATCAGAAAGTGGGTCAGTAGGACTATAGCTATTCGCAGTTGGTGTATATACTCGGATACTCACTGGATATGCTCCAGTTGTCGATGTAGTAGGGTTTGCAAACACCTGTGTAGGAGTGAAGCTCAATGCTTGATCAGGGGTATTGTTCGGTACAGTGATAAATACAGACGTACCATCAGTTGCAGATCTCGTATGTTGATTGATATACATCTGATTCGAGATAGCAGAGAGATCTATAGTGACTAATCGGGAGATGCCTGCAGCTGGGATGATTGCATTACCGTATCCATCTTTTATCGTATGTACAAAATTCCGTGGTACTCCATCAGATACTGCACTCGAAAGTGATGAGATATCTTGAGTATTTTGAGGGGCATAGTTCGGATTTGCGTATATGTTGTAGGTATAGTTTTTTGTTCCATTCCAACAATTCCCTGCCTGATCACAAATCTGGGTCACAGTATAGGTATACGCTCTTGCCGTTCCTCCATCTACGATACGATCTGATCCATCTACAGTATTGATATTCTGAGATGATGTATGTGAATAGGCAAATGCTGATGGTGCAAATACAGATACTGTAGTAGCAGGATTCGCAAAATTCTCAAATACAGATCGAATCGATACTGGTGCCCCTCCATCATTGTAGGTAAATGTGAATGCTTGCGATGTTGTCGCCAGGAGACTCGTCGCCGTTGTATTGGTAAATATATTTGGATCTGGTATGGTAGTATCCACATAGATAATTCATCCATCTAGATTTGCAGCAATATAGTTTCAGGCACCATCCTCCATACCGGCAGAGAGCTGATATGCTCTATTGGCAGTACCCCTACTCCCATCACAGGTAAATGCAAATGAGCTCGCCACATTCCCACACCATATCCAACTACTCCATGCTCACGGAGTAGTTGATCCTGGGTTATCTTGGTATCTATAATAGAGATAGTATCTCTGTATGCCCGATCCCCCATAATCACTCCCTACGAGTGTCACTGGAAAGTTTGGGTTGTTGGTCCATCCACTGGTAGCGGGAGGCACATATGTAATAGAGGACAAGGTAGGGGCCGTCGCATCCCAGTATTGACAGTTCATCCATCCTCCACCATAGTCACCTATGATACGACCCTGTATATAATAGAGAGCATACGGCCATGGACTATCTCCATACGCTGGCCCCCAGACCTCTGCAGATGGTCAAGTAGCATCTACCTGAGCGTCTTGATCACACCATCCTCCTGCCCAAGAATTATGATATCCATGATCACCATACCAAGCGGCATCGAGCTGAGCAAATTCCAGCAGAGATACGATGGATATGAGAAACAAGAGTCCAATTTTTATTTTTGTTTTCATACAAGATATTTATATACTGCTTTCAGCGTAGCACATTCTCTATTTAAAAAACAGATTTTTGATTAGAAAAATATATTTTATATTGTATAATACTTGATTTTGTGGACTCTTTGCAACTTGTTATAATATCCATATTTATAGGAGTAAATCTATGGATACTCGTAACTGATATTTATCATAGAAAAATACTCAACCTCTCTTTGATGGTACTTTTTGGGATTTTACCATTCTGGATATGGATATCTGCTCCTAGCTATATATCTATGAGTATATCGAATATATTCGTTTCCATCATCTTACTTATATGAGGAATATTTCTATATCAAAGTAGTCCATTCCTATGATCAGGAGATATCAAATATACAGCCATACTCATATTATTTATGGGAAGTCACCCTATATCAGACTTTGTGGGTAATATAGCAGTATTGACACTGATATGCCTATTTTTTTGGATCGTCATCATTCTTGGATGTATATATAGGTCTCGTTGATCTCTCAGCATTGGTGTAGTTATGAATCAGCTATCACCAAAAATTCCAAAAAATGAGATATATCTCTATATACTCGCATATATTCTGGACTTTGGTATAGTAGGATTTATATTTTCACAACTTATACCTCACATATGAGTCATGCTCAGCTATAGTATAGATATGAACGCAAATATGTATTTTCTTATATTTCTTGTAGTATACATGATTCGTCCATGGAGCAACTATTTGATCACGAGATGGCAGTATAATATCATACCGATATTTTGGATCATTATATATTTTGGATCATATATTCAGGATAATGGAATATCTAATTTGTATAGTGAACTCCTCAGATATATATCATCTCTATGGATATATATCCTATTATACATAGTCATTCGTTATATTAGCACTACTATATATGGGATATACGATCATATGACTACAATATGATGATGAGAATATTTCAAAACTATTCCCTATTCTATCGTTATATTTATAGCTTTTATAACTACCTACAACCTCGATATAAATATAATAAATTGGATTCGTACGACATTTTAGGAAACAAGTTTGGGCTGGCTCTCGACTACGTCCTGATGATGAGATTTGAGTTTTTGCTGAGCATGTTCTATGATATCGTAGGAGATATGTGATTGCTTGATGTAGAGAAGACACTCCCTATGGACAGCCCTCATTTCTTCTAGTATTTCTTGTCCAAGTGGGGTGAGTTTTGCATATCGATCGAGGATTTGGAGAGAGAGTCAATTTTTGAGTACGTAGAGGACAGCCTTCTCTTGCCACTGAGGAGAGAGAGAGTATATACCAGTACTATGAGCGTTCCAAATAACCCAATAGACTCATGCAATAGCATGGAGTCAGAGATAGATACCATGAATATGTCGAGCATCTGGACGATATGGAGAATAGTAGATTTCACGACTATCATTGAGTATGAGTACTTCTGTCTGCATAATCAGATTGATCTTATTATGATTGTACTCATGGAGAATAGCTTCTAAAAGAGCGAGTTCGGGATGAGACATACCCGTAGGATAACTCATCAGTAGATGTCATATAGCCTCAGAATATGAGCCGGAATTATGTACTCATACACTCACTCAAAATGGTATAATTTTTTTTATCATTGAGTCAATTTCACTCATACATCATGGTGAGACCGAGTGTAGTATATCAAAAGATTTTTTGAAAAGATTTCTCCAGTCTTGTGGGGTTTGTTCTCAGAATCATATACTAATTCACTGTTTTTGATGCTCTGGGTGGGCATGTTTATTGATATCAGGATTCTTGAAATCGAGAGTGAGAGCTATATTTGTTCCTGTTATTTTTTCACTTGCATCATAAAAAAATCATTCTTCTCGAAATTGGTGGTACTCTTTTTCTAATTCTCTATAGTATTGTATACCAACTCATAGTTCTCACCTCATGCTCGCAAGGAGTCGACTATGGATATCTGGATGGAGCAAGAATTCATCACAAGGAATATCTCATCATATATGCATATTCCAGATTTTTCGAGTCTTGGATACAAACAATTTTCGATATTTTTCCAGGAGTATATTAGGATTATATCCGAGAGTAGAGAGATATTTTCACATAGAGTATATTTAGATATTGACTAAGTTGTCTTGCTCAGTGTATGTGCTCGACATATCCCTGAAGACTTCTCGATTCAAACTATCGAAAAAAGTTGCTGCTCATCTGTAAATGAGTAAATGGAAAGACGTTTTTTCAGATACAGTGATCGAGTCGGAAAACACTTGTAGATACTCCCATCGATATCAATATCGAATTTGCCACTGAATCCGTCACACCCATATCTCGGATATATACCGATGCTATTCATGTATTCGATCTCAGTAGACACGAATATATCACGTGAAAGTCAGCACGAAAAAACAAATTCAAACTCATCACCATATGAGCGAATAATATCAAATATATATTCTCCATAGAGTCGAGATCCTGTATCTACAATCAGTGGGTCTCCGAGTATGGTATTGGTGACCTTGAGATTTATATGTTTGATTCAGGTAGTGCGAGCAACTTGGATGATATCATCAAATGATTTGGAAAGATCATATATATTATATCCGATAGTCATGATCGTACCTCATTGTTTAAAGAAAAGAATATTATTGATCACACGTTCATACTCTATATCAGAGTAAAAGTCACGATTATTGATATTGGCATTGATCGTGTGTGGCAGAGAAAGAGGATTTTTGAATTTTTCAGATACATATATTTCTGGAAAATTCAAATTAGAAAACATACGAGTCTGAAATCCACCCTTACGGGATAAAAGAATAAACTTCTGAAGTTCTGGATGCAAGAGTGGTTCACCCCCAAGAAATCGTACATCTTCATATCCATTTTGTCTGAGAAAATGAAGAATACTAATAAAAGTAGAATATTTTTGATTCTTCACCGGAAGAGCCTCGTAGGTCATACTATCCTCAGCAAAACAATAAGAACATCGTTGATTACAGGTATTATTGATAATAATATTTGGCATATGCTAGTCTGTTTCTTTTTTAATAGTATCTATTATTTTTTGACGTTCATCGAGTGTGAGTTTCTGTGTACGGAACTCTACAAAGTCATAATAACCAGGATGATCTGTGCCAAAAATCGTTGCAGGTTTTGCAAGCCAAATACCAGCACAGATAGGGTTGAGATCACAGGATTTGCAAGCCTCTCATTTATCATGTACGAACCATTCAGATTTTTGTTCGACGATCTCACGTTCGTCGAGAAAGTGTACAATTCTCTCTTCATCTTTTACGATTTTGCGAGTTTCCGTAGAAAAATGCTCAAATCATCGCATATAACAAAGTGGAACTCTCTCTACACGAAATGTACGATTAGTGGACTCAAGATATTGCATGGCTCGCCGGAGTGGGAGCTCAAAAGCTGCAAAATCTGGAATAGTCGAAAGGGCTGTATCTGTCTTTCTCATCATGAGAGGATCGAGATTGTTCCAGACAAAATGTTGTAACTTGGGGAATTGTTTCGTGAGAAACTGCACTGTTACATCAAGATGAGATTGATTATAGTGGTTGATTGCTGTATTGATTTGTACACGTACTCAGAGACTATGAGCATGACCGATAGAGAGCATGAGTCGTTTCCATGATCCCGGTGTATCTGTGAGGAAATCATGAATCTTCGGATTATACGAATATACCGAGAAGTGTACGAGCTCGAGTCAAGCATCAGCAAGTTTTTTCATATAGGGGAGACTCGCACACATCATACCATTGGATATGATACGGGATTCTATACCTGCCTCTCGTGCATATGCTATCCATCTTGAGAGATCAGGAGAGAGTGTTGGTTCACCACCAGTGAATATGACTCATCTATACTTGCGTACTATGAAATCATCGATAATCTCTACTCCTTTCTCATAAGAGATATTTTGACCGTTGGATGGATTCGAGCAAAAGTGACAGGCGTTATTACAGTGACGATTGACTTGGATGTAACCGATATTAGCCATGTTTATTTGAGAAAGGGTTTGAGAAGATTAAATCAGTATGATCTGATAAAATTGATATGTAATCACTCACAGCTATCATTGTATTTACAAGATTTGCAACGAGTGGATTTTTTACGGTAGAGTCATAGTATATAGTTTTTTGTATATTGTGCTACATTTTTTTCTTGACTCATATCGTTATCCCATTCATAGAGTCCAGAATTATTTTTCTCTCGTATACAACGAGGAATATTGACTATCTCTTGGTTGGAATTGAGATGGATATCTTGTATTCGAGATACGAATTCCTCTCCTGTATTTCCATATTTTTCATATACTTGACTCGGGAACTCTTCTCATCTGAGGATAAGATATCTGAATGTGATAGGGTCATCTTTCCCACTATATATCTGAATATCTCATGCAGGGAGATGATGACTCTGATGATCGATATAGTCATGACAATATTGTTTGAGAAAACATACGTCACAGGCCTCTCAATAACAATGAGGTTTTGTGATACCATGTGATTCGATGAATGTAGAGAATTCCTCTAGAGCTTCTCACATAACTTCTGATTTGATCTTACGAGGATCCTGTATGAGGTCTTCATATCACTCGAATGCTTCTACTTGGAATCTATTCGTCCACATATATACACCTGGAATTTTAGAGAGCTTCCATGTATCATGAAGTGGTCAGAGATAGTCTTCGATACGATAAAAAAGCTGATCTTTGTATTGGCTAAATCCCCTACCAAATGGAATAATCTGAAGAATATCAAACTCATATACTCCAAGTCGCATAAAAAACTTCACCATCTGCGGAAGATACTCCACATTCATCTTGTTGACAACAATATCGATATTGACGATTTTGGTAGGGAAAAATTTGCGAACATTGATCAGTCATCGTATAGCTCGTTCATACGATCCAGGTGCCGCTGTGAGATAGTCATGGAGCTTTGCTGTATGTCCATGGATAGAAAAGGTGACCTCATCAAGTCATGCATCAAAAAGCTTATTACAAAATTCTCGGCGGGCAAACATATTCCCGTTGGTTACTGTCTGTACTCGATCATATCATACTGATTTGGCATATCTGACATAATCGGCAAATTTTGGATGGATACTCGCCTCACCTCCAGATATGATTATACGATTGGTCATACCAGGTTTGTATCCATCTCGGATTTGATCTCGGATTTTGGTATCATCGATGAGTGTACCATTCTGTGCATCAGCATCCAGACAAAAAATACACTTCACATTACATGCAGCGATGATACGTACCCAAATACGATTTTCACGAGTTGTTATCTCTTTAGAGAGGAGAGGATTTTGCATTTTTTGCTCGAGGAAAATAAAATAATGTAAAGTTTTCTACTATTTGTGCATTCATAGAATATGATATTTCATATGTAATGAATTTTCCATCCTGAATAATAGAGTTTGAATCAAATTCTTTGGGAAAAAATGGAGATTGTTTTAGCTGCAAATATGCATCTTTATTTTCGAAATTATGTGATGTAAGTATAATCGAAGTATTGATAGCTCTCGTAATTGAGTTTATTTTCAATTTTGAACAAAACATATGAATATCCTTATATCAAGCCTCGAAGAAATTATCACTATCATAGTCAGAATTGAGAAGCTTAAGAAATACAATATCTTTTGAGTATATATAGAGTGTGATATCACTATCGATAGGATCAGTCGAATAATGGATTTCCAAAATTTTTCATGAATCTATGTTCGTACGCAGTAGATCTATGGTTGAGTCAGTCAATATAGGATATGAAGATAAGAAAAAGTCGAGTATCGAATGCATACCATAGATATCATCGGAACCAGTATATACTTCACGTATAGGAGAGAGTATATTTTGTGATGATAGGTAGGTTTTGAAATATGTGAATATATTTTTATCTTCATAAGAAAGAGTGTACTCTACATAGCAATTCTTTGAAAAACTATATCAAATTCAAAAAGCATCTCTCATGTCGAAAATAAAATTATTCTTGTGTATCATAAAACAGTGAGGTGAGAGATATCTGCGGTTTGATATTATTCATGATACATTTTTGTAGTATATTTTTGGGAACCTGTCGTATGAGCAACTGGAGGAATTCCCTCTTTGGAATGAGCTCATGCACCATATTGCGTGGCATAAAATGAGGATATACTATTTTGATAGGTTGTCCCCCTGAGAGGGAGAGCATATACTCCAGAATACTCGAGGCATATGCTATATTTGTATAGAGAAATATAGTTTGCAATTGTACGTCTACTCTATGAGATGCTCGGATCTCTGCGAGATTGGAGTGGAATATGTCCCAAGATTCGTCCGTTCCTGTCATCGCCAGCTGCACCTCAGGAGTCTGTCAATAGAGAGAGAGTTCTATTGCATCTATCCGTGTACATATCTTCTGATCGAGTTCTCGTGTATTCGATATACGGAGTGTTCGATATACTGACGGATATTTCTCTGTGAGTATATCCAAAAATAGAGATAATTCAATCCAGCTTATCGGATCATTTCCTGAGATGTTGATGGTATCTATATTCTCATATGTCGTTGTAGCAATCCAACTATAGAGATCATCTGATGTATCAAAATAGAAAAATTGATACTGTGTTGGATCTGACATATACGTCGGTCGAGGGAAATAGATAAGATCCTCTCCCTGTTTACAAAACAGACAGTGTCATCGACAAGATGTAAATCCGAGATAGAGGTCTATTTGCATATACTATGACTGAATCAGTGTAATCAATTTTTTTATCTCTATTTCAAAATCTGTTGCATATCACATTTTCATCAATTCTCGGAGTTCTATAAGTGCGATCAAGTATACTTTTTTTAGTGAAATATCAAACTTGTAAAATACTAGGAAATGTTTCAGAAAATCTACATCATATCTAGCATGCATAAATATACGTGATATATCTCTCTCACGAGGTCATATCGCATAGGTAATAAGATCAAAAACTCCGATTTTTCCACTTGTATTGAGGAAAAAATTGGATGGATGAATATTACCATGGATATAGCCAGGATAGATAGTATGTATCTGAGTAATAATCATTGCAAGTTGTTGGATGTCAAAATCACAAAAAGATACAAATTTTTTACTTGTCATTCGAATATTTTGGATTTTTGCTCGCATGAATACTTGGTTTCAGATACATATATCTCATAGAACTTCGTATATTGGTATCAATACTCAATTTTGGTGAAAGAATAGATAATTTTTTGCCTCTCTATTTCAGAATAATAAAGGATCATCTTTTGATCAGAGATAATATTTGTATACAAATAGACCTGATATTGGTATGACTACAAAACCAAAATTACAATAACGTATTTCAAATTTTTCTCCAAAAACGCCGATACAGTATCGGGAAATATCAGTATTATTTTGAAAAATTTTTCTATTATGTAAGGAATTATTACTCATAGGAGAGGGCTCAATATGGTGATTGTAAACGAAAATTCAAATAGTTAGACCGTATCTTGCCCATCATCTCATCGTCGGCTATGTGGTATAACATATACGTATATACAGCATCAAAAGAAAATGAGAATAGACGTCCATCGAGGTATACAGCCCCATTCACAGACTCAATAGTGCCAACATCTGTTGCCAGTAGATAACGCTGATCTATTGATAAAATATGAGAATTAATGATATCTCTATATGAGAGAACTCATACAGGTGACCTGAGAGTATATCATATAGCATGTTCCTGAATAGAGAGTGCATCATCAGGTACATATGATACTGTTTCTATTTCATAGATTTTCCCAATACGCATATGTATATCCATATATGCTTCATCTATGAAAAAGATGGTTCTCTCTCTACCCACGAGTGTTTCAAGGAGTTTCTTCGAAAAGGTTATTGGTTTCTCTATGATCAGGTATCAGAGATATCCGGATATCAGAATCTTTGAGAGCACTTTTGTTTGTTCATCAAGAGGAAATATTGCACATACCACTATAGTATATTTTTCCGGGGAAAATTCTTCTATAGAAGAACTATTTTCTCATGCTGTTCGTGTAAAAATAGTTGGCTCTACTCAAATATGTCGCCAAAAATGAGCATGTTTTTTTCATTGTCTTCAAAATCATAGTATAGCGACTTGTACCATAGGACTAGAGAGAAAAATAAATATATGGTTTGTGAAGTTGTTTTTCTGATCTCCAGGTTTTTGGGAGTCGAACAAGGATATCCGAACTCTTTGGCATATCAAGGATATCTTTTATTGTCCAATTTTCTGGATTTTTGATCAGTATATCCAACTGAATACGAAACTGAAATGGTACTTGCTTATTATACTTTGCTACGTCATCTATCGTAGATAGAGTCGCTATCGAAGCAATAGCTATATACTGTATATTAGTTCCTGCAAAGTACGAGGGATCACATCCATCACTCCACTTATCTAAAACAATACTTATCCAAGAGTATCCAAGATTTTTGATAGATGCAATCTTGTCAGTCAGGGTTCCTTGCGTATATACTCGTCACTCCAAGAAAAAAACTCGATCACCAGAATCATAGTCTTTTTCGATAGACTCAATGTCATCAGCAAAAACAGTAGAAGAATTATAGGTTGGATATATGTATGGCTTGAGTTTTTGTAACTTGCTATATTCTTTCCATGTACCGCTACAGACTCGCTTTGCTCGACATCCATCACAAGATGATGGATGTATCTTATTACTATCATTGATAGATTGGATAAGAGTGTGATCATTCGGATCTGCTTTGAGTAGGGCCTGATTATACGAATATTCCATACTACTCGACCAGTCATCCATATAGCACAGGGGCAATCCTACGAGGTGAGAGTGTACGTATTTTCAGTGATACTTGAGATACGAAATAACACGATTATATACAGGAGCAACATCACTATATTGAGAGAATAATTTTTTGAAATTCTCTTGTGCCATACCATGAGGCTGAACGAATCATATATTGTAGAGTGCTACTTGAGGATATTTATGATGAAGATAGACAATATGTTCTAGATAATGCGAATGGTTGAGACGATTGAGTACAATATTAAAAGTAACCTCGATACCAGCATCAAGAAGGTGTTGAACGCCTGATTCAAAACGTGGTCACATAGTTACATATTTGACACCAATTATAGACTCAAATATCTCTGGATCATGTGCATGAGATGAGACGAGTACCTGTCATACTCAGAGACGATATATTGCATCTGCGAATTCCCTATCAATACTCGAGGCATTTGATTGCATATCAAAGCTTGTATGAATACCTCGTTTCTCAAAGAAAATCTTGAAGTATTTGAGTATGAATAGAGTCTCTTTTTTGAAAATACTAGGTTCACCACCAGAAATAGTTACATTAATTTGGTCAGAAAGAAATTTAGTATGTTTTATTTTATAAAAAGTCATCGCCAGTATCTCTTGGAGAGATGATTTGAGGCTCAGTACTGTCTCATTTTCGGCAACATTACAAAAAATACAACGAAAATTGCATCACTTTCATACTCTTATGATCAACTGATCGGGCATATGTCGTACGACTCATTGATCTTTCTTATTCGCAAATATCGTTCTATACTTGATGTGATTTCTCATTTCTTATTTTTCACTAAAAAATGTATCTTCATACTTGAATATGAGTTCACTGCAATCATCTGCCGATATTTTTCAATAGGCGAGTCTCCTCTTGGAGAGGAGATCTATATAATATTGTGGTAATATGACCTGAGGAGATAGTAATATATCATAGAGTTTTGAGAGAGAGATTTTTGAACTCATAAATTGCTCAATAATATTCACATTATTTGTCGGATCCCTATCTGTGATAGGAGGAATAATAGTACTATATCTCGTAAATGATGATCGAACTACAGAATCCTCCCCTGAGAGCGTGAGCCTACATATGTATATATATGGCACAAGTTTATCTACTATGTTATGATCGAATATATATGATCCACTTCATTGAGATATCCATTCATCTATTTTTGACGAAGAAAGAGAATATGCTTTGGAGAATTCATTATAGTTTTTAGTCCCTTCTAATGCGGTAACAATATCCTTAAACTGAGCTTCTGGAGGAAGTACAGATCACGTAAGCTTAGATAACGATTGAGTATTATTACTACCAGTGCCAGTAGGGATAGCAACACTTTCTTTTGCTCACCAGGAACAACTCGAAAGAGTCAGGATAACAATACCGATAGTGATGTAGTGAAGAGTTGATTTCATAAATATTAGTAAGAAGCGTGGCTCCCGTGTGATCCGTGGCTCCCGTGTGATCCGTGGCTCCCGTGTGATCCGTGGCTCCCGTGTGATCCGTGGCCAGCGACATTGGTCATGCCACCTCAGTTAATAGTACAACTCGATGGAACTACATTGACATGACCATTTACAATCTGACTCACTGGTGGACAACTCACTGCATCAGAATTATAGTCGATACTATAGTTCTGATGTGTACTCCCGCCTATACCATCCGCAATACCATTGCTAGCATGGGTAGCAGCAGCATCGACTTGTCCTACCATCATAGCAATACCCATAGCCATCATACCCATTTTGAGGACATCTTCCTTGGTGATTTTACCACTCTCATCTGAGAGGAATCACTGGAGTTTTTTCTTGAATTTTGGGATGATTTTTTTCTGTTGTTCAGACATATATAGTATAGAGAGATGTTATGATTATATCTTTTTCTTCCTTATTGCAACTTTATCTCCTGATCCAAGATCTAAAAATTTTCTCATTCTCAGGATCTCTGAGTTTATCAAATAAATAATCGAGCATACTTATCTGAATACGAGTTTTATCATCCTTTGCAAAGTTGGAAAAAACATTACCATGCTGTGTGAATGCATAGATCAAGTCAACTCCAAGATATGGCTTGTATACATGGTCTACATATCATGGGAGTCCGTCAAGTGTAGATGATTGGACTGATATCTTGGTAACCTCACTATTGGCCATGGCTCTATAGGTCTCTTCGCCTGTTGCGAGGAGTGGTGTCATGAGAAAATCATGAATCCCCATACGACCGAGCATACGCGACTCATCACTAGCATACACTCCACCATCATAGTTGTAGGCAACTCCTCCGATAGCAATACCAGATGGTGATCTCACATCCATAAATCCACTATCCGTATTATTGAGAATTTTACCGAGATAGACCATAGACATCATCTCCTTGAGAAAAATTCATTCTTTATTTTTTTCAAGAATATAATCCATGGAGTTCTTGTAGAACTCAAAATATTCATCGAGTGTATACTCGAGAGTATCTCGCTCTGCAGCAGCAAATCCATAGGGATTGAGCCATCTGAGTCCTATAGTAGTGAGTCAGAGTTCTATGTACGAATCCACAATATTACGATAATTTGCAAGACCTGGTTTCGTCCAGGTAGCAAGGGCACCGATTTTATATCCTTTTTTTCACCTGAGTTCTTGTTCAGCCGTGATACGATTGATCCAATGAACTACTTTCTCATGGCTATCCCCCTCCTTATAGGTACGCTGCCAATTATGAGTCTTTTTATCACCATCGAGAGACGTACATATATCAACGCCATGATCGAGAAGCCACTTGAGTTTATCCTCATCCATGAGTGAAAGGTTGGATACCAATGCAAATGTGAGATTTTTCTGGAGAGCTTGAGCTTTCATGCTAGCATACTCAACAATGAACTGAACTATGTCATAGTTGACGAGCGACTCTCATCACTGGAACTCGATCGTGAGTGATGGGGCTGATGTATAGAATATCGTATCTACTACCTTCTCTGCTGTTTCTCGTGTCATATCTAGATTCTTCGCAGTCATAGGAGCTACAGCAGCATGGCAGTACTGACATTTATGATTACAGCGAAGAGTTGTAATAATCATGTGGAGCGTAGGTCCATATGCGAGAAAGCTATTTTTTTTGTTATATGCAGTGATCGCTCGATCTGTATAGGTATCATTTTTTATGAAGAGTTTTTCATCAAGTTCTATGAATTTGTCTCAAGTAAGTTTGCTCGAACAAAAATCATCAAACTCTCAAGGAGAAAGATATGAATAATATCCAAAATCATTCGTAATCAAATACTGCTCATCTTTTTTTCGAGAGAAGTAAAATGGAGCTACTCGGTCCATATTCATGGACTCTATGACATCAATATCTAGGCTCATACAGTATTTTCTGAAAAAATAGAAAGGATATAATTCATCAGTTCATCAAATACTACTTGTGGATACTCATCATCAATAGTAATCAATCCATCAGCATAAATAATAACATATCAGTGGAACTCATGTATAGCATCATGGATCATTGTTTCTGGATACAATATATTACTTATGTTGAAAGTTTTTTTTGACATCTTTGAGTTTATTAGGATCGAGTTTTGGTTTTTTGAGTGCCTGAGTCTCTGAATCAATCTCAGCGAGAATACGATTGATTTCTGCTTCATCGATCTTGAGTTCAGGATCATTTTCGATTTCTCTGAGTATCTCATCAATATCTTTATCGAAGTCGATCTGTGGACTACTTGCAATAGGATCAACAGATGTAAAATTAGGAAGATCAGCATACGAACCCAAAGCTCGTCTGACGATAGTCTCTCGAACTTCTTTGTTCTCTAGCTCTACCCGAGCTCTCAGGGCATAAGCAAGGAGCTCATCACTATACTCAAGAGTAAATCTCTCAGCACTCCAATCTTGTCATACCTTGGGACTCACCTGTACCATGAGTCAATCCGGACGAGTGAAAAAGAAGAAATATGCCCTATCAAGGAGGACATATGCTGCCTTCATCGCAATCACTGGAGAGAAAAGTTGAGTATCTATCAAAAACTCCGTCCTATCAGAGTCAGTGGATACAGATAAAAATGGAGTCATAATAAGAAGATGATATATGGTCGTTTCATTTATGATGATACATATTTTAGCATAAAATGAAAATCATTTTATATGATTTCCTCGACATTTTATTACTTTTTCTCATAATGCTCACTATGCATATCATCATAGACATCAGATCTGTACCACCGATAGACCCCATCATCACACGATATGCTGCAAGTTGGGTTGATCTCTGGATATCTCGTCACCCAACTGACACTATCAGCTATATTCACTATATAGCACAGGATTGTCCTGATAATGGGAGATCGATCATAGTACCTATTTCATCATGGTGGCGGAGAAAACAAAAACTCTCATTACCAGAAACATCTGAGGTATTTCGCTCAGTGAACTTCTCATCATACTCTCCATATGATCCGAGCATCACTACTATATCACATGTCTGGAGCCATGTAGATATACTCTACCCACGTAGACCTCCTACCCTCATAGAGAGGTATGTCAATACTAATACAAAAAATCGCAATAATCCAAATAATACTATCATAGTACCATCCCTAGCCATCTGACAAGAAGCTGTAGAAATAACTCATATATCAGAATCATCTATAGAGATCATCCCCCATATTACTATGACTCCTGGGAAGTGAGATAGGCATACTCTCTCTCAACTTTCGATAACTGAGCCCTACTGGCTCTATGATGGGAGTTATGGGAGTGAATCTGGAATAGTAGATCTACTCAGATGATACAAGTCATATCGAGATCTCGGTGGCACACACATACTCCTCCTCGTCTGACGACAATTTCCCATAGAGACGAGAAGTATAGCTCTCCAGATACAATCACTCTGACTCACTGGCTCAGTACGTATCACCTGAGCCCTGGAGGGTGCGAGTATCGAGTCGCTCTATATGCATGCAAGTGGATGGATATATGTTGGTGCCTATTATAGCGGTGGACCTAGGGTCGAGCTCGCTCGAAGCCACCATATCCCACTCCTCATATCTGATATACCATCTCTCCTAGATTATCATAGTGATGCTATCACGATACATCCGAGTCATCTCTCGAATCTTGGTCAGGCACTCAGAGATCTCGAGAATATGAATACACATAAAACTCGAAAAATATCCAATGATAATATCATGATTGGATATGAACGAGTCATCTCTCAAAAGCGATAAAAAGTTGCAAAAATGCAGATATTTCATAGTATATGGATATCTTTTTTTATGAATATGTTCAAGATATACGGCGTCACGGATGCAGATAAAACAACCAAAAAATCAAGTCACGATGTACATAGCACGCATGATCAAAATCACAATGAGCCTAATCATAGGATCGATGTAGATATCCATGATGATGCTGATCATGAGACAGATATTGGACAGATTGCTGTAGATATCCTCGATCTCGCGAACTCGATCATCATAGTGGCTCCGGTCGCTGGAGTAGATCCAGCAGATATAGATATCGGACTCTCTCGCAACATTCTCACCCTATCAGGAAATCGCAAAGAATCCCCCATCTATCTTGACGCTCGTCGCATGCTCGTAGAGGAGTGTTTTTATGGGGCGTTCTCTCGGTCGATCATCCTTCCTGAGAATCTCGGATTCGACGAGATCCGAGCTACTGTAGAACACAATGTCATCATGATTACTATACCCAAACTGACACTCATCTCAAAAACAATTAAGTTGGACAGATAAACGAGTTGCAAGCATAGCATATAAAATCATATATACCGCTTGTATAAAAAAGTCATCTATAATCTCCATACCCTACCTGTATCCTCTACTTTAAAATATTTTATATATGTTCCCTTTTAAGAAGAAAAAAACTGAAAATATAACCGAAACAACCACAGACAACGTCGCTAAGAAAAGTATCAAAACAATGGATACTGTAGTGACTGGTATGATTCTCGGTGGTATCATAGCATCACTCTATGGGGTAAAAAAACTCAGAGATAAAAAGCCAGAAAGTATACCAAACTCCCATGATGATCATCACCAATAGTATATCTATGTATCGTATTTTCCTACTTCTCATTGCGATTATTCTCGGCTCTATTTCGGTAGAGTCTCTTTTTGCGGCGGGGTGCGATGATATACGGGCAGATCTCCCAGAATCGAGTGAGATAGTAGCCGCTGCAGAACAGTGTATCACAGCGAGAAAGTCCTGAAATCCCAATAGTATCACAGATTTTGTCTGCCCTCAGGGGAGCTTTTTCGCGAGCAATCAACAATCGATCACTCCTGAGACAGTAGCATATCTCGTGGCAGTACAGATATCATTCAACAAGATTGATACGGATATAACCAAGTATATGAGACAACTCCAAAAAACCCGAGAAGCAGACCCAGTCAAGTGGGTCGAGTCGATCAATAGTTGTACCGAGAAAATCCAAGGAATATATTCACAGATATGTGGATTCGGTACTCTCGAATCCAAGCTCAATGAAAATAAAGATAAACTCCATATCACAACAACGAATGCATATCCTCAGACACTCTGTAGCGATCTCGCCAGCAAAAAAATAGCCTGATGGCAATATCTCCAAAAGATACTAATGTCTGATGGTATCAATAAAAATCAGAAAAATAGTACTGATACCTGGGTTACTGAGGTAAAATGAGGCTATGCTCGTATCCTCGCAAGCTGGCATACCTACCAAAAAATACTCGCAAGGGCTGTATCAAAGATGACTACATATACTAAAGAGTCGAATTAATGCAAAAAATCAAAGCAAAAAAAGCATTGGGTCAAAATTTCCTCATCGATCCAGAAGCACTCACAGATATCGCAGGAGCCATAGAGATTTGAGGCAAACATATCATCGAGGTAGGCCCTGGATATGGAGCACTGACAGACTACCTTATATGAGAGCAACCGGTCGCTCTCGATCTCGTCGAGCTCGATCCAGATATGATCGCGATCCTCAAGGACAAATATACTCCAGAGGATCTGACCATACATCATATCGATATTCTCAGATATACCCCACCATACGAGTCCTACTCCGTGATCGCCAATATTCCCTACTATATCACAAGTCCGATCCTGTTTTATCTTCTCTATGAGCTCGATACCGCTCCTGAGGAGATGGTCATCATGATGCAGGAGGAAGTCGGGGACAAGATCCTCGAGGGCAGAGCTCGTAAGCCACATCACTCATTCCTCTCTCTCTGTATGGAAGTCGCCTGTGAGGATATCGTCAGGGTCAGGTATGTGGATCGATCGAGTTTTGATCCAGCACCTCGTGTGGACTCTATAGTGCTCAGATTTGCAGTCAAAAAAGAGCGAGATCGAGATCAGGAAAAACAACTCATCAAACTCTGGAAGATCGTATTTGCTCATCCTCGCAAAACGCTCCTCTCGAATATCAAGTGAAGTAGTTATAGTATCAACTCAATTCGTGAAATATTGATCCGGCTCGGCTATGATGAACGAGTGAGGGCTGAGGCGATCAGGCGAGAGGATTGGATTTCTTTTTTATAAACTATGCCAAAACAAAAATACTATGCCGTCTGGCAAGGCCGAACTCCAGGGATATTCGCAAACTGGGAAGAGTGCAAGCGGTCTGTCGAGGGATATGTGGGTGCTCAATACAAGTCATTCGCGAGTCATGAAGAGTGCAAGGTAGCACTCAGACGACCACCAGCTGAGTATATCGGTACTACTGCGAAGCCAGGAGCACCGACCGCCCAAGAGAAACAAAAATATGGTATACCAATTATGGAGAGTATATCAGTAGATGGCGCCTGGAACACCATCAGTGGGTGGTGTGAATATCAGTGAGTGATGACACATGATGCAACTACCAAGATATTCTCTGGATGACCCTATGCTGATGGGACGAACAACATCGTCGAGTTCCTCGGTCTCGTGCATGCCCTCAGATATTGTCAGGAGAACGAGCTCACACTCCCGATCTATACGGATAGTATCACTGCGATCTCATGGGTCAAGGCGAAAAATGCCAGAACCAAGCAGCCGAGAAGTGCCAAAAATATGGAGCTCTTCGTCCTCGTCGATAGAGCTATTCTCTGGCTCAAGTCAAATGAATATAAAAACCCTATACTCAAGTGGGAAACCAAGGCATGGGGCGAGATCCCTGCGGATTTCGGGAGGAAGTAAGAATAAAAAATCCCATCTTGAATATTCAAGATGGGATTTTTTATTATACTTTTCGTATTTTGACGACGAAGAATCCCTCCGTCTCATCACTCGGGAGTATTCGTACTGCCTTAGCGAGTATATCTGGATAATACATATTCTTGCCGAATGATGCGAGTCCAGGAGTCCACCATGAGTGTCCTGAGAGTCCGAGATCGATATCCTCTAGAGTAGCGTCATCGTGAGCGAGGAGGAACTCTGCGATCACTCCCTCGTTCTCCTCTGGAGCCAGTGTACAGGTCGAGTATACGATAGTACCCCCTACCTTGAGATGATCCCATGCAACCGCGAGGAGCTCAGACTGGAGTTCTGATTTTTTTATGATATTATCTAGAGACCAGAATCCATATGTCTTCTCGTTGTCGAGTGCGATACGGCCCTCAGCCGAGCAAGGAGCATCCAGGAGGATATGATCGAACTCTATATCCGCAGTGTCATCTATGACTGTAACTGCAGCACCCTTATCTGAGAGCCAGTGTCTCGCATCCATCTTGACTCCGATGATGATCGTCGCTCACTGGAGTGCACAGTTGTGGAGGAGCTTGTCATAGCGGATCTGGTTCTGTTCGATTGCATAGATACTCCCACGATTCTCCATCATCATCGCGAGTTGTGTCGTCTTGGATCCTGGTGCTGCACAGACATCGAGGATAGACTCTCCTGCCTCTGGATCGAGCACAAGTGCTGGGAGCTGAGATGCGATGGACTGGAGATAAATGAGACCATTGTAGAATGACTGAGTTCCCTTTATCGCATACTCGTGCTCACGGTCGAATACATATGATCCATCGATTCCAGCAAATGATTCGAGGATGATTCCTTTGTCCGCAAATTCTGCGAGTACATCTATACCATCAGTCTTGAGGAGATTTATACGAAGTGATCATTTGCGATTCTTCGCGAAAGATGCAATCACATCATCGTAGTGAGATCCGAGTATAGTACGGAGACGAGAGGTGAGCAGTGATGGGAGCATAGTATGATAGTGAAAGGCCAACACTCTATAGTAAAAATATGAAAAAGCAAAAAAATATCCCAATCCAAGGGAATGGATTGGGATATTTTTAATTTCTTAACTTATTATATGCGTTTGCGGAGAGAAAACATGAGACCAAACGCTATGAAAAACGCAGCAAGGATGAGAACGATAGTCTCAGCAGGTCCTGTAGCTGTCTTCGTAATCTCTGGAGTAACTGGAGTAGTCGGAGTAACTGGAACTACAGTTGCTGGGGCAGAGAGATTGTAGGCAACACACTCATAATGAGTTTTGGCTGCACCCTCATTGCCTACTGCATCTACAGCATGAGCAACAGTAGGGTATCTCATCATTCCTACGAGTTCACCATTTTTGCGATCTGTTTTCGTGAGCGTATATCCTGCAGCGATGTCTGCTTCGAAAAATTTAACTTTTTGTCCAGCACCGAGGATATATTGCATCTTTGTAGAACCAGTCTGTGTCGGAGACCAGATAATATCACTACTCGATTTCCAGAGTTTTGATTCATCACTCGGAGAAGCAGTCCATATAGTTGTACCAAATGCTACCATATTTGGATTTTTCTGCTCACTCTGGTATGCGATCATCAGTCCTGTAGAAGTATTCGTCCAGTTATCAAAAAGTCCTGTAAGCCTCTTCCCTGTTGTGACTGATCCTCCATCGAAACAGGCATCACAACTATTGGTTGCAAAAGCAGCGTTCGATACACAACTCACACTCTTGTTCTCACCGATTGATGAACTCATAGCAACTGATGTTGATGGTGCAGCAGTGAGCTGAGGAAGAGTATTATTCTGAGTAGTATTAATAGGCGTCGTTGTTGTTACTGGCGGTGGAGGAGGAAGAATGGCCTGAGAACCAGATGCCATAGTAGGAGTCATTGTAGTAGGTGTAGAAAGTACCATATCACCAGATGCTGCAAAAGCAACTGATGCTGTAAAAGAAGTTACTAAGAGAATTGAAAGAACTTTTTGCATGAGGATAAAAGTTAGAATGTAAGAAACTTGTCAAAAAACATTGTATAATTCGTTGTGAAAATGTCAAAAAAAATCTTGTAAAAAGGAACCTTTTGACTACAATATTTGTACATATATCTTATAATAATATTCTCCAATATGTTAGCGAATCTACAACAAGAGCTACACAAAGCCACGAATCATATGCAAAATGAGCTCTCGAAGCTCCAGGCCTGACGAGCGAACTCTGCGATTGTAGAAGATATCTATGTGATGGCATATGGATCACTCGGCCCTCTCAAGAATATCGCTGCAGTATCTGTCATGGATGCGAGCACGATCGTGATACAACCATGGGATAAAACGCTCATCCGAGATATCGAAAAAGGCATCAGTGAAGCAAAAATCGGACTCAATCCATCGAACAATGGTGAGACTCTGATGATAAAAATCCCACCCCTTACCGAGGAGCGTCGTCGTGATCTCGTCAAGATAGCAAGTCGACTCGGAGAAGAGGGCAAGGTCGGAATACGCAATATCAGACAAGAATTCAAGAAAAAAATAGACAAATCAAAGGCAGATAAAGAAATCAGTGAAGATGAAGCAAAAACACATGAAGCGAATCTCCAAAAAGAAATAGATAAATGAATCAAACAAATTGAGGAGATGCTCAAGGTGAAAGAAATTGAAATAATGAAAGTATAATAGAACTCCTAAATTATAAATTGCTCACCACATATTCCCACTCCAGTTGTGCTACCGCTCGACTCTTCAAAATGAAGAGTCTTGTTGTCGAATGACAGAAAAAGGTCATCATCACTGATTCGGAGTCAGATATCTCTATATTGCGACAATTCGCGAAAACGGTACTCGATACTCCAATACAACTTCTCACGGATCTCGCAGAGTTTTGGATGATGAGTGAATCTCACGCTGGGATTTTTGTCATATCATCCACTCTCCTCGAAACAAGTGGTGATATAGGCTATCTCAGGCGACACTCACTCTATGAGATAACGAGAGGGGCTGAGCAAACCATAGAAAATGTCATCGAGAAGCTGATCGAGTTCGGATATATCCATGCGACGCATCTCGGAGAGCTCGCGACCTATCGTCGTGAGGGCAGTGTAGTCACGATAACAGATGCTCATAGTGGTAATCAGGTACATATCGAGTGGTTCGATACAGAGATAGACTCGATCGTGGAGATCGACTCTCGATGAGATGAACGCAGATATCGCGATACTATCTCGATCAAAAATCAGAAACTCTCAGAGACTCCAATAGAGAGAAAAGTGGGCATCATAAACATGGATCTCCTCGCCTTAGTCGAATCAGAATCTACAATTCTTCTTGGTTGTGATTTTCTCCCATATATAGACCAATTACGCCATATTTCTGATTTTCATTTCACTGATTTTCATCGAGATGACGCGATATCACTCGGAGTGGATATCCCGACGATCGAGCATATTGATGCGTTTCTCGCCTTTTTGCGAGAAGAGAGATGAGAACAACGAGTAATCATCTATACCAAATTTATCAAAACCGTACAAGAATTCGTAGAGTTCCACGCCATAGTCAATATCGAAATCATTGACGTAGCAAAATGAGGAATGGAAAGTTGTATAATGAAAGATATCATAATCATAGCTGATGATATCATCGGAAATGTATTCGTGAGAACCAGGAACAAAAAATCCATCGCCAAGCACCTCGATCTCCTCCTCACACTCGCACCAGGTGATCTCGTCGTACATCGTGAACATGGGATTGCTCTATTCCATGCGGTAACCAAAAAATCTACAGTAAATCTGGAACGAGAATACATCGAGCTCCACTATGCTGAGTGAGATAAACTCTTCGTCCCACTCACGGAGATCTACCGAGTGAGCAAATATCTCGGTAAGCCAGATGTCGAACTCACCAAGCTCTCAGGCAAAGAATGGGAGCGCACAATGAGTAAGACAACTGAGGAAATCGAGGCGATCGCACTCGATATCCTCGAAACCAATGCGAGGCGTTCTCTCGCAAAAGGTCGTTCTTTTGCGAGTTTCCAGGGTAAGGAACGAGAGTTCCAGGATGCCTTCGCATATGAATATACTCAGGATCAATCTCGGGCCATCGAGGAGGTATTTGCCGATATGGAATCAGAGCTCGCCATGGATCGACTCATCTCGGGTGATGTCGGATTCTGAAAAACTGAGATCGCGATGAATGCTATCTATAAGGCAGTACTCGCGGGAACTCAAGTGGCAGTCATATCGCCTCTCCTCGTCCTGGCTGATGAACACTATGAGACATTCGTTGAGCGACTGTCTCCTTTTGGCGTGAGAGTCGGCATCATGACTCGTATGAATACGGGCCGAGAGATCGCAACTACACTGGAGGATCTGCGGGATGGCAAGATCGATGTCGTCGTAGGGACTCATCGTCTCCTCTCAGAAGATGTGAGATACAAGAGACTCTGACTCCTCGTGATCGATGAGGAACACAAGTTCGGAGTGACGCACAAGGAACGGATCAAAAAAATCCGAGCCGGAATCGATATCCTCGCACTCTCTGCAACTCCTATTCCCCGCTCACTCAATCTGGCACTCTCAGGCCTCAAAAAGATATCGATCATAGCAACTCCCCCGAAGAAGAAAAAACCCATCGAGACGATCATCACAAGATGGAATGAGGGAGTCATCGCTCATGCAGTAGAGTATGAGATGGGACGAGGTGGACAGGTCATCATATTGCACAATCGGATCCGAGGGATGGACGCACTCGCGAAAGAGATAGAGGGTATTATTGGGAAATCAAAATCTGCAAAACAAGAATCTCCAAAAATCATAATAACCCATGGTCAGATGCCAGGGGATAAGATCGAGGATCGCATCCATGCATTCAAAAAAAGAGAATACGATATCCTCCTCTCAACGACTATCATAGAGAATGGTGTCAACTTCCTCTCGGCGAATACGATCATCATCATCGACCCTGAGGAGTTCGGTCTCGCGAGCCTCCATCAGCTGAGATGAAGAGTATGACGCAAGGATGCTGATGCCTACTGTTATCTGATGTATCGGAAACCTGAACTCGGAAAAGACGAAAAAGAACGGCTCATCACTATCGCCAATAATACTCATCTGGGTGCCTGATTCGAGATCGCGATGCGAGATATGGAGATCCGTGGAGCCTGAGATGTACTCGGGATCAAACAATCTGGTCGGAGCAAAGACATCGGTCTGACACTCTACTTCCGACTCCTCGAGGAGCGGATCGCTGAGTTGCGTGAGGAGAAAAAGAAACGGACACGAGCAAAAATCGAACTCGAAATCTCATATGTACTACCGGTAGAATATTTTCTCTCAGAAGCTGACAAATTGAATTTTTTCAGAGAAATAGAATCACTCGAGACGCTAGAGGAGCTCGATGAGATGGAAAGTGTGATGGACACAAATGAAAACCTCTCAAATCTATTTCTCATCATCAGGTCTCGACTCATCCTCTCAGACTATGGTGTTGTGAAGCTATCAAAGATCGGACTTAACTATGTATTCGATCTTGAGGAAAGAACTACTGTTGCAGATGCCAAAAGATTTCTCGATCGATTCGACACGAGAAATAGTATGATACTCCTCTCCGTACGCAAGATTCGCGTCGAAATCCAGTACTGGAAAACAGTGGAAAAATTCCTCAAAGATATAATTAGATAATTTGTCCAGTTAAAATATGCTGCATATCCTCGCAAAAGAGGATTTTTTTGCAAAATTGGGGTATTCTAGAGATATGCAAAAAATACTCATCATCATCGTATCACTGATCACTTTCATCGTTATTGGAATTGGCATATACTGCTGATTTTTTTATCAGAAACATGTTTGGAATATCAAAACTGATACTACTGTCAATACTATAATACCTACATATGCAGATCAAAGGATAGCCATAGCTCAGCAAAATGAGAAGAATAGTGAATTATATAACACTGCTATACAGGAGCAAAATATCGGACTCTGTAATGCTATATCTGATAATCTGAAACAGATTGAGTGTCATGATATGATCCTCGCAAATACAGCCAAAAAATCTGGAACAATCGAAACCTGTGATACACTCACGAGTACTGGAGTCATCACTCTCTGTAGAGATGTGATATCGACTGATAGAGCTATAGCAACGAGTGATCGTGCTCTCTGTAGTCAAGTGGTAGATATGGAACGTCGATCGAGTTGCGAAGCGTCCATCGATGAGGTACAACTCGGAACCAAAACCCGAGATAATACAATCACCCGAGAATTCTGTAACACTCTCGGAGAGCAATACCAGTCTCTCTGTCTCACACAAATTCATGAGATAGATGAAACAAGTCTCTACAGGCAAGCTATAGCAACGAATGATCTGAAACTCTGTGAAAAAATTAAAACCATAGAACTCTCCTCGACATGTCAAGATACTATCCGACTCAAGTCAGCTGTAAATACGGATAATACTAATCTCTGTGAGACTATAGCAGATATAGATAAAAAACTCTACTGTCAGGCTCAAGTATCAAAAACTGCCGATATCGCACTCTACAAAACAGCGATCAGTGGAACCGATACTACACCATGCCAAAAAATACTCAATACCAATCTCCGTAATAAATGTAGTGACACTATCATAATCACAGCTGTCAAAAAATATAAAAATACGGCACTCTGCGATGGCCTCACTGCAACTGGTATGATCAGTGCTTGTCGACAGATCTCACAATAATATCCTCTATGTTCCGAATTCTCCTCCTCATCTCACTACTCGTCTCGTCTCTCGCCTTTGTGAGCGAGATATCTGCGAGCGTCACCTATACACCTGGACCGAGTATCGCGATGACTGGGACGAATACGAACACCCGATTCGATGTGGCGAGTGCACTCTCTGCAAGTGGTATTATAGATATGGATCCTGCTTTGCTTACAAGTAGCAAAACATTTACAGGAACTTTTTATGCCAAAAATATCGGATGGATCATCTTCGCAAGTGGATCCAATCAAGTATCACTCAATTGTGGGGGGCAATCTCTATCAAATCTCTTGGCAAACTGCACCCTCACAGGGACATGATGGAGCGAGAATGTTGGAGATATATATTTTAGTAGTGGCAATATCATCACCTACAACCCGAATACATGACTCCTCTCTGGATCAGCTATGTCTTTTGCCTGAGATATCGATCTCACGGGGATAGCCCTACCACTCAGACCTGTCATACTGAATGAGTCAACTCTGGTAGCCAATCATATAGCGACACTATCCGTATCAGGTGCCTGGATCTATGATGCAGGTACTCTCGGATGGCAAGGATCAGCAAACATTGGACTCGATACACAGAGTATCACTGGAACCAATGGTGTATATACTGTAGATTTTTCTCTCTCGAATACCTATACCGTCACGATCCGTGATACCAATGATAGCAAAACTGAGATATCTGGATTCTTCATTAGTCCAAGTATCCCCATCACATCACTAGAGCCTGGAACATACCATGCAATTGATTTTTGTACGAATTATCCTACAGATCTCAGTTGTCCCGATGGAGCTACTCGTACAGCTACTATACTCGTCCAGTCACCCGTATGATCGGTGATCGCAGATGGGAGCGATATATATACATTCATACTCAAGTCCAGGGACAAATATGGAAATCGCGTCATATCTGGTAATATAGCGGTGATTTATGATACTACCGTGAAAAATATACAAACAGAGGATAACTTCAATTATTTATTTCCCGTATGTGCTGATGCTATCAGGTTCTCGAACTTTGTGGATGCATGTGGGGAGTGGCGATATACTGCAGCTCTGAATACCTCAGATATCAGCTATACAGTGCAGAGCACTGCTCCAACCAATACAAATAATGAAATCACTCTCAACTCTATCGAGTACAATGGCTCAGGTATGACGCTCCCAATATGGCGAGTCCCATTGGATTTTGTTCCACTATTCGTATCGAGTGTATCGAGTTCGGATCCTCCTATCATCAATACTCCCCATACGTTCGAGATGAGCGTAGTAAAAAATAGTACAACGGTAATCATCCCAACCATCATCACGACTATGCAGATCGGAGATGGATCTGATGCCGAGTGGAGATCTCTCGGGAGTACTCCTACTGCGAAGTGTAGCAATTATCCATTTACTATAGCAACTGATCCAATTTGTGACTGGAGCAATATATCGAGCATTGCAACGATATCTGCTACGCCTTTTACATCAACTGGTACGTATATCACTTGGCTCCCTGATGCTCCGAGTGAACCTACTACAATGACTGGATATATCTACTATCGCAATGGGACATCAGATGTGCTCTATATGACTCAAGTGGGCAATATCGCAGCTGCAACAGCACGAACAGAGCGGGTCAAGATATTGGGTCAATCAGGAGAGTGAGTCGGTGGCGGGGTACTCTCTCGAGTGAATGTGATCAGTGATATCCGTAAACAGATAGCTCTCCTGAACCGAAACCGTACTACCTATGATGATGTGGACTATGAGGTGATCTCTGGAGACTATACGATCTCTGATACGACCCTATTCGATGGTGGAACTGGAGTCCGATCAAAACGTACGATCATAGTACTCGGTGGAGATATTACGATCGACACCAATATCTCTCCTCGTCCAACTCCTCTCGCTATCATGGCACTCGCGGACTCAGCTGGAAACGGATGAAATATCAAAATCAAATGAAATATCACAGATATCTCAAGTTCTCTGATCGCGGAACACGCCATCATATCAGCGGTAAGTGACTCTCAGCTCTATATCCATGGGTCTCTCGTATCAGCCAATCCTCCACGAGAGATAGCTCCGACTGGATGTCCATACTTTGCTCAGACAGGCTGTATGAGATCCTATTATGATCTCCCAGGATCTCGGGACGCATACTCGGCCCTCTCCCCTATAGATCGTGTAGATAAAGAGAGTACTGGTGGTAGTAGATACCCATCTCCTCTCGTGATCGAGTGAGATCCTCGCCTCATCCATGATCCAGCACCAGCCATGAGCAAATAGATTTGCCAGAAAATAAAACTTGTATACAATACTTTTGCTTTATGTTTTTATCTATCCTCCTATGAGCATGATGAAAGAGTTCCGAGACTTCGCGATGAAGGGCAATGTCGTCGATCTCGCGGTAGGTGTGGTCATCGGTGCTGCATTCGGCAAGATTGTCAACTCTCTCGTTGAGGATATCATGATGCCAGTTATCGGTTGGATAGTGGGCAAGGTAGACTTTTCACAGATGGTTCTCCATCTCCCATCTCTCGTAGCTGGTCAGAGTGAGGTAGTACTCAAGTATGGATCATTTCTCACGATACTCGTGAACTTCCTGATTGTAGCATTTGCTATATTCATGTTCGTAGTGAAGCCGATCAACAAGATGAAAAAACCAGCTCCAGCAGCTCCAAAAGGACCAACTGACATAGATCTCCTCGCCGAGATCCGCGATCTCCTGAAAAAGAAATAGGAACACATACAAGTACAACTCGCCACAAAAAAATCACTCGGTCAGGGGTGATTTTTTTGTGACAAACTATCTCTCATACCATATTTTCAAATAAATTTTATTGACAATAATTGTATTTGAGTACAATATATAAAGTTTATCAATAAATCTCATCCTATGAGTCTCAAGCATAATTTCGCAGCAGCTCTCCTCGCCACTACAGCACTGGGTACATCGGCACAATCTACAGGAGCTCAGAGCATCGGTGACAAAACTACTCAAAATGTCGCCTCTACTCTCACTATCCCTGTGAATGCGGATATAAGTATCGGTGGAACTCAGTCTTCTCATTTTGGTCCTGGAGTACAGCTCGATATCGTAGGATGAGATAAGACGCGAGCAATAGCCCTCAATATAGAGTCTCTCAAGGATGCAAAAGCTGCTACGATCACTGTCGCTGGACAGATCACTCCTAGTACTACTATAGTGGGTCATATATCAGCTCGAACAGAAGCTGCTCAGGCAGCATACAAGAATCCTACATATTCTGGCAATCTCCGAGGAGAACAAGTAGGTGCAAGTATCACCACTACTGGAGTAGGGCCATTTGTGGCGGCATCTCTCAGTATTGCTCATGGTCGCTCTCATGATGCGACTTTATCATCAGGCAATACACTCTCGAGTCAAACTCGCAATGTAGATACCCCTACTGCCATAGATACATATACAGATATATACAATACAGCGAGTACTACGAGCTACCGATGAACTCAGTGGAATAGTGTCACTGCAGGATGAGCTCTCGATATCGGTAGCACTGGGCGACTCGCTATCCGAGGTGGAGCCACTCACAATAGTCTCACTGGTACGAGTGCAATATACGGAGCAGAGTATGCTGCATACATGGGCCAACAGGGCAAGTTCTCCGTCGGATATGATCATATAGCGAAGGGTGTAGATCGTACTCAGATCAGCTACAGCTACCCTATCAGTCGCTCTGGTGCGATCGTCATCGGTGTGTCACATACATCTGGAGCTATACACGATACTCGTGCGATGATCGGACTCACGTTCGCACTCGGAGATGGTGGCAATCAGGCAATCTACAATCGATCGACTGTCAATCCTGTCGATGCCCGTACTCTTGCTCGATCGACAGCTCGTACTGAGCATATTGCTCCACTTGCCTCTCTCGGCAAGGTCGAGACCGTAGTATCTGCTCCCACTCTCGTATCGAGTACCAAGACTGGTACCGTACTCAAGGATCTCACTGCTCCTATGATCACTCTCAGTGGAGCTGCTATAGTGAATCTCACCGTCTGAGATGTCTATACCGAGCTAGGAGCGAGTTGTACTGACAATATCGACCCAAGTTGTACAGTAGTCATCACTGGTGCTGTCAATACAGCAGTAGCTGGTACCTATACACGTACCTATACAGCAACAGATGCCAAGTGAAATAGGAGTACAAAAAATCGTACTGTGATAGTAGCAGCTGCAGATCCTGCACCTGTCACAGGTGGTGCATTTGAAGCACTCGCTGATATGACGGTGAGTGATGAACTCTGAGGTGCACCCATTATTATCAATGCTGGTGGAGTCACTGATACTCTCGGTCGGAAGATCGTATACTCTGCTACTGGATTCCCCGCTGGACTCTCGATCAATACGAGTACTGGAGCAATCACTGGAATATATGATTCCAATGCACCATTTGGATTGAGCGAAAACTTCACTGTCACTATCACTGCAACACCAACAGGGTGAACTCACTCTATCATCAAGATACTGATACTCTCAATACGCAATGACGGATAATATAGAATTCAATAAAAAAAGCCCTTTCGGTTTTTTTTATTGAATATTAATCCTTTTGATAGTTGTTCAGATTGGAAATTGATAAGGGTAACCACCTACTAATGATGAAGTATTACCCATAACCATTTGTGATGGAGTTGGAGTTGCTGGTAATGTAATAGTGAGAATAGTATGATCATCTTGTTCATTGATATCTCATAATTCACATAAAAGAGATATTCTCCACATACATTTATAAACTCACGCATCTTTTAGCACTTTTAGAGGACCACCGAAGTCGAGGATATAGTGTTTTCAGGTATCAGGAATTTCACTACTTAATCTCATAATTATAGTTTTACCCGTCAATACCGTATAGTTATCCAGTGCATACGATATATACTGTCCTGGATTATTTATCATATATCCATCAGTGATGCTATAAACATTTCCACTCGCAGGAACGATATTATTCCTAAATATGAGAGGACGAGCAGGGCCCATGCTTCCATTTATACTTATTGAACTATAGTTGGCGAATGCGTAGAGACTCGATTCTCTACATTTGTCTCCCAGAGTAGGAATTAGTGATGGCCAGTATACATGATTGGCATCACTACAGAGAGCTGTGAGATTGATAGTATCGCTAGCGAGTGGTACCGTCGTATTGTACTCGGCAACGACTCGAGTATTGAGTCCCGCTCCAGAGTTCGCGTAGAGATAGTCGATATCTTTGCGGGTATTGTCTCGTATCCATGCAGACATAGCGAGCAATGTGGATTTGCCGATCGTAGACTCTACGAGAGTAGGTTGTACTCATGTCCCCCCTCATCCTGCGACATTGCTCTCTGTTGAGAGAGGATACTGGACTTGTTCTCCTGGAGAGAGAGTATATGTTGTACCTCATCCCCCTACGACACTCGCGGCTGATGTGGGATTGGTCGAGTCTATGATGGTGATCGTATAGTATCCAGTACTCGTCTTGGTGACACTGACACTCGTACCTCGCACTCACGCGACAGTACCTCATCCTCCGAGATTGACTCCCGTACTCGTGAGGATACGTCCCCAGAGACGTCCATCGGTGAGGATCGCCTGAGCAACAGACTGTCCAGAGAGATCGCCGATAGAGAGTTCTACCGTAGTACTGGTATCGAGGCGGAGGATAGACTCATCAGCGATGAACGCGATAGTACCAGTACTCGATGAGTCAGTTTGGATGATATCTCACTCTGTGAGAGGATCTGTAGTATTGGCTGGAGTCCACACTGCAGATCCATTTTTCTTGACTTGGATATTACCGACAATCTCGCTAAATTTCCCTATACTCGCGAGCTGTATAGTCTTGCTCCCACATATAGACCTGCCATCCGCATCGATACCTACCCATACCTTGTTGATTGGCTCTCCGCTACAGTCATGATTCTGGAGGTATCCACTCGCTGATATCCCACCCAGCTTATCAGTATTTCGAGCTGTGCCATCCGTATTGAACCAGTCATAGAGTACTCCTCATATAGTCCCTGCTATCTGGGGAGTACGAGGGAACTCTGTTGTATTCGGGAAGATGATAGTACTTGCCCATACAGCACCGAGGGTCACAATGAGCACGAAAGGAATGAGGGAGAGTTTTTTCATAGTGATTTTTTATATATTTCATTCTATAGATTTCGTAGTGACTCGCAATATTGCCCTATTATTTTGATTGGATTTTTGTTTGTCTTTACCTATAATCTTGCAAATCACCATCAAAAAAATACCTTTTTTAGAAAAGGTATTTTTTTGATACAGTATTTTTTATGGAGTACAGTTCACTGTTCCATCAGCCTGAAATCCTGTAATACACTTGTTCGATGCACAACTCTGTCCTGCTTTTATCCGTACATAGTTGATAGCATCCACACCAGCGAGCTTGTCACTATTTTTGACTCTACCATCACCTGGAGCCTCCCAGTTCCCTGATACGAGTATCTGGTTGAGTAGAGCACCAAATGCTCATCCATTCGCTGCATAGGCAACCGAGACGAATCCGACGGATAATACAGCAAAAAAACCAAGTCAGAAAACAAATGCACGAGTAAGTTCTTCACGGATAATACTCGAAAGTGATGTTTTTTGCATATTATGAGAGTTAGTGATAGGATAGAGTATATGAAAAAGCTCAGAAACCTCAAGCATATTTTCGCAATCACTCTGATTTCTCTCACGCTCATATTTGGGAGTATTATGCTATTTTCTCTCGAGTTTTCGAATGCAATCAACTGATTTTTTGTCTACCGCACTACTGGTGGAGTCTGGCAGGACTATTTCTATACTCATACTCTGCGTCCATCATCCGATATTGCCATCATAGCGATAGATGAACATACGATCAATACACTCCAAGCAACTGGAGATCAAAAAATGCTCACAATCCCAAAATCTAAATATCGAGACCTTGTCGAAAAACTGGAGTGAGCATGAGTCAAAGGAATCGGATTCGATATCATATTCCAAAATAGTGATCCAGCTGAAAATGAATTTTCCCAAACACTAGATACATATGATAATATCGTCATAGCAACTATGCGATATGACGGAGGAAAATGTATAACCGATACTATATGACTCGAAGAGACTTGTCCTGGTGCTCCGAGATCTATGTATAAGAATACAAAATGGTGAATAGTCGATATAGATACTGTCTATAGTCGACCTACAATCTACGATATATCACATACGCCGTATCAGTCATGGAAAACATGAACTCAGATACTCATGAGTCTCCCTATAGAACTCGCAAAAATATGAGGATTCCGGATCCCAAATTCTAGTAATGATCAAGTACTCAATCCATTTTTTGGACAGCCATACTCATATCCTACTGCATCATTCATCGATGTACTCTCGATGTCGAGAGTAGAGCTCATAGCGAATTTTGCAGGGAAATATATCCTCATCGGGGAGTCAGGAACACTCATCCATGATAGTCTCGTATCTCCTGTAACTGGAACTATGATGGATGGTGTCGAGCTCCATGCACACTTTCTCGATGGACTCCTCCAGAACAAGATGCTCTCAGTGCTCGAGACAAAATATCTATGGATCAGTATAGTTACCATTAGCCTAGTTACTGTGATCCTCTATTTTTTGCTCCCGAGCTATCTATCGCCAATACTCGCAATAGTGATGATGGGATGTATTCTCTGGATATCTCGCTATCTCTACGATGTAGAGCGTACTCTCGTAGATATATTTCCTCTCTTTCTTGCTGGTGGGTTCCTGACTTTTCCGATCACTTTTATCTATCGGTTCTTCGTGGTCGATCGTGAGCGACGATATATCGAAAATGCGTTCGGTCACTATATCGATCCCAAGATGGTGAAGATGATAGATATGGAGGAGGTCGATCTCACTCTCGGTGGTGAACAGCGAGAGGTCACTGTATTTTTCTCAGACATCGCAGGATTCACGACGATATCTGAGGCACTCGGTACTCGTGATCTGTTTTATCTCATGAGTTCATACCTCTCTCGGATGACAGACATACTGATTCGTGAGGGTGGTACACTGGACAAGTATATCGGGGATGCCGTGATGGGATTTTTCGGAGCTCCAGTCACGCAGTCAGATCATGCGATACGAGCCTGCAGAACAGCACTCGAGATGAGGAAAATACTACCAGGATTCAATCAGGAGATAGTAGAGCGTGGTATGGCACCGATCGAGTTCCGAGTCGGGATCGCGACAGGAGATGTGATGGTAGGCAATATCGGATCGAGTGACCACTTCAACTATACCGTCCTCGGGGATACAGTGAATCTGGCGTCACGTCTCGAGGCTATGGGCAAAGAATATGGAGTATGGACGATCATATCAGGAGGGACACTCGCTCAGGTAGGAGATATATTCGCTGTACGTGAACTCGATACCATAGCCGTGAAGTGAAAAACAGAAGGGGTGAAGATCTATGAGCTCCTCGGTCTCCTCTGATATACGACGGATAGTGCTATGTATGAGACCTATGCTCAGGCTCTCTCACTCTACCAGACTGGATCATATATGGAGGCGAGGAAACTATGGGAGACGCAGGTCGCGATCGATCCACCATCTCGTGTGATGGCACTCAGGTGTACCGAGGTACTCGAGGGACGAGTACATATAGAGGATGGGGTCTATCATATGACGCACAAGTAGTATGCTATATGCATTTATTGCAACTATATATTTAAAAACTCAGAATAATGTTGAGCTTCTTCTATTCGTTATTCAATCATCAAACATTACAAAAGAACAAGTGAGTTATTAAATAGTCATAAAAGTACGAATTAATTTGTTAGTTGCTATTTCTAAGTCTTTTGATGGTATTTGGGAAAACGTCACTCTAATATATTCCTCAAAATTATAATTACATCAATATATTTTTCATGGTATAACAACGAGACCATTCTCTCTTGCTAAATCAGTAAATTTAGTTCAGTTCTTTACATTAATCCATGCATAAAATCATCCATTTATTCATGATATATATTGATTAATTGAGGCTACTTCACTTTCATTAAGCGTAGCAATAAAGTTGATATACTTATTTTTCATAGCACTGAATCTATGTTTAAATACTTTTGTAAATATTCAGGCATCGATCATATCTTCAACTATTCATTGTGTTAATAGATTTGGGCTCGATATAGAATATTTTTGTATTTCTGAAATTTTGGCAATTACTTGAGGATTTCATACTAAGAAACCAATCCTTAATCAAGGAAAACCAATTTTAGAAAAAGAATTTGCATATATCACAGATTCATGATTAGTATCTAATTCATAAAATGTTTTTATTCCATTATTTTTTCATGAATAGTCATATAGTGCGTATGGATCATCTTCAAAAATTGTTACAGAAAATTCTTTACACAGGGATAGTAATTTAATTTTATCTTCTTGTGATATACTGAGTCATGATGGATTACTATAGTTTGGTACAATATATAGTAACTTTACCGTTCATTTTGAAAAAATAATACGGATTTCATTCCATTGATCTGTAGTAATTTTTATAAAACCATCACCATTATCACTTGCATTTATACTGAATATTTGATTAGAATTCTGCTGAATACTTCTTATCGCTGTATCATAGCATGGTTCTATGATAAGAGCATCGTACTTGCCTCAAAGTATATTTCTTCAAACAAGATCTAATCAGGCAGTAATTCCACTTGTAATGATCAATGATTCAGTTGAAAACTGAGGAATTTTATAAAACTCTGGAGCCCATTTTACTATTTTTTCTCTCAAATTTTGTAATCAATAGCAATTTTCGTATTGTAAAATTCAATATCAATATTTTTTTAATGCTCGTTCGAGAGATTGTAAAAGCTCATTATCTATAACGTAACTCTCATCCGTATACCCCCATCAAAGCGAAAGCATACGTCTATCAGAGTCATAGTTATTATGTAGTTCTGTCATATATAAGTTTTTTAGAGAAGATTGGAAATTGAAGCTCAGGAGTAATAAGGGAATTTACTCGGAATATTCAGAGTGTTTCGGCAAGTTTCTTTTGTGTAATGAATATTTGTATTATTTGGAATAATTCAGATATAATTTTCTTTATAGAGTCATCATCCAGATCATCTAATGATTGTACCTTTCATAACGTTATATGGGGAATATATTCATATCAATTATCTGTAATTTCATTAAACGGATTTATATCTATCAGTTCATCTCGTATGGTTTTTATAGACTTAGGGATTGTGGGCTCTAAATATAGAATCAGAGTTTTTTTATTTGGGACAAAACAATTAATACCTGATATATCCATATCAAAATCAGAGCTTAGATTTCTTTCTAGAATTTCTTTAATTTTATCTAAATATTCTGAATCTATTTCTTTTGGTAGATAATGTAGTGTTACATGTGATGAGAGGGGATTCATGGAAAGATATTGCATTCTCTCCTTTCATAAAAAATACTCATTGGTACATGAAAATATAGAGAGTAATTTTTCCACATTTAATCCGATGCCTATAAAATGTGATGTGGCAGTAAACATTTTTTATAAGTAAATTATTGCTTTCCTTTCCGTATAAATACTATCAGGATTTGTTATTGATAATAAATCCTTTACTGCTCATTTTATGAGCAATCATAGGTGTTCTGATTTTGATTGATATTTATTTTCTAGTTGTGTAATATTTGGCTTTACCATTGAGGTATCTTTTCTTTGACATCTAGCTAGTAATCTAAATAAGCTTAGTCTTGAGGCTTTCATTCACTTTGATATCTGCCAGTGATAAGTGCCCTTTGGTTTGATATCAGGTAGGGTAGAATTATTAATAGTTATTGAAAATCTAGAATTAAAATTCACATCTAAGTTTACTCCAGAAGGTCTGTCTATTATTATTTCAGCCTTTGATGAAGGGAATATTAGCTCGTCAATATTTTTGATACTTTCGCTAAGTTCATCCTGATTCATTCCACTGGCATTTATGAGAATACTGACCGTAATTCAATAACTTTCCTCCCCAATTCAAGATAATTCATCATCCCTATATAACCTTAATAGGTTAAGTATTTTACTTAATTTTTCAAGTAATTCGCTAAATAACTCAGGGGTATCATTTTTTGCATATCGAGAATCCCCATCCATGGTAAGATCGAATGATATGCCTCAGCTTCTTCAGCATACCTGCTCAGACTTAAAAAGAGCAAAAATAAGAGAATTATCATCTCATAATATTTTTTGAATGAAATCTGAATTTTTTTGTAAAAATAGTTGGGTAACCTCCCCATCAACCATAAAATCTCATTTATTATGCAGAATTTCTCTCATAATACTATGACATCAAGTAAGTAAATGTATTAAGGCGCCACTGTAATCTATTGTATTTTTGAGAACTTCTGCTATTTGTTCATGTTGCTTATCTATTCAATATCAGTAAAAACCTTCTTCCAGGAGAGTTACTCTCCTTTGATCTTTAATACTTTCTGGTCATGATAACTTTCGATCATTATGAATCTTACTTAACTCTTCGAAGGATCCATTTGTACAAAATATTCCATCCATTGCAAGTGATCATGAGGTAGTCATTCTTTCGGATTCTAGTTGCAAGTAATGTGATATTTTTGGAAATTTCTCTTCCAAAAGAAGTGCTCTATTTTTTAAAACTCGTCAATACTCCCTCAGTTCTTTAGATAGATTCACCATTCATCCATTATTTACTCATATATTCCATCAATGACCCACATTCTCTATTCTATTTCCATATGATCATTTAACTTTGAGTTTCCCTAAGAGTCATTCGGGATCATGTAGAATATCAAGATTATTAGATAGAACTATGGCTAGCCAAATTGGCATTTTTTCTATAGTAGAGGATTCGTAGATATTAAATGCTCATAAAAACTCATAACCATTTTCCCTGATATTTGCCTTTATGAGAGGTGATTGTAGCTCTCGTTCATCAGGATCTTGTAATCCTTCAGTTATTAAAACAAAATCAATATCTGAATATACCCCATTAGTTCAAGTAACTAATGAACCAAAGTATCATATTGCTTTTACTTTCTCTCATAAAACCTCCCCGATAGATTTTATAGCTAATTCAAGAGATATATTTCTAAGAGTGATTTCCTGATGTAGTAATCCTTGTCGAATCATTTTTATTTAATTTTCTTTAATACTGTATAATGATGCGTTGGGGATATGTCATGTGCATGAATTTCTTTTCATTTTGAGTCATAGATCACAAATGTGTTTCCCATTAGTTTTGAATGATCACTTTTTCGATAGGTCACTTCATGACTTTCTATTTCAAATCAGGTATCTTTTAATACCTCTTTCCATTCTTCTGCATTTAATGATCAATACCATTCCTTTTGTTCATCTGTAAAACTTTGTTTAGAGTATCACCAAGGCATATGTCGTGAAATATCGGCAACTAAATCTCGTGTGAATGTTAATATGTCTCCTTGTAAATTTATTATTCAGTTTGGTATTTGTGAGTGAGACCATTGGAATCACTTCAAAAATAATGCCATTCTTGGTAAGTAATGCAGATCGTTTGGAACGAGTACGCTATCAAGAATTTGTAGATCTTGTTCAGTAAGATTTCATATATCTATATCTCGAGTTGGTTTTTCTACTCATTTGGAGAAAAGTTCTGAAATAGTTGTAACTCTATTGATTCAATCTTTTATTTTTAATGTTAATATTTCAGAAGATTGTAAAGGTCTAACAGGATCCTTAATGAGGAGAAATCCTCATTGTTTTAGTACGCGTTCTGCTGCTTTTAATCAGGTTTTAATACCTGCATAATATATTTCTCTTGAATATTTTTCAAAATATTCCGATGTAAAATAACTTCATAATTCATGTAAGAAAGATGAATAAAGTAGAACATCTTTGCTTTCTGATGGAAATAATGCAAGATCGTATCAATTTCCTACACTCGCCTTTCATGCAGGAGCCATTTTTACTAACTCAGCTCAAATATCTACTCCATGTGTACTTATTATTGTTCAAAAATATAGATCCAATTTTCATATAAGATCACCATTATTACATCACACATCCAATATATCTAGTGCCTTTCATTCATTTCTTGAAGAAAGAATTTTTTCTATAGCTGTAGTAAAAAATCATACTTTATGATCATTGTCATATGACATATGCTGTGCGTATAATGAGGCTCATGAATTTAACTTATTGGCTTCTAATGATTTTTGAGTCATTCTAAATTTAGTTATTAGATAATAATAATAACATTTTTTAATAAAAGTCAATTTAAAAAATATGCACTATAATATATAAAGTAATAACCACACTCTATACACGGAAAGAAAATACACAGAAAAGACAATGACATATTCTCAAAAAAATGGGAAAATTTTGATACAGTATCTATTGGTGAGACTATTATAGATAGCCCAACAGGAAATATAGTAGCTCCTACAGATGGCTATATCATCATGCCAAATGAAAATGCTAGAGTGGGTGATGAATGGGCATATTTTGGAAAAGTGGGCTAATCCCGCTCACAATATGTATACAATCACAATCAGAAATCCCTATTTCACATAGGGAATATTGGTATGTCAAAAATATCTGGACGCATCAGATAGCTCAGGGGCGGGCAATATAGTCAGAAAAAGTAGGAAATCAAGGAGAGAAAATAAAATAGAGTTGACGAGTCAAGTATGATAGGCTAAAATATAGAGGAAAATAACTATAAACCATACTCCATATGAATTCTATATTTCATATCAATATATTCTCTCAAGTATCTCCTACTCTATCTTCAGGAATTGATTCATGAGATGCTGTTGTAGCTGCCCCATCTGAGTGATGAAACTCTGGTACGAGCAAGATACGTACGGCAGTAGCCACAGGACTCCTAGCACTATCTCTATCTGCGGGGGCACAGGAACGTCCTATAGTGACAGCCCTAGCAGATACATATCCAATTCTATTAGCCCAAGCAAGTACAGAAACCGATGGCAAAGTATATACTGCAGAAGTAATTCAAGTAGATGGAACGAAGAAAACAGTGAAATATTTCAGAGATGCAAGATGAGGTATCATTGCACCACCAGTGATAGACGGTAAATTAGTAGATGGCAGTAATGCACCAGACAATGCAGTAGAAGCCAGAATTGCTCAGAAGAAAATACTAGTAAAATATGATAGGAGTGCGCAGATAATGCTAGCATCAGTATCAAAAGAAGATTTATTCTGAGTTGCAGATAAAACCCTCAAAGAGATACTTACACTTACTGAACAATGAAAAATAATCACAAAAGAACAACTTGCAAGTTGATTCTATAGTGTATATATACTCACTATTTCCGTATGAGATTCAAACTGAAAATGAAAAACTATTATTTCTTCATTAGAATCAATTGCTAGAGTAAAACTCGGAATGAAAGATTCTGAAATATCTCAAATAAAATGAGAATCAGAAATAAAAGCAAAAAATATTTGGAAATCTGTAACTTGAGCCATAGCATAGTTTGATTTTTGCATAAAAAAAGAAAATATGATATCGTAAAGGTATCATATTTTTATTATGGGTCAAGAACTCACATCCATTCCAGTAAAAGAACAACCAGAAGCACCGAAAGATGCTCTTTCAGGGTTGATAAAAAAACTATGAATTTCAGATGATGTATCTAAAAGTATAAATAATCTATCTCAAGATAAGAAAGAAGAACTTGAGCTAGAACTCAAAAATATCTTAAAAGAAGTTGAGGAACAAAAACTATGATCTATAGACAAGGATCAAAAAATAAAAAATACTCTCGCATTAGAGTATGATATAGTTATATCGGAAAATAAAATAAATAATAGTTGAGGTGAAAATAAAGGAAAAGTTAATTCTATACTAGAAAGTGAAGGAAAAGTTAATTCTATACTAGAAACTAACGCTGATAAATTCGAAAAACTCCAAGCAAATCTTGAATCAGTAAAAAAAATCGATCCAATGATCGTATGAGAGGAGCTCACTATTGCAAAAGCAAAAAATCCTCTTCCAGAAGATGTAAAGATAAAAATCGCAAAAGCGAGCAATACTGAACCATCAAAAATCGATGCAGCAATACAAAAGAATGATAATCCTCAGATCAAGAATCTCATAGATACCTATTATCTTTCGCAGCAAAGTACTATAGATGCTATCATGGTAAAGCTTCCTAAAGGAACGATCAAAAATGAATTCCAGGAACTGCGTGCTAGTGCACGAGAATTCTGACTCCCTTATACAGAGCGAGCTGATAATATAAAAGCACTGATAAGCAATCAGTCTAATGCAACACAGTGAAAAGTTATCGAAACCATCAGTTCTCTCACCAAGTGATCCCCCGATACACTCATCACTCGTACGGGTGACCGTCTCACCTTCTCAGATCCTACCAATGAGAGATACCAATACGAGATAGATATGGACAAGCAGCCTCTCAAGCTCGCCAAAACACGCAATGGACTCTCCATCTCTCGTGAGATAGCACCTACTATCATAGACCCAGCTCGAGAACGCAATGATACCAAGCGAAATATAGTGGCACAGATAGTACCAATGATATCTCGAGATACGAGGGAGCTACTCAGTGGCAAGATGGGAGATGGGAGTGATATCACCTCTCCAGAGGTATGAGGTATGCTCGACAATACCCTCTCCCATATCAGCCTCAGGAGTCCACAGTCTGCGAAACTATCGCGAACTATGATCGAGACAACATGAGGAGTGTTGCGTATGGAGCAAGCTCGTCTGGGTAGGGTCATACAAGACAAGACCACTAGCAATCCTCTCGATCCTGATATAGGAGCTATCAAGTGAACTCTAGTCAGGATGACTGCAATCATGGAGTCACTCCAAAAGATACAAGAAAAAACTACCATAGAAGAAGAAAGCCCTCAAAATAATACACTCCTCTGGGATAAAAATGCAAGAGACAATCTCTCATGGCTCACGGATAGATATTTCGATCGTATAGGACCAAGTGCTCAAGAGTCTATCGATCGTATCATAGCACTCGTCAATAGGGATCGGACTCCATCGAATCATATACAACTCTGAGAACCACTCAGCCCTATGAGCAAGGATATCCTAGAGAGATCTCTTGCCAAGCTCTGAGGGACTCCTGATGTCCTCACGAGTGGGGATCGTCTCCCCCGTTTCCAGTCTGATATCACCACAGCTCTCACCTATCCTCCGAGTCATACCGCCAGTATCGAGGGACTCCTTCAGAAAACATAAAACAAAAAATCTGTCCCGAATATTCAGAACAGATTTTTTGTTTTGTATTGGTTACTACTGTCTCACACATCTCGCATTGGCGAGTTCTCCAGTCGTCGATCTCTGGAGTTGGAGTCCAGTATCTGTATATGCCCACTGATACCCACTATTCACATAGCCATAGTCTGTACCCGTAGTGCTGTATCCAGCATAGGTCGATCCAACATGCATCACGGTCGGTGTACCACCGTCCATCGTCGATGTCCAGTAGCTCGCACTAACTGGGAGGCGAGAGCTGATCGTCACATCACCAGCAGAGTTGCGAGATGCTTGGTAGGCTCCGTTGGACTGGAGTCCTATGAGACTCGCGATCGTAGAGCTGTTGGATCTCGCATATGACTGGAGGATCTCCCACTCTCCACGATTCGGGAGACGATACCCACTCGCACATGGTCCTGTCGTCCAGGCACTCGTCTGAGTCTGCTTGCCCATCCACTCGAGAGTCGTATTGGATCCATTGTATGAGGTAAATGTAGACTGAGTATCTCCAGCAAAGAACCATCCAGACTTCGCAATTGACCCAGCATTGCGATCGAGTGCGTTGCATGATGCCCAGATCTGACCTCCGATGACGATATCTGCAGATGAACAACCAGGATAGGTAGATAATATAGGTCCATAGCTATTCTGCGTACATTGATAGATATTGTTGATCACTGTACATATCAGATTGGCATTGTTCTGGTTATTTGTCGTATATATGGGATTACTATTGCTTGTCGTATTCGATCCATAGTAATAATAGTATCCCGCTGTAGGACTCGAATAGTAGGTATATCATTGGATATAGTTCGGAGAAAAATAATACTGCCCCTGTTGTGTCGCATAACTCGTCTGAGTCTGTGTAGGAATATTGCTATAGTAGTAGTATCCTGGAGTTGGAGTAGAGTAGTAGGTATATCCAGCTACGTAGTTCGACGAATAGTAATAGGTACTCCCAGCTGACGTAGGGTATACTTGAGTTGGTTGTGAATAATATGTCTGATATGCAGGTGCCTGATAGTATGGAGTATACATTGTCTGAGTATTGCGTAGAGTGCCACGAACGCGACTACTCGCATCAGCAACTGGAGCAATAGTGACAAAAAGAAACACGAATACAAAAAAGCTACTAAGGATCTTGTTCATAAAAAATGAGTTAAGGTGAAATCCTTATACTCTTATTTGTTAATTTGTCAAATACAAATTTGATTTATCGACCGGCTGCAGCCTCCAGCTTGGCGGTCTGATCTGCGATAGCAAGAGCATCGAGAATATGGCCGAGATCTCCCATCATAATGACGGGGAGATTCGGGAAGTTCGCATTGATCCGATGATCCGTGAGGCGATCTTGTGGGAAGTTGTAGGTACGGATCTTCTCACTACGATCACCTGATCCGACGAGCGCCAGACGAGTGGCTCCTTCGAGCTTGGCTTTCTTTTCTTCCTCTATTGCATATATTCGCGACTTGAGGACAGACATAGCGGTGAGCTTGTTCTGGAGCTGGGACCTCTCATTCTGACACTCGGCAACCACTCCTGTTGGGAGATGGACGATACGGATGGCAGAGTTCGTCTTGTTGACATGCTGTCCTCCCGCACCACTCGCACGACACGCAGATATCTCGAGATCCTCTTCTCGGATGACGATATCGATCTCCTCAGCCTCTATCATGACAGCGACTGTCGCGGTCGAGGTATGAACTCGACCATTTTTCTCAGTCTCTGGGATCCGCTGGACACGGTGGACTCCTGACTCATATTTGAACCGAGCATAGGCTCCGGCTCCTCCCTCGATTTTGAATATCCCCTCTTTATACCCTCCAGCGTCGTTCCATGACTCACTCATCACCTCGAGCGTATACCCCTCCTTACGGGCAAATACCTTGTAAGCCTCAGCGAGCTCATGAGCAAAGAGTCCGGCCTCATCCCCTCCTACTCAGGCTCTGACCTCGAGGATGATGTTCTTGCTATCGTTGGGATCCTTGGGGAGGAGTGCGATCTTGATCGCCTCTTCGAGCTCGGGGATACGCTTGTCTGCAGCTGCGATCTCAGATTTCATCATCTCGAGCATCTCAGGATCCTTCTCATCGGTGACGAGCGTCTTGAGCTCATCATAGTTCGCGTAAAGCATCTTGTACTCACGATAGAGTTCTACAGTGAGCTGTATTGATTTTTTCTTCTGATTGGTTGCCTTGAGTCGAGCGAGATCAGCATAGATCGTGGGATCCATGAGCTCAGTTTCGAGGGATTCATATTCAGTGATGATGTTGTCGAGAGAGAATTTCAAGAGGAGTAGTTTTAGGATTTTAGGATTGCATTATATAGAAAAATCGAAAAAGTCGAGCGAAAAGAAAAAGACCTGCCATTACAGCGGGTCCTTTAATGCGTACATCCTACGAGATAGGGAAAGAAAAACTTCCCACCAAGAATGTACTAATTAAGGTGAATTTTTAATGAGCACCTCTCAGAGTATTGTACGATCACAATACCTGATTTTTTACTCGCAACAGTGATCCATAGAGTATTCCAATCAGATACTTTAATCCCATAACCAATAATAGGCGGGATCCACAATCTAGAAATGTAGAATATATCACGAGCTGAGTTATTATAGACTAATCTAAAGATAGTCAAATTAATTTTGTGAAAATCCTCACTTTCTCGCTTTGACTTCGGCTCATTTTTCTATACTATCTCGGTATATGCTCGGATGGTGGAATGGTAGACACGGAGGTCTCAAAATCCTCTGCCTCAAGGCTTGCGGGTTCAAGTCCCGCTCTGAGCACCAAGATAAAATCATAGAAATTCCCTGGACTTGAATCCGAATTGAGCTCTGAGAATGCCACGAAAGGCATTCTCATTCTATGAGGAGAGGCGGGTCACGGCCGGAGGAGCGACCAAGTCCCGCTCTGAGTACCACACAATCAAAAATCAAATGGCTCGTACCAAAAATCCATCTATATCCTGACTCTGGCTCGACCGAGTCAATCCACCACTCGATGAGATCGATGCAGTGATGACGAAGTATGACTTCCATGAGCTCGATCGGGATGCGATCCTCGAGTCTAATCAGTATGCTCGTCTCGATGCGTACGATGACTATATATTTCTCGTGCTCCATTTTCCGAAATATGACCCGAGCTCAGAGAGATACATACAAAATGAACTCAATATATTCGTCTCACATGAGTATCTGATATCATTTCGCTACTACCAGTCATCGACGATGCGACGCGTCTATGATCACTATGAAACTGATATCAAAAACGGTATAAAAGAATCTCCAGCCCTCATCCTCTACTCCATCATCGAGGCATATCTCGATAAGACGATGAAAATGCTGGAACGGTTTGCTCGTGATCTCAAGGCACTCGAGAGAGAGCTCTTCTCGGCTCGTGGGACAGATACCATCCGCAACATCATGACGAAAAAACGAAACATCATCACGCTCAAGCATATGATGAAACCACAGATCCTCGTACTGCGGATGATCGAGAGTCAGATGAAAAATCGATTCTCAGGTGAGGTAGAGCTCTACTTCGAGAATCTCGAGGACAAGATGAACAAGATTTTCTCCGAGATCGAGCTTCTCCAGGAAAATATCGACTCTATGGAGGATACACTCAAGAGTATATTCGAACTCGAGTCCAATACCACGATCAAATACCTCACTACTTTCTCGGCTTTTATGCTCCCGCTAACACTGCTCACTGGTTTTTTCGGGATGAACGTGATCAATGTACCATTCTCCGAGTGAGTTGTATATGGATCTATTGGTATCACTCTCATCCTCCTCATTCTCCTCACATTTTTTCTCCAAAAGAAGAAAATCATATAGATCATCAACGCTAATTCCCCTCTACTCTATGTATCTTCTCAGATCCTTTGTGATCCTTTTTTTCATCATCCTCTCTGCCTCATCCTCTCCTGCTATGGGGGCAAGTGGTGAAACGATACCCCCATACAATACTCCCAGACTCAGGGCAGCCATACGGCTCCCTGTGTTCTATGATGACTCGAGTATACTCAGGTTCGTCAGTCGTACCACTCCACTCTCTGATCGTAACTACGCTCCATCTGATCTCGTATCGATCTCTGGATCACTCATCAACGAGGCGGGTCGCAATAGTCAACTCAGACGAGAAGCTCGAGATGCACTGTGGAATATGGCATCAGGATTTGTCTATGATGTAGGAATACCACTCACTGTCATCAGTGGCTATCGGAGTGCTACCTACCAGCAACGGCTCTGGGATCTCGGCAGATGTAGTGACTCGCTCTGTGCTCCACCTGGATATAGCGAGCATCAGCTCGGACTCGCAGTGGATCTATTCGATGCCAGTAGCGAAAAAGAATTCACGAGTAATCCTACCTATCGCAAATATGTGAAGTGGCTCGAGAACAACGCATATCAGTATGGGTGGACTCAGAGTTACCAGAAATGAATCGAGATCGATGAATATCAAACAGAGCCATGGCACTATCGATATGTCGGTGTCACACTCGCGACTCGTCTCCATATTCTCGGCTGGACCTATACCGAGTTCGTCAGATTCCAGGAGGCGATAGCACGACGATAAAAAATACGGCCAATTGGCCGTATTTTTTATTTCTAATATTTCGGATTTCTCAAAAGCAAGAAGTTCGAGGCAGAAAAATTTTTTCGAAAGGAGTTTGCTAATGAGCCAATGTACCCCAAGGGTATTTCCAATGGGACAAAGTCGCAAAGGGGCACTGAGAAATAAATTTTGATAACGATGAAATTCGCAGTTTTTCAGAGATCTCTTTTACTGTACTACTCGTTGTACCTGGTAGGTACCCAGATACTGTGATAGGAGTGGTGGAGGTGATACGAGTGCACGGTTGGAGTATGTGAGTATAGTTCCAGTCGTGAGGATATCATAGGCTCCAGTTGCTCTCGCATAGAGGCGAGAGGCAAAGAGTGGAGATGCGTTACCATAGAGAGTTCCCTCGATACGCAGTATTGCTTGAGTTGTATTGTTTGTTCCTGTAGCATAGGTAAACTGTCCTCCAGTTAGTCCTTCTTTGGTTGCTACATATACTCCTGCAAGATTGGTGATGGCACCTGATGAGAGTGGACCAGTACCATTGGATACCTGGATATCTCCACCCTTGGTGATCCATGCCCAGCTCGATGTAGTATCAGATGATCCGTATATGATATTACACTTGACGATGAGATTACCAGTGACGATCACTGTACGGACACCCATCATAGTAAATACTGTTGATCCTGTTGGACAAGCGACCGTGAGATCACCCGTAACAGCGAGGATATTTTTATTGCCATTTACTGCATACTGCTCGAGATCTGCTACTGTTGAGACGCTACCACCTGTCTTACCTACAAGAGTAGGGAGAGTACTGATAGTTACTACTCATGTAGTATTGGAGTTCGTAGTAGATGTATTCATCACTACTGATGTACCGAGAAAATCAGCGAAGACATCATGAGCATTGATAAATGATTCGATTGCTCGATTCGATGCGGATCCAATACTTGATACAACAGCCCCTGAGACTCGGACAGCGAGTTTCACGAGATCTACGCCTGTATCAGTGAAGAGTCAGATAGTACTATTATTCCCTGGTACCATACCGAAGAATGCACTATTGAGAGTAGGTCCGAGATTGCTATTTTGTAGAGAAGAATATTGTACTGGTCCACGAAATAGTGTCACATTGTTCGGACTATTCGCGACTATTCGTTCGTAGGTTCCATCTGATTTTCGAGATTGGAAATCGCCTTGTCCGATTACTACATATCTCGTACCATCGATGCGTGCCCAGATCATTGAGTTTGGAGCTCCAGCACCGAATGTTGTACAGATCTCTTCAGAGTTGAGAGCAGATCCTTCTGATTTGAGACAGATTTTTTTGTTTGCTTCGATCATGAGTGGAATACGGTACTGTGTTCGGATACCGAATCCTACACTATCAGCCAAGGTGAATGCCTTAGTACCAACTCCGAGAACCATACGGTTATCTGAGAATGCCACCTTCCCTGGAATACCATCCAACCAAGTATATCCGAGTCGTTGAGTTCCTGCGAGTACTGGGATCGTCATCCAGAGATCGGTGATCGGATTGGCTCCTGGGTTGGTTCTGAGAACTATCTTGCATGATGCATCACACCATGGTGCTCATACCACATCACACTCTTCTCAGAGATTGGGCTGGAGTACCCCATCCCCACATCGTCCGCCTCCTCCACCCCCTCCGCCGCCTCCTCCTGGACCACTACATATGAGTGATTGTGTAGAACACATAGCCTGCCCAACTGCATCAGCTGGATAACAGAGCGCTGCAGGGATACCATCTGCGATACATGCAACAAGAGAGTTATAATTTGCACAAGTAGCTATATTATTTACACATTTTTTGCCAATATTCGATGATCCACCTCCACCTCCTCCAGGAATATAGAGAACCGCTAGATCAGAGTTGAGTGAATCCCTTGTACAATAGGTACTACTCGTAACAGGGAGGAGAGATCCAGTTGCCATACATCGATTCACTTCGAGAGGATTGTCTACGGCTGCGATATTGGTAACTGACTGTCCTGCGGTTGCTGTCACACGAAATGGTACTGTGATATCTGGATACACGGATCCTGATGTAACTACAAGAGTCGATGTACAGAGGATCGTCACTCCACTAGAACTACATGACCAGCTCGACCCTGAGACAGTCCCGTCGAGGACGACACCTGTTGGGAGGATATCCTGTACAGTGGTTATACCAGATGATGATGCTGGGCCAGAGTTCGTCACACGGATGATATAACTGAGATGAGCATTGGTTGTAGTAGATACACCAGTTGCTAGAGTCTGAGCATCATTGGTTCCGATATATTTCTTGAGTGAGAGATCGAATCCTGATCCAGTGACCACGATACATGCTTGATCTTTTTGACTATTTGGATTCGTCTGATCACACTGAGCTGGTGGTGGAGGAGGAGGTGGATTGAGATTACCACAGATCACTTCCCCATTTGGACCTGTAGGATTGCCTACTATATTATCAGCACAGACATATGCTACATTCTGCATATTGATATTGACGGGAGCATTGATTGCGAGGACTACTGGAACTGAGAATGTATAGAGACCAGAGTTCGCTGGGAGTGGGCTCAGTTTGGTACATACAAGGGTGATACGAGCGATCGTCTCTCCAGAGAATATCTGAGAACCCTGAGTACATCCCCAGTCACTCGTGACATCGGCACCTGCTGGATTTTTGACGGTGATAGCTCCTGAGAATGTGAGATATGCAGGGAGTGTATCCTTCACCACTACGCCAGTAGCAGCGACTGATCCAATATTCTGGAGCTGGTAGTAGTAGTTGAACGCTTCTCCAAGAGCTACAGATACAGGAGCGGTCTGAGTATCTCCAGCCGCATTGAGGGTTTTGACGTATTTTTTGATGATGAGGTTCGGAGTACCAACGCCTGGAGTAATATAGTTCGCTGTACATGCAACGGATCGAGTGCCAGCATTACATGACCAGCTATAGTTCACAGGATTAGTACCAATAGCTGTAAATCCTGATACAGTACCTACATCGCATTGTCCGATAGTCAATGGTGTTGTTACTGCTCTACCATTTATAATAGAGTTACATACTGGAACTGGCTCAGGTGGTAGATTACCGTTACAAGTATTGTTACAACTTCCTGCGGTACCATTGGTCGCACCTCCATCACAGGTCTCTCCGTCTCCAGTATCAATCACACCATCTCCACATCGGGTGATAGTATAGTAGATACACTCATTATGGGTGACTGGTGGGCGAGTCCATGATCCATCATTGTTCTGTCATTGCACATCAAGTGAATAGATGACGAGGAGTTTGCTAGCACGAGAGAGAGGATAATCATATACAGAGTAGTTGCTATCTGATTTGAACGCTGTGATAGACTGTCATGGTGCTATCTCGTAGTCCTGAGTAACGAGCTCAGGGGTATACGAAAAACCTGGACCAGATCCCCTATTGAGGTCACCTACGGCTGTCTCATCTATTGTTACGCTACCACCGGCGATATTGTGACGAAAAGCGTTAACATTCGTATAGAGATCTGATAATGGATAATTATATCCCGTACGAAGTGTTCACTGGAATGTCTGATCACATATAGCTGCCCATGAGTTATTGACTCATATGAGCATCGAGAGAATGATAGCAGAGAAAAAGATTTTTTTCATAATAGAAAAGAGAGAAAATATGGGAATTATTTGAGATTACCAGAAAATGACTGAGTACTGATTTGCCCTGAAGATACAGGTTCAGATATTGTATCTTTTGGTAGCAGGGTACCCGATACTATCAGAGTTTTCTGCTCAGTTGATATAGGAGTATTGATGGAGTTAGTATTTTTTGTACAGGCAGAGAGCAATACAATACTCAAGAGTGCGATGAGAATGTGCGATGATTTCATATATGAAGATTAAGAAAAACTTTATTTAACCACTGGTCAAAGTGATCTAGGTGGTGGAGCTATATAAGTAGTTACTGGGGCTGTAACAGGCATAGCTGGTTGTGATGGCGTAATAACTGGTCCTCCAGGAGTGTGAGTAAGATTATTAGGAACCGCTGGACCTGTTTGAGGAGTCGTAGTAGGAGTAGGATTATTAGGAACCGCTGGACCTGTTTGAGGAGTCGTAGTAGGAGTAGGATTATTTGGTTGATTTGGTGATCCTGGTTTTTTCGTCAACTGGTTAACTAATGCTGCAACTGGACTGCCTCCTAGTGCACTCTTGCGGGTAGTTACATCATTTTCTTTTGTTGGCGTAGTATAGTCGAGTGTCGCTACAGACTCAACTCATTGTCTCACTGGTGGATTGCCAGCTGATGGAGGGAGCCCAAAAAGTGGAAATACGATACCATGTGTTCTATTGAGACAGAGATTACCAGCTATGCGAGCACGAGCCTCGAATACCTTGGTTCATTTTCATTCTTGGAGCTGCAGCCCAGGGACTCCGAGATCTGCTATATTTCCTGATTTGAGATAGTTTGTATATTTTGTGATATCTGTTTCTGGTTGCTTATTATTTTTGAGGAATATATTAAGCTTTTCTACTTGTCAGGCAATTCCTTTTTTATCGTTTTTCACGAGTGATCCAGTTGCATCGATGATCTGATTTTTGTATTCTCCTGTGATCTCCACAGTCTTGGAGTTGATAGCAAATGATCCATCCATGGTATCGATACGATGGAGTGCTCACTGTGGTCATTTTACTGTTGCCCTCGGTGTAGCAAAAACAGAAAGTGTCATTTCTTGTCCAGTATAAATACTAGACGCCTGTTTCACCTCACTATTTTGCATATCGAAACTAGCATCATCAGTTCATTTTTGGGTGATACCAACTTTTCGAGCAAGCTTGTTTTCTGCATTGATTATTTCCTCTGTTCGGATACTATTTATATTTTTTTCTGTTATCTTCTCTGCTCTACGATTTGCATTGGATCCATACGTATATGTATTATCGATGGTATTGAGATTTTTGAGAAGGATACTTGCTCTTGTTCTATATTTACCTGTTAGCATACTCTCGAGAGTGGCTCGTGCTGCTACTACATCTTGACCTGCCATAGCATCAAGATATGCCTTGAATTCGAGAGTATGTCCAGCAAAATATATAGCATCATCGAGTGCATTCTTAGTATTGGTTTCCCGAAATTTAGTAACTGTATTCGCTGATTGCGTAGGTCTATCTCCAGTTGGTGCAGCAGTAGTAGCAGTAGACTCAGGCTGATTGGTTGCGTCTGAGAATGATACAACATAGCCAGATCCACTATCTGAGAAGTGTAGTGTCTGTACAGTATCCGTAACAATAGTATAGGTACCGTTTGTTTCTGTTTTTCCTGGTATTGTTATAGATATATTCTCTGTATCTCATGCGAATGCAGCAACTGCTGGTATAGAGTGTACCCATTTCCCTTCGCTATTTTTTTCGATAGTTACTCATGCTTGTTTGAGTTCTGCAGATTCGATTTTTCTGTTTGTGATAGCCTTCTCAGCATCATTGTCGAGAGAATTACCTTTATTATCACGTGAATTAGCTTTGATCTCTTCACGACCAGCACCGACGAATAGGAGGCCGATATTTGCCTTCCAGTCAACTCACTGACGAGCATATCCTTCATTGAGAATATATGATTGTATGAGTGCTTTTTGGTATTGTTCAGTTGTAGGATTTATCTTAGCATTAGTAGCAAATGCCTTTGCTGCCATATACATCTCCTTCACTTGTGGATTTGTTGATTTTGAGAGATCTGGAGTCTCCATTACTTCTTTTGTAAAATTACGAATATCTCCATAATATTTTTCTACATTTCCTTCTTTCTCATTCGCTCCTAGGGTAATACTGAGTTTGCGTCCCATAGCTGCTTCTTTGATCCATACGAGAGCATTTGTGAACTTATTCCATACGCCACCTTCTGTGTCTTTTTGGAGTTCACGGATAAATGTATCTGCCGTAGTACGATCCGCCTCATGTCATACTATGACAATACCGCTTGTACCTACAGCAACCAGGACAGTAGCAACAGCACCAGCAATAGTCTGAACTTGAGGAGATATTCATTCTACTGACTGAATATCTGGCATCTTACCACCATTATTCTTTATTGTTTTTACAACCTCCTTCATATATTCATCTGTTTTTCCAGATAAAAGAGCATCTACTCATGCGGCACCCCCACCGAATTGTTTGAGAAATGAGATATTTGTATTGAATGATTTCTGGAATTTTATTATATCTTCATTTGCACCTGTTGGTTTTTCACCAGTCACTCGCTCATATACAGCATCATAGCCACCATTATTAGTTATAGCTCGAGAGAGTGCTTTTGTGAGATTTCTTTTGATTACATACTGCTCATTGTAGGTCTCTACGAGAGCTTGGATTTTAGGATCTTTTGCTATCTCTACTGGTTTCTCAGCACCAAGAGTCGGATTGCTATTTGGAGGTGCAGACTGAGCAAGAGTTACCTGAGCATTATTGCTCGTATTCAAGATGGTAGTAGTTGCTACTCGTGCTCTCTCTACAGCTGATGCATTATCTGTATTTTGCTTCTCAGCTACAGCAGGATTAGCAGAGACTACCGCCACTGAGGCAAGAGTATCTGGGGCTGCTGGAGTTCCTAGTACTGTATGTACGGGTTTAGTTGTACTCCCATCATCCATAATACTAGGTTCTCCCTTTGCTGTATTAACACGATCAAGTATATTTTTCATATTTGCTATATAATTCAATCGTGTAGGATTATCACTGAGGCTTAGTTTTTGACTATTTAGCCATTCTCATAATAGTCTACGATCTTCAACACTAGCAGTTTTGACCTTAGTTTCTATAACTGCATTTGTTGCCTCTACAGTCAAGTTAGCGAGTTCGATAGGGCGAATATCTTTGGCAAGTTTTGGTTCATTTTGTTCTATAGGGCTACTCATAGATTCTCGTGGATCAAAGATTACTCGTATATTTCTGATACCAATTTTATTGAACGTAAACATATATGTATAGTTAAAAAAATAGATTTACCCACTCACTCTATCATATGCTACGGAAAAATGCAAATATATGAAATAGAGAACTTGGAACTGGGTGCTTAGGGCTTAGAATTGAGCAGATATAAGAGGATCTTATCTTATTATTTTTATTTATTTTATGAGTTATGCAATACATGTCAAGTTATTATTTTCCATAAAAAATCCCATTGTATAAATACAATGGGATAAAAGTGACTGACTAGTCGACATAGATATATCCATCGATACCCGGATGATCGATCGGCACCTTGCGGATCGTGACCTCATAGAGACCTCGATAGTTCATATCCTTGACGATGATATTGCCTCACTCGATACCCGCTACGATACCAACATGTCCATAGTATCGATTGTATCCAGATCCAGAGAATTGTACGATAGCACCTACTATAGGAGTAGATCCTGTTTTGACTCATTCTTCTTGAGCGTTTCGCATCCAAGATGATGCATTGCCTCGCCAAGTAACACTCTTGTTTTGGGCCACATACCAGGTACAATTCCCTCAGACAAATCCTCGTGATTTACCAGTATACTTGACCGCATATCTATCTTTGAGTAATGTTTTTGGAGATATAGTGACTTGAGATTTTGGCTCGAGACGAGCATCACTCGTATCTCGTGTTTGGATTGCTCACTTGGAAAGAGATGATTTATTGGGTTGTGGATCATTTTTCTCGAGAATAGCAACCGATCGTGATATAGCACCTGGGATCATCAGATCCATACCGATACGGATACTCGCAGCATCTCGGAGAGTATTCACAGATACAATATCTCTACTATCTACGTCGTATTTCGCAGCTATAGCAGAGATAGTATCTCCATTGACAACAGTATGGACGACACCTGAAACAGGAGGGATCTTGAGAATTTGACCGATCTTGAGCTCATCAGTGCTCTCGAGATCATTGGCCCAGAGGATAGCATCAGTACTCACTCAATATTTATCTGATATACTCCGAACACTCTCAAGAGCTCGGACAGTATGCTTTTTGATATTTTTGTCTATGATATCTGCGGTTACGCGTGTATCAGATGGCCTCTGTGGACTACTCTGTCCAGAGCTACCACCTCAGATACGGATGAGTCCAGTATCTGATATATATCCATCTCCTGTCACGTCACCGAGATCGCTATATGCCGTGATGATCGTCGACTCATCGTAGTCTCAGGCACGTACCATGCCCACCGATCCGAGGAGCGAGAGAGATGGGTATATCGGGAATAGGATGACGAGTGCAATCGTAAACCACTTGAATCTACGAAATGTATCCGATACTGATGGGAGATCAATATTGGATCTACTGGCTCGTGCATGACGAGCTCGATGATTGGGGCGTATGGACAATCGAATATCTTAGGAATAAATATCTCACATATGAGATAGTTGTACTGACTACATTCTCTGGTCACTCGGGAACTATGCTATAGCTGTGACAGTGAGACGAGTCTGGTAGGCTCGGAATCCCTGGGTTCGCATGTAGCGTTTTTTTGATTTGATTTTGAATACTCGGATTTTGTCAGCCTTGAGATGCTCAACAACCTCGACCAAGATCTGAGAACCCTCCACTGTAGGAGTACCTACCTTGACTATCTTACCATCTGCACTCGCGATGAGGAGAGCTGGAAGAGTCATAGTACTACCGACATCAGCAGCCTGACGATCGACAACGAATGTCATGTCTTTTTCTACTGTATATTGTTTACCACCGATTTCTACTACTGCTATCATAAAATGGGAAAATTATGCTCATATGAGGGAGTCTGCCGTGGCAGATTGCTTGGAGTCCTCATAACGAAGCGAGATAAATCTGGAATCATATCCAGAAACAATCATCTCGAACGGGAGAATTGTTTCCATGACATGAATTCGACATTGTATTGCTTTTGGGTCAAAAGTCGAGAAAAATAGCTTGACGAATGAATCTGTGGTTCTACTGGAGTGAGTAATTTTGTATGGTTGGGGATGAGGGATTCGAACCCCCGAATGGCGGAGTCAAAGTCCGCTGCCTTACCGCTTGGCGAATCCCCAATATTGGAATTGGCTGAATTATAGTCAAAAGACGAAAAAGTCAAAAGAAAAAGTCATCGACTGAAAATTGCTTTTTCGCCATATTTTACATATACTCATTTTATATATTTTTTAGTTTCTTTTTATCCCACTATTTCCTATGCCAGCACACAAGATCACCGTCGAAATCCTCTCAGATATAGCCCATATTGGTCGCAAGTGAGCTATCATCGAGGTGTCCGCACCTCAGGCTCGCAACTCGCTCATACCAGGCTGACTCGCCCGTGAGATCACCCCAGATCGCCTCGCGAAGATCGAGTGAGATAAAAAGAAATCCCAAGACCAAGCGAGACAACGGCTAGAACAAGCATTTGAAATCCAAAGGCAACTCGATGGACAAGAGCTCGACTTCACCCTGAAGTGAAAGTGAAAAAAAGTCTTCGGCTGACTCGACGAGCATACTGTCGGGACACGAGTGAATGAAAAATACAACATCAAGTTCGAGAAAAAAGATATCAAGCTCCCAAATGGAGTCCATATCAAGACCGCTGGTCGCCACCTCGTCTATCTCCATATCACTCGAGATACCCTCGCCAAGATATTCATCACGGTTACGATAGATGAAAAATAATATCATCAGCATCGACTACGGAACTCGCAAATCTGGGCTCGCCTATGCGGTCGAGGGATTTTGCTTCGCATATCGGACCGTCCTCACGAGCGATCTCCTCGCTCTATTGCCAAAATGGGTAGCTGAGCGAAAAGCTGAACTAATCGTCATCGGGATGCCCTACAATATCGATGGGTCGATGTCGAAACATGGCAAGCGAGTATCAGAATTCATGAAGAGACTCGAGAAAACTGTACAAATACCCATAGTACTCCACGATGAGCGACTCACGACGAGCGAGGCAATGATAGGATTCGATGAAGATGGGATCATGGATGGCGATGTCGATGCAGAGGCCGCGAGACTGATACTCGTTGATTTTTTGAATCAAAAGTAGAACCGAATTTTGTTCTCGCAAACATTTGCATTTATAACAAATATGACTATATTGCGGGTCTATTTTTCCAGCCCACATTCTCCTAACTTACTCATTCTATGTCAGATTCCCGTGTTACAGAGCCTCGCAAGCGATTTGTAGAACTCCTCTCTCTCTCAAGTCGTATCACCTTCTCTGATCTGCGTAGAGATCTCGTCGGGAAGAAGTGACAACCTGGGATGAATCTCGCTACGCTCTATCGTATTGTAGATACATTCAAGGCTCAGGGTCTCATCCATGAGACGACGATCGCTGGAGAGCGACTTATCTTCGCCTGCCAGTGTGCTGATGGACGCATCGATGACGCTGTCACCATCAGTTTCTGTGAGAACTGTGGAGCTATATATGATACACATACTCGTATATCGGCACAACTCACCCTATCACAGACATATCAACAGACCAAGTCATGTAGTGCCTGTGTGATCAGATAAATCGATAGAAGGTATAATCAAATATACATAATATAATAACTATGTTCTTTTCTATTTTTGTACTCGCGATCATCTCAGCTGTTGGTCTCCTCCTCTTCTTTTTCGAGACAATCAATCGGACGATACTCGGTCTCCTCATCGGTCTCGGGGCAGGATCGATGCTCTCAGTCTCCCTCGTGCATATATTCCCTGAGGCACTCGAGCAAACACCACTCGCCGTATATGCTTTCATCCTAGGATTCCTCATGATCTACCTCATAGAGGAGATTCTCACACCTCATGCTCATGACCATGGTCATTGAGATCATACACATGAGGATCCACACGAGCACTATGATCATGTTGCACTCGTATCATTTATAGCTATTTTTTTTCATACACTCTTCGATGGTCTCGGGATCAGAGCTGGATTCGGAATATCGAGTGAAATAGGATATACCATCCTTGCTGGTATTGCAATACATCAGATCCCTGTTTCATTGTCTCTTGCTGCGATTTTTCGCGAAAGCAAGTTCCAGTGGCATATACAGATACTCTTCATATCACTTTTTGCACTCGCTGCACCTATAGGATATATGCTCTCTGATCTCATCCTCTCGAATGTCTCGGTAGTATTCACAGGGCTCGCAACAGCCTGGGCTGGAGGATCACTCCTCTATGTCGCGACTGCTGATCTCCTCCCTGTGATACACTCACAGAGCAAATACAAATATGCAACTGTAGTATTGTTCGTGATAGGTGCAATAGGTATGAGTGCGGTGAAATGGTTCGAATAACTCAGAGAAGCACGCGAAAATCAAGTAGGAAAAATTCGCTTTCGAGCAAAATTTTTATATAATTGTCATACTAACTCTGAATCATTTTCTGCTATGTCTCAACTCTCACGACAACAATTCACCGACAAGGTACAGGACTATATCAAGCGGATCAATCAGATCGCCGAGGAACAAGGCTACTCTGTGATGATGGCCTACTATATCGAGGGGACGGATGAGACGCCTGATGATTTCATCATCGACTGGAGGAATATGAATCTCAATGATAATATCTATGCTCTCTCTCGCTGGGGACAAGATATCATGAATAACTTCGATGAAGATGCAGATGATGACATGGACAGGTTCGATATACGGACGCCGAGTTTTGAGTAAAATTAGAACTGTTCCCAGAATACTCTCCTATTCTCGACTCATAGTGAGGCGAGTTTTTCTCGTGCACTCTTCACCATCACAGGTGATCCACAGAGGTAAAACTCCTCATATTCTATGATGTTCCCAGGAATAATCCAGTCGATCACATATCCTTGAGTGAATCCTGGACTCTCCTCACGAGAGAGATAGGGAATATATCGGAAATCTACAATCTGCTCTCATAGACTCACGATCTCAGACGAATAGAAACTATCCACCAGATTGCGAACTCAGAAAACAAATGCGACTCGTAGAGAGAGGCTTGTGCACGCGAGCATCTGACAATAGAGTGGAGCAAATCCTGTCCCAGTACCAATGAAACACTTGGATACTACGGTGTCTCTGAGCATGAAGTGTCCAAGTGGGAGCATGCCAGAAAAAACCTGACCGATCTCCGCATTACAGATGATCGAGCTCCCTTTACCCTCTGTCACTCTCTTGATAACGAGAGTGAAAGAATCTGTAGTAAACGAAGCGAGTGAATACGATCTATTGAGTCCTGGAGCAAGTTGGAACATCACATATTGTCCTGGTTTGGGTATATCTTTCACGAGATCAGGACAACTATAGACGAGTTCATAGACATCGTGTGTGAGTACTCTCTTGGATATGAGGATGAATGTTGTTTTGAACATAGATAGAACCAAGTGGGGAAAAAAACTCAATCCCACTTGGGGCGAGACCGCTCCTTTGCAAAGGAGCTCTAAAAAATCCCCTCGATTATGAGGAGATTTTATTTTTTTACAAGTTTTTTTATACATAAGTTCCTGTTTTGGGTTGTTCAAATTTTGGATCATTAGCAGAATCTTGTATTCATAGGAGCTGGAGTGCTTCAGAATTTGTATTGCCTAGAGCAGTAGTCAGGCTATGACTCATATTTGCATGGATACCGAGATACTCTCATACGAGTTCTGTCACAGCTCGGGCAATACCCGTCTGACAAAATCCTGCAGCCTTGAGTCGTTCGGCAACAGAATTGAGTCCAAGTGATGTAGGATCATACTCTGACATAGAAAAATATTTTACAACATTATTGTATCATACTTTCACTCTATTGCAAACAAATTATTTCTTCGCAGCCCTGACTGCTGTTTCGATCTCTTTCATGATGGCTGGATTCTCTTTGAGAAATACTCTCGAGTTATCACGCCCCTGTCCGAGACGAGTCTCACCATAGGAATAGAACGCTCCAGCTTTCTTCACTACTCCGCGATCAGAACCGATATCAAGGAGCTCTCCTGCGAGTGAAATCCCTTCGTTAAAGAGGACGTCGATCTCCACTTCACGAAAAGGCGGTGCAATCTTATTTTTGACGACTTTGACCTTCACTCGGTTACCGAATGCCTCCTTATCATCTCCAGTGCCTGTTTCGAGCTTCTCTTTGCGGCGGATATCGAGACGTTGAGACGCATAGAACTTCAGAGCATTTCACCCCGTAGTCGTCTCAGGATTACCGAACATGACTCCGATCTTCATACGAATCTGATTGATGAATATGACCGTAGAGTTCGACTTGTTGATGACACCCGTCACCTTACGGAGAGCCTGTGACATGAGACGAGCATGGAGACCCATGAAGCTATCTCCCATATTTCCCTCGATCTCGGCCTTGGGTGTAAGGGCTGCTACAGAGTCAACGACGATGAGATCTACAGCCCCAGAGCGGACGAGTGCATCGACGATCTCGAGTGCTTGCTCACCATAGTCAGGCTGTGAGATGATGAGCTCCTCGATATTGACACCGATTGATGCCGCATACTTCGGATCGAGAGCGTGCTCTGCATCGACGAATGCTGCTGTACCGCCATTGCGTTGTACCTCGGCAATAGCATGGAGTGCGAGAGTCGTCTTTCCTGACGACTCAGGACCATAGATCTCGACGATACGACCCTTGGCATAGCCACCACCGAGTGCATCATCGAGGGCAATAGATCCAGATCCAGTTGTTTCTACTTCCATATGGACCTTATCTCACATCTTCATCACGGAACCAGTTCCGAATTGTTTCTCGATCATAGCGAGAGCAGAGGCGAGGGCTTCTTTTTTATTATCTGTCATAGGAATAGGTGAGTTAGTAGGTTGTTAGTATAGTTGAGTGGGAGTGTGTAATACAAATTACAGATTCGATACTACAGAAATCGAGAATGAAATCAAGGTAAGAATGATAAGTGATAGGAGAATGCGGTTGAAGTAGATAATCATGTGATGGTGGATGGTAAAAGTATAGAACTATGCGAAGAGGGAACCTGGGAACGATCGGACGAAAACACCCTGCACTGAGAAATTGTCTGAGAAGTCACCGAGTATAATCGGACGATGACGAGGATTGTCTGAGTGAGGGATGAGATAGGCGAGATCTCCCTGATGGCGGAACTCCTTGAGTGTTGCCTCGTCGTTGATGAGAGCTGCGACGATCTGTCCGTCTTGTGGGACACTGGTCTGCTCAATGAGCACGAGATCTCCATCGTCGATCCCCTTTTGATTCATCGAGTCTCACTGTGCCCTGAGGAAAAAATACTTCTTGGCAGTAGAGACGAGTCGAGTCGATACTGGAATCTCGGTCTCGATGTTCTCCTCGGCGAATATCGGCATCCCGCAAGCGATCGTCCCGATGAGCGGGATCATCCTGACCTCGTGACTATCCGATCGGAAGTCTGGAGAGATACGGATCTGCTCCTGACTGTCTCTGTAGATCCACCCCTTGGTGATAAGCTGATCGATGAGGACTGATATCGAGCGAGGTGAGGCGTATCCGAGAGCGGTCTGGAGTGCTCGGATCGTCATCTTCTCACTGCGAGAGATGAATTCTCTTATCGAGTGGAGAACGAGTTGCTCTTTGTTGGTGAGTTTTTCCATGGGATGAAAGAAAAGAAATATAAATACATACGATGTATACAAATATATATATTCATAAATTTCTTGAATGCAAATCTTTTTATAAAAAATCCCATTCCGAGTACTCGGAATGGGATTTTTACGGAACAAATCGCTTTTGATAGCTATTTACTATATTTATTTTTGTACAAAATTAAATGTTCCAGTTGTCTTTGTGATAAATCTAATTTTTCCATTTGAGAGAACTCGGGTAGTTCCTACTTTGATAGATTTTCCATTAGGAAGAACTCTGAATACATTTATCATAGTACCTTTCTTCAAAGTAGTGGTAGTAATAATTACTTTTGATTTTTTAAAATCAGTACTCTTTTGTACGAATATATCTTGAGTTATATTCGGATTCGATGAAGGAGTTACTATCACCAATTGAACAACTGTAGATCCAGATTGTGTCGATCCAGTCGCAGCAACTACTACTACTGGAGGGATATATGATGACGATCCGCCACCACCGCCACCTGAAGATACAGGAGCAGGTGACACTGTGACCGTACGAGTCACTACATTGCTCATATTACCAGCGAGATCAGTCCGCTTGTATGAGAGTGCATAGACTCCGGCGATACCAGTATTCACTGTCCCTGAGATAGTCGCGGCACCAGAACCATCGACTATATCGATCCATCTTGCACCGAGCTCGGTATAGACAGCACCGAATGCGAGAGTGAGAGTAGTAGCACCTAAGAGAGTAACTACTGAAGCTACAACATCACGAGTATTCGATCTAGTGGCTTGAGTGGCAAGATTTCCTGCAGCATCAGTTTGATTTGCTGTTGCACCGGTTGATGACTCAGTAGAGAGATTGAGATTTGTTGACCATGCTCCTGTAGTACAAGTTGGAGTACCATTTACAGCACCAACAGCTACAGTAACTGTTCGAGTATTTTCACTACAAGTACCAGTGAGAGTCACAGCACCAGAGTTTGCTATATTAACATTTGGGAATGAAGAGATAGCTACTGTTGGAGCGATAGTATCAACAGCTTGTACAGATTGAGTTGCAACAATGCTATTATTTGAAGCAGCATCGATTGCAGCAGAACCAGCTATATCAACAGTAATATTAGCAACTGAACCTGCAGTTGGAGTTACACCAAGGGTATAGACTGTAGCACTTGATGTAATGAATGTTCCTTTTGTTCCTCACACTACTACAACAGAATTTCTATTAAATCCAGTAACAGCTTCAGAGAATGTGAATGTATATACTACATCTCATCCAGCAATATTTGCAGTTCCTGATTCATCATCAGTAATAACTACAGTTGGAGCAACAGTATCTACCGTGATCACATTTTGTGTTGCAACAGTATTATTATTTCCAGCAGCATCAGTGAATGCTCCACCAGCTATGTTGATAGTACCATTTGCAGTACTACTTGGCGTAGGAGTGAATGTAGCAGTATAAGCAGTACCAGCTCCTGCAAATGCAGAGAGAGTTCCTCCAACTACGACGACATCACCAGAAGCGAAGTTCACAGATGATTCAGAGAGAGTAAATGTAAGAGCTGAAGTAGATCCAGAGTTCACACTCGTTGGAGTAGCTCCGATAGTTACCGTTGGAGCAACAGTATCATAAGTTCTAGAAAGTTGTGTTGCTGCATTACTTGGATTCGTTGCGAGATCCTGTGCAGCACCTATTAACATATTGACAGTCACAAGACCATTAGCAGTAGGAGTCACGAGAACTGTATAAATAGTAGTGCTCACTCCACTGAATGCTGTTTTAGTTCAATTGCTTACGGAAAAATCACCGCTTGTTACTCCAGTAACAGGTTCAGAGAATGTAGCAGTTACAGTGAATACACCATTTGTTGGATTCGGAGCTCCGGTAGAGAGAATAACAGTGGGATCAGTTCCATCATAAGTTCAAGAGAGTTGAGTTGCAATAATACTTGGATTGCTGGCTGTATCTATTGCAGCAGCTGCTGCAATATTGACAGTAACAGCACCATCAGCAGCAGGAGTCACGAGAACTGTATAGACAGTTGTACTCACCGCAGTATATGCTGACTTAGCACCATTTGCTACCACAAAGTCTCCATCAACCATCCCAGTCACTGCTTCAGAGAATGTAGCAGTTACAGAGAATGCACCATTTGTTGGATTCGGAGCACCGGTAGAGAGAATAACCGTTGGAGCAACAGTATCTACCGTGATCACATTTTGTGTTGCAACAGTATTATTATTTCCAGCAGCATCAGTGAATGCTCCACCAGCTATGTTGATAGTACCATTTGCAGTACTACTTGGCGTAGGAGTGAATGTAGCAGT